>NZ_JAMYMD010000014.1:0-121457 GCF_040318335.1 Mesorhizobium sp. M1182
AAGCTGCGCAGGCAGGCTGGGATTGGCAATGGCTGGAAGGGGAGGGGGACGAGGCTAGGTCGGCATCGCCCATCTGCATGACGATATCGACGATGTCGGGCATGTCGTCATCGCCGGAAGCAGCGGATGATCGTTGCGCGTCGCCAGCCATGCTCATGCCGCTTCGATATCCGTTTGGGAGAAGTCCTTGCCGATGAAAAGCAGCGGTTCATCTGCACGCTTTGCCAAAGCATAGGACAGGCAATCGGCAAAATTCAGCGCCGCCGGGTGGTGGCCCTTGCCGTAGGTCAGCCAACCTTGGGTCGCCAGATCAACCAATTCGGAGTCGACAGGAATGATGTCGGCCTCGATTTTGCGCAGCCAAAGATCGATCTCGGCCAATGCGTGTTCGCCGCGCCTGCTGACCAGCACCATGCGTGCCTCGAGCACGCAGGTTGCCGGGACCAGACGGATTGGGTCCAAGACCAGCGCTCGTTCCAGCCTTGCTGCCTCAGGCTCGCTCCGAAGGATCGCTACAACAGCTGAGGTGTCGATCACCATCAGTTCGGGATTCCATGCTCGTCGTACCCGATGATCTCCTCGTCGCTGCGACTATCCAGTTCGGGCAATCGTGCCACTCTTTCTCGGATGGCGCGCAATTCTGCCAGCAGACGCTCCTGAGCGGTCTCTCCAAAGCCCAAGCGATGCAGCCGCTCGCTCAGGGCCTGATGGATGGCTGCCGTCTTGCTGACGCCCTGGCGGCGTGCGAGTTCATCGGCGAGAGCGACGGTGGCCGGATTTTTGATGTTCAGGGACACGAAAGACTCCAAAATTCTACCTTTCGGGTGTATTCTACCATGGCTCCGTAGGCTCGTAAACAACGAATGATAAGGCAACATTATCGTTCATTCTGTTGGTACGACGGGCTGTGCGTTTTGGTGCAATATTGATGGCGAAAAGCGCACAGCCGCTTTACCCTCCAAAATCATGATTCGCCTCGACCCCGTCGCCACCGTTCCCGCTCTCTCGCCGGCCGTCCCGGCCTGGGCGCTGGCCAACGGCGCCGTCGTTACCAACGCCGACGCCGCATTTCGGGCCGGCGCCGCCTTGAGCGCGCTCGACACGCTCGCGCGCACGCAAGCCGGCTGGGACGGCGCCTGGCGCCAGCGGCTGGCGCTTCGCTGTGCCGCCGCCAGCATGCGGTTGGCTGGGCGGGCGGAGGACGAGGCCGCCCTGCGCGACGCTTGGTACCTGCGCCCGGCCGGCGCCGACCCCGGCCCCGCCGGCGCCATCCTTGGCGCGTGGCGGCAGTTGGCTGGGCAGCCGCCCGCCGCTACGCCCGACCGGCTCGAGAAGATACTCGACCAGCTTGGCCTCCATTGGGACGGCGAGGCGCTGGCCGGGCTTTGTGAACACATTGACGACCTGGCGCGCTCGGGGCGGCCAGCGCCGTTCGCCGCGGCGGCGATCGCCGCTGAGGTCGTCGCCATGCGTCCCGATGCCGAGCTTCTTGCCTGGTGGCTCGCTGACCTGGTGCTGGCGCAACGCCTGGGCTGGCCGCAGCCGCTGCCGCTGCTGATGGCTCAGGTTTTTGCTTCGGTCTTTCGCGGCGAGGCCGGCGGCAGGCGCATCCGACCCGGGGGCGAGAATTTTGAGCGGGCGGTTTGCCTGGCGCTGGTGGCGGCGGGGGCAGACGCCTGCCGGCTGGCCGCCGAGCTGTCGCGCCGGGCCGAAAAACTCCTGGCGCTGGCGCCAAAATTGCGCGCCAAAGGCGCCGGCGACGTAATCTTTCTGCTGCTCAGTGAAGACGCCGTCTCCGGATCGCTGACGACGAAGAATCTGTCGCGCTTTGCATCGCGGCGGCTGTTCGAGCGACTGCAGCAACTGGAGGCCGTGCGCGAGCTCTCCGGCCGCCCCACATTCCGGCTGTTTGGGTTGTAGCGATGAGCGAAGCGTCCGCCCGCCGTAATCCAAACGATCAGCCGGCGCTGCTCGACACCGAACTGGAACATCTGCCGGCGGAACTGCGCTGGCGCGAATGGATGGGCCGCGTCGAAGCGGTCATTTTTGCCGCCAGCGAACCGGTGTCGCGCGAGGTGCTGGCGCGGGTCGTCGGCAAGAACTGCAATCTCGACCTTGTCATCGACGACATCCGCGCCGAGCTCGCCGGCCGCCCCTACGAGCTGGTTGCGGTCGCCGGCGGCTGGCAGCACCGGACCAAAAAAGTTTTTGGCGAAGTCATCCACGCCGCCTTCGGCAAGGCGGCGGGCGAGGGGACAAAAGAGCTGTCGCAGGCGGAGGGTCTCGTCCTCATGTGCATTGCCTATTTCCAGCCGATCACCCGTGGCGAGCTGTCGTCCTTCTTCGGCAAGGAGGTGTCGCGCGACCTGATCGGCGTGCTGCGCGCGCAAGACCTGATCGCTTCGGGTCCACGTTCGCCACAGCCCGGCGCGCCCTACACCTATGTGACGACCAAAAATTTTCTGTCGCAGTTCGGGCTCGACACGCTGCGCCAGCTGCCGGATTTCGAGGCGCTTGAGGACGCCGGGTTGCTGTCGAAGGAGAAGCTCCTCGCCGGTAACATCATCCCAGGATTTGCAGATGTCCAAGAAGATGGCGCCAACGGCTTCCTCGACGAATAGATGATCCCGTCACGGCGGGACAACCCACGCGATCTCGCCGCTTGTCAGATAGACGATTGCGCCACGCACGGCACCGGTCGCAGACAGGTAGTCACGCAGCTGCCGCACATGTGCTTCGCGCACAGCAGGTGCGGGATGAACGTCGGATTTCCAATCGATGGCAGCGTCGACACGGTCTTCGATGATCGTCAAAGCGTCGGCCCGCCCGGCAATAAGGCTCGCCTCGTCGCGCCCCCAGATTGCGATTTCGGGCACAAGGTGAGGCCGCAGTTCGGCAATCTGCGGCAAAGCGAGCCCGCGGAGCGCCGCTGCTCCCATCTCATAAGGATCGGGCTGAGGTTCATCGTCATTTACGTCGGTCACCAATTGATTGAGCAGTTCGCGAGCGCGGTCAACGCTTGCACCGAGTTCTCCCGCGAGCTCACCGGTAAGAAGCTCTTCCATCAGCTTGTGAAGGATGACGCCGCGGCGGGCGCCGGCACCGACCACCTCGAAATGCTCAATGTGGCTCTCCGAAGTTACGACGCCCTCGAGAGGGTCGCCGAGTCGATCGGCATCATGTTCGCTGGGCCGGCGCCACACTATCGGCGGCGCGCTTTCCTCGACGCACCGCTGCTCGGCGGCAAAAATATCAGAAGACTGCTCGTTGGTCAGAGACGCCGGTGCCGGCATTTCGCGCCGCGCAAAGGACGTAAGGTCCAGCTCGGGAATGTCCAGCTGACGCAGGTCTATCGAGCTGAACCAGGAATCTTTGGACGCCTGGGGGATGTGGGGAAGGATCAGGAGATCCCGTGCCCGCGTGCAAGCCACGTACCAGATACGCTCACGTTGATTGGCATCCTCCAGGCTTTCCGCGGCGCGCGCTGCAGCCAGCTCCGGCGGCGCGACGCCCCCCAGCATCCAGTGCAACGTGTTGTCGGACTGCCGATGCACGAACTGATCCGGCCGGTAGAGTTCGGTCGTCGAATTGACCGGAATGACAATTGGCCACTCCAATCCCTTAGCGCTATGAATGGTGACGATCTCGACGGCATCCTTGGCAGCATCGATGCGTCCTTCCTGCGCCCGGGCCTTGCGCTCCCAATCTTCCTGCAGATCGCGAATGAAAGCGCGCAGGCCAGCGATCGAGTAGCCGCGCGCCCTCTCGACCAATGCGTCGAGGTTGACGAGCGCGCGGGCATTTCTGTTGCGATGTCGCGCTGCCATGATCACGCGAACATTCAGGCGTTCGATGGCCTCCGCCAAAATCAGGCTTGGGGTCACGATTGAGGCGCGCCGACGAAGCCGCTGCAACTCGACGAGAATATCTCTGGCGACAGCATGCTGCACGAGCTCGGGATCCGTCCGCACAGTGAAAAAGCGTTGGCCGTCGGCTTGCTCGACAAGGGCTGAGGTGATGTCCAGCAGTTCCTGTTCGCTCAGGCCCACCAGCGGCCCTCGCATCAGCGCGCCAAAGGCCAGCGTGTCGGAGGAATCCGCCAGGACCCGTAGCAACGCCAGAATGTCCTGCGTTTCCTGCCGCCGCATCAGAGTCTGGCCGGCTTGCGAGGATACCGCGAGGCCGCGCTGCTCAAGCGCTCGCTCGTAACGCCACAGCTCCGTGTGTCCCGGAGAGAGCAGCGCGATGTCGCCGGCCTGCAGCGGAGTGGATGTCTTGTCCGCACGTTTTATCGACACATTGCCGATCAAGGCAGCGCAAATGTCGGCAACGCGCTCGGCTTCGGTCTCGCGAAACATTTCCGCGTAGATGCGACCCTCGGTAGCCACCTCGACGGTGAAGCGGGCGACGCAGGGAAGCAGGTGCGACGCTTCGAAGAGGGTCGGTGCGAGCGCGACATATCGGGGCTGCGAGGGCTTGGCAAAGACCGGCTCGAAGCAGGCGTTGACATGCTCGATGATCGGTTTCAGCGATCGGAAATTAGCGGTGATCTCAAGCACCGCACCATGATCCTGGCCGTCGATCAGCTGGCGGCAGAGTTCGTAGGCTTCGATGTCGGCGCCGCGAAAGCGATAGATCGCCTGTTTCGGATCGCCGACGAGGAAGAGCGCTCCGGACCGTAGCTCCGACTTCTCCCATTGTCCTGGCCGCGCTTGGGTCGCGGCGATCGAGAACAGGATCTCGTTCTGGATGCCGTCGGTGTCCTGGAACTCATCGACCAGGATGTAGCGATAGCGCTGGCCGATGGCCTGGCGCACCTCGTCATGGTCGCGGACCAGCGAGCGGACGTGAATCAACAGATCGTCGAAATCCAGGACGGCGGCAGCGCGCTTGCGCGCCTGATAGCTTTCCAGCAACTGGTCGAGGGAGGTCGACAGCGAGCACACCAACGTGCTGGCGATATGACCGACGAGCTCGCTCCAGGCGGTGACGACGGTTTCATAAAGCTCCCGGCCATAATTTGAACCGACATCATTGCGGTGAGCGCCGAAGCCCCGCGCAGCCTCATCGTAGGTTTTTAGCTGCAGGCCTTTGCGCTCGAAGAGAAGGCCGGTTCCCGGATCGCAGAGGCGCCACAGGGCTCGGAAACTCTCTTTGCTTGCGAGGCAGTCATGATATCGCTGCGCAAGCCCGCCCAATTCGTGCGCGATGTCGGAAAGCCATTTGTCGGGTTCGGCGCTCGCCTGCCACCGGTCGAAATCGTCGACCGCCTGGACGAAATCAATGTCGGGCCGCGCGCCGGCGGACGGACGGATCGGTTGGGCGTCGGGATGCTTGCGCCGAAGGTTCGCGAGTTCACGGATGAGATTCACCACCTGAAGCGGAATCTCTTCAGCCAATACGACAATCGGGTCGCCTTCCGCGGCATCGGCCGCGAGCCGATGCGAAAACCACGCCGACAGCTCCGCCATGAATAGATTGTCGGCGACGGTGGCATCGACCACACGGGCGCCGGGGTCGAGCCCGGCCTGGACGCCATGGCTGCGGATGACCGACTGGCAAAATCCGTGAATTGTCGTCGCCGTGAGCTCGTCGAGCCGGGGAAAGGCGACGACAAGCGCCTCGCGCTGCTGCTCCGAAAGGCCCTGCGGAAGAACCGCCTCAATGAACGCGGGAACATCGCCCGCCAGCAGCTTATCGACCGTTTCCCTGATCCGGCGCGCGAGCTGGCTCGCGGCGAGCTCGGTAAAGGTGATGGCGGCGATCTCGCCAGGGTGGCGGCCGGCCGCCAGCATCATCGCCACACGACCGGCCATCAGCGAGGTCTTGCCCGTTCCCGCGGCCGCTTCGACCAACAGGATCGAGGAAAAATCGGTCATGGCCTGGCGCCGGGCCTCCTGATCGGCGAGCGTCATGTCGAGGCACTCCAGAGCTTGTTGAGCGGCTGGTTGGCTGCCCGGAACTCTGAAGCCTTGCGGCGCAGATAAGTCTCGCGATCGGCAGGAAGCGCGAGGCGCATATCGTCGTAATCGGCGTCCTGCTCCCAACGCGGCGCGATCCGGCCGCTGCGCAGGATGGTCATGGCCGCCGACAGAACCCCCGCCGCCTCGCCGACCACCGCATCGAGCTCGTCGCCCTTGAGCTCGAAGATTGCCGGATCGTCGGCGAGATAGACCAGGCGCGCCACCACGGTCCTGACTTCAGGCAGCAGCGCACGGGCCGCGATTGCATAAAGAACGCGCTGCAGCTCTCGCCCCTGGCCCAACGCAATGCGTTGAGGTCTCGGAGGCGGCTTCGCGCTCTTGTAGTCGGTGATCCGAGCGCCGTCGCCGGTGGCGCGAATATCGAGCCGATCCATGCGGCCGCCGAACACCAGGCCAGTCTGCTCGATCGGGACCGTGATCGTCGTGTCCCACGGCGCGCCTTCCCCGGCGCCGCCGCCTTGCCCGAACGGCACCTCCGTCCAACTGCGCGTATCGGATCTGACCTGATCATCGGCGTTGAGGCCTCTGGCAGTGCGACGCGCGGCCTCGCTCACCGTATGCCGCCACAGGATGGGTGGCGGAACGGAACGCTGTAGTGGCCATGCGTGCAGGATCGCCGTCGACGCAACGGCGATCGCGGCTTCGATCTCATCGGCGCTGGCGCGCGCAAATCCCGGCGTCGGCTCGAGCGCTATGATTGCGCCGCTGATCAGCTCATGAACCAGTTCGCCAAACGAGGCCGCACCGAGCTGCAGCGGGTCGGATAGGAACCGGACAGAGCGCCAGCCCAGAGCGTAACGCCAGACGAACCCGAGCGGATCTCGCAACAGCCTCTGGAGCGATGTCGTCGACTGAACCCGCGTCAAGGCTCTCTCAATCGCCGGATGATTGGCTCCTGAAAGGCCGTCATGCGGCGTCAATATCGAAGGCCGTTGCCAGTTGCGCCAGCATAGCTGGCTTTGGCGAACATGGGCGAGTTGGCCGGCATCGCGGGGTCTCGCCAAAAGCCGGTCCGCTTCGCTGAAAGCATGTTCCGGAATGCGATCGCGCTTGTACACGATCTCTGCCGAAGGCCAGAGCGAACTGGGTGACAGAACGCCGCCCTTGGGGTTGCGCAGCGAGCGGGACAAGACGAGTTGTTCATGGGTGTGCGCCTGGATGACCTCGAAATGGCGCCGGTCGAGCTCGGCGACCCCCACGGGATGAAGCCTGCGGCGGTCGAGCAAATGGTGCGGCAGCAGCGGGTCGTCGTTTTCCGAACGCGGCCAGGATCGGCTGGTGAGGCCGAGCAGCCGCGTATACGGGCGCGGACATGCGGCCAGTTGCGATGCGGGACACCAGACGACGCTGTTGGCCGGATCACGCTGGTCGGCGACGCGCAGCGCTTGCAAGGAGAGCGCGATGGCTTGTGCCGGGGCGCTTCGCAGAGCCTCCTCCCACATCGCTAGGCTGGCGCCGCTTAGCAACCGCGCTCCGGCCTCTGCCGCTATGTCGGCGCCGCGCGCGAGGAGTTCGAGAACGGGAAGCAGGATTTGCTCGGCCAATTCGCCGTCGTCTCGCCGCGGCCTCGCCGTGGCCAGAACTTCTCGCCACTGGTCGAGGCTGCGCAAGCCGGCGCTTCGCGGGATTGCGGCGAACCAGTCCGGCGGCAGCCGGCTGGCGAACGGGTGCGCGGGGAGGCGTCGGATCAAGCGCCAGACCCGTTCCTGGTTGAGCCCGTTTGCGAGAGTGTCGGCCAGGGCGGCACAGGCCTGGCCCTCCGGCGTGCTCAAAGCGGGCACCCCATGAGAGAAATGCAACGGCAATCCGGCACTTCTCGCATAGGCCAGAAAGTGATCGTCCCAGTCCTGTGTCGAAGTCGCGGCGATCGCGATGTCTCGCGCTTGCACCTTTCCGGTCGCCAGCAACTGCCGGGTCCAGCGCAGCGCCTCGATAACCTCCGACTTCGGGTCCGCGCTCGCCTCGGCGGATTTACGGACCGGAGTAGTCGCAGCCCTTCTTTGGATCGACCCTCTAAACCATGCGTGCTCGGCAGGCGCCGGCAGTTCCCAAGTAATGTCGGTGACGCGAGCGAGGTCATTGAGAAGAGACAGCCAAAGCGGATCGACGTCCACCACTCCCGAAAGCGTGACCGGACCCAGCAGGCTACGCGCACGATCGATCCGCCTGGCGGCTGCATCACGAAGATCGCGCGGCAGCATATGCGCGGGTGAGATGTGATCGCGAACGTAGGTCTCGACGCGATGAAGATCGTCAAACCTCGGCACCTCGCCTGCCAATGACGACAGATCGAGATCCGCCCGCCAGGCGCAATCGAGCGCGTGCAGAACCGCACGCGGCATCCCCGGCAACGCCGCCACCATTCCGATATCGCCAAAGCTTTCGGAAGCCAGCGCGGCCTGGATTGCCGGATAGAGAACATCGGTGCCGGCAGGTGTGGCAAAACCACCAACCAGCCGCGCCGCAAGCAGAGGCAGAGTTACGATCTCGCGACCGATCGCTCCGCCCCGCGCCGCAGCGGCGCGGGCGCTGCGAAGCGCCAACATACCATCGACGACGTAAGTGGAGCGACTCGGCATCGTGTTTTCGTGTTGTTGTTCCAACAGGGCACTGTGATCGCCCAAGATCACCGGCTATTGAAGCTTAGGCAAAGAAAAACTTCGGGCATTGGGGACGGAAATGCGGCTGAGCAAGCTGAGCATCAGGAATTTTAGGAACTTCCAGTCGATCGACGTCGCGCTGGCCGGCAATGTCGTGCTGCTCGGCGAGAACCGTGTTGGCAAGAGCAATCTGCTCTTCGCCATTCAGCTCATCCTCGATCCGACCCTGCCCGATTCGGCACGGCAACTGAAGCTCACCGATTTCTGGGATGGCGGGCCGGCCGACTATACCGCGCCCATCGAGGTGCATCTGGAAATCTCCGATTTCGCCACGGACATGGCGCTGACCGCGCTATTGACCGATTTCCGGGCGCGCCATGATCCGACGATCGCACAGCTTAGTTATGTGTTTCGCAAAAAGTCGGACGTTACGGGCCCGCCGCAATCCAGCGCCGACTGCGAGTTCCTGGTCTTCGGTGGTGGCGATGAAACGCGATCGCTGCCGAGCAAAGTGCGCCGCCGCATTACGATCGATCTGCTCGACGCCTTGCGCGACGCCGAAGGTCATCTCGGTAGCTGGCGAGCCTCTCCGCTGCGCCATCTCCTCGAAGAGGCCGTCTCGGGCATTAGCCGCCCCGAACTCGACGCCGTGGCGGCCGAGCTCGACAAAGCGAGCAAGGCGCTTGAAACCTTTCCGACCATGAAGACGCTTGAAGATGAACTGCGCGCCGGTATCGCCTACCTGTCCGGAAAGGCGCATGACATCGACGCCCGTTTGAGATTCGCGCCCGCCGACCCGCTTCGCCTTTTCCGGGCTATCGCGATGTACATCGACGGCGGCAAGCGCGGCATCGCGGAGGCCAGCCTCGGATCGGCGAACGTTGCTCTGCTGGCACTGAAGCTTGCGGAATTCGCGTGGCGCCGGAAGAAGAACGAACGCAATTTCTCGCTGCTGTGCATCGAGGAGCCGGAAGCCCATCTTCACCCGCACCTGCAGCGATCGGTTTTTTCCAAGCTGCTTGGTAATGCCGAGGCCGCTCAGGCCATGATAGTCACCAGCCACTCGCCCACCCTGGCTGCGGTCGCCCCGTTGCGGTCACTCGTCCAGCTGAAGAGGAGAGGGGGCGCGACGCAGGCATTCTCATTGGCGCATCTTCCGGTGACACCCGACGAGCTTGACGATCTCGAGAACTATCTCGACGCGACACGCGCCGAGTTGCTGTTCGCGCGTGGCGCCATCTTTGTCGAGGGCGATGCGGAAGAGGCGCTCATGCCCGTCTTCGCGTCGTCCCTCGGCCATTCGCTTGACGATCTCGGTATCACCGTCTGCAACGTCGCCGGCACGAACTTCCGCCCCTATGTCAAGCTCGCCGAGGCGCTGGCGCTGCCCTATTGCGTCATCACTGACTGGGATCCTCTGGACGGCACCAAACCGCCTCTCGGCAAGAAACGCACTATGGATCTCTGGGCAGACATGCTCACCATCCGCGGCAAGCCCCCACTGACGCCGGCGCAACTGGCGGAGTGGGAGGGAAAGGACTATGCGGCATTCAGTGCCGGTGCGATGACGACCAGCGTCTTTCTCAACGATCGGACCTTCGAAGTCTCCGTCGCCAACACGCCCGCCCTGTTGAGCCCGCTCCTCGACATCCTCAGCGACCAGGATTTCGGGTCCGTGCGGACCAAGCGAATTGCCGACTGGCGTGCAGGCACGCCAGTCGATGCCGAGCAGCTGCTCGCGATGGTTGGAAGCGTCGGCAAGGGACGACTCGGTGCCCGGCTGGCGAAAAAAGCCGCTGGTCTCCCACCGCCCCCCCTACATCGCCGCCGCCCTCGCCGGCCTCGTCACGCTGGTCTCCAGTGCTTAGCGACCTGGCCCTTGTTCAGGCGTTGGCTGACCTAAAGGGCAACCCGGAGCAGGCAGCCGCGGTCGTGGAGAAGGGTCATTGCGTAGTGCTGGCCGGTCCGGGGAGCGGGAAGACCAAGACGCAGGATATTCCCGAACCGCGTGGTGTTGCCTGTATTACCTACAACAACGACTGCGCGATCGAACTGGAAACGCGGCTCGCCCGCCTCGGGATCACGCCGGGCGACCGCGCTTTCATCGGCACCGTGCACAGTTTCGCGCTGCGCCAGGTTATCAGCCCCTACGCGCGTTGCGTACCCATTGGGCTTCCGGCAGACTTCAAGGTCGCAAGCAAGTCGCAGATGAAAGCGACGGTTGAAACGGCCTACAGGAACTCGATCGACGGTTACGGCAACCCGCACGACCGATGGAAGTTCGCTTCGGAAAAGCGCCTTCGCGATGTCGACCGCACGCGGCCTGAATGGCGGGGACACAATCCGGAGCTGGCCGATTTCATCGAAGCGTACGAGGCGGAACTGCACCGGCAAGGCTTGATCGACTTCGACGACATGCCCCTGATCGCCTATCGCATGATCAAGGAAAATGGCTGGATTCGCGACGCGCTTCGCGCTCGCTTTCCTATATTGTTTGTGGACGAATACCAGGACCTGGGCCACGCGCTGCATGAACTCGTCCTGGTGCTCTGCTTCGAAGGCGGAATTCGGCTCTTCGCGGTCGGCGACACCGACCAATCGATCTACGCCTTCGCCGGCGCCAATCCCGAATTGCTCGAAAGCCTGACGCGCCGGCCCGATGTGCGTACGATCAGGCTTCGCTTCAACTATCGATCCGGTGCAAAGATCATCCGCGCGTCGCTCGGCGCGCTTGGCGAGGAGCGCGACTATCATGGCATCGACGGCGCGCCCGACGGCGATCTGAACTTCTGGCCGGTTCCCTACGGACACGACAATCAGGCTGAAGCGGTCGCCAACACGATCATTCCCAAGCTTGTGGAGCAAGGGTTCGAGCTCGGAACAATCGCGGTTCTTTATCGTGCCGCCTGGCTCGGCGACAAGGTGGCGGCCGCCTTGAAAGAGGCGGGGATCCCTTTTGTCCGGACCGACATGAATGCCCTGGTCAAGCGAAGTTCCCGGCTGGCGCGCTTCATCGAGGAGTGCGCTCGCTGGATCACCGGCGGCTGGCGCGATGCCGAACCGCCATACGCGCGGTTGCTGTCGCAAGCGGTGACGCTGGTCTATGGGCGCCACGCCAGCGAACGCGAGGAGCAGGAGTTGTCCGTGCAACTCATGGAGTTTCTCAACGCCTCGCTCGCAAGCGTCGAGACGACCCACGTCTGGCTCCAGCGCTTTTCTCGTGAACTTGTTACGCCGTGGCGCAACATTGCGCGCAACTCCGAACAGGAATGGGACGTCTGTGGGGAAATGATCGCCAACACCGATGCGGCCCGAGACCTCGATCTTCCCCTCGCGCACTTCGCCGGGCGGGTCGAGGGATCAGGTCGCGTCAACCTGAGCACCCTGCACAGCGCCAAAGGCAGGGAGTTCGATGCGGTCATCGTGTATGGAGTAAACGCTTCCGACATTCCGAGCACGCGCGACAAGCAGACTCCCGCGAGCCTTCGTGAGGCCAGGCGCTTGTTTTACGTCGGAGTGACGCGCCCGAAAAAACACCTCAGCCTGGTCTATCAGGAACACCACCACTCACCATGGGTCTTCGAACTTTACCAGCGAAGTCAGCAGGATTGAATCCCGAGTAAATCGGCGTAGTCAACCAGCTCCTCATCCGAGCTGTGCCCCTATCCTTGCGGCCGATCTTCAGCCTGACGTTCAACATGCTCGACCTTGTCTAAATCACTCGGGTATATGTCTCTCCGTCGATAACCCGTTGCACTTGCTCACGGTTCCGTGCGCCTATCCGTTCGGCGATGGTCTCAGCTGTATGGACCTTCGCAAGCTCCCGAATAGCCCGGACCTGCTCAACAGAGAGGCGGTCGTCTCGGCCGCAAATCTGGGCGACGGCCCAGGCGTCGTCCTTCCATTTTTCCGAGACCCAAGGGGCAGGAAGTCCCTTGCGGGGATGGTCACGTAACCAGTTTTCGAGAATACCGTCGCGCTCATCGGGCAGCGGCACGACTCGATCACCCAGCATGCCATTTTCACGAAGATATCGCAGACCCGACTTGCCTCCCGTGATCATATTGAGGCGCCGTTGGTCGTGCCAATGTCCATCCACCAGCCATTCTTCCGTGGCATAGAGCCGTTCGATATCATCGGTGATCGCCATGACCTTGTGGTGGATGTAGGTCACACGGCCAGCGTCTGTCTCTTCGCGAAGCTTTCGGTGAAACAGCAAGGGGCTACCGGTCTCCATCGCTCGTCGATGTTCCGCCCAGCGCTTCTGCCAGCTACGGGTCGTGACGCCGACATAGAAGAACCCATCGTCGGGATAAGACGATCCTGAACCGAAGATGTGCTGATAGAGAACGAAGCTCTTTCTCGGAAACGATTCCGGAGCCAGAAGGAGATGCGCTGGCGCCGAGAAGACCTGACTTGGATTCTTCACGCCGGGGATATGGGCGGAGAAATCCCGGCGCGCCGCAGCTGCCAGCAGTGCCTGATCCTCAACGACATCAAGACGAATTGTCGGGCTAAGGGCAAGTTCGTTCTCCGCAAGAGCGTGACCCGAAAGAAACTGATCGGAACCCACCATCCGGTGTCCGAGCCTGACCTTCATCGGGGGTGCGATGAATATCGGCATGTCGCCGAGCGCAACAAAGTGGACGACCGGAATGAGCTGACCCGGTTTCACCCGTATCACCCCGCCTTTGCGCTTGGCCATTCCCAGCCAGAGTGCGCCATACTCCGATCGACACCATTGGCGCAGCAAGGTCCCAACCTCGTGAAACCGGCGATGCATCGGTTTTGGCGCGAGATGCTCCCACCAGGCGCGATTGATCGAGACCACAAAACCTCCATTTCAATTGGTTTATGACGTCTGCTGAAACCGGACTTCTCCGATAAGGGCCGCCATTCGCGCAAAGTTCATGACGATCACCATGACGGCTGTTTCGACGGTCGGTCGCCGCACGCCGGCCCGCCATGGGCTTGCTCGACGCTCAGGTCAGAAGGACAGACGAGCGATGATCTTCGCTGGCCTCACTGCTCGGATCGAAGGTATTACGGCTTCTGGTACTTGGAAGGTCCTCAGGTTCTGAGCTTTGGATGTGGAGCCCGGTATCGCTGCCTCTGCGGAAGCAATGTCTTTTGCACTCACCTGCAGCGACTTGCAGGCTCCCTTCTCGTCCCAAAGATTCTTGGCAACCGCGCTTCCCACCGCCGCCGTGATGGCAGTGGGTGCGACATCGTTCGGCGCGACTTGGCGCGTCGCGATCAACGCCTTGATTGCCTCACCGAGGATCGCAGCGGAGTCGTCGAAGCCAACCCCGCGAACTTGATCGAACCTCTTCTCCGTGCTCCCGTCAACGATGCAGTGATGCGCAATGAAGATCCAGTCGTGGATCATGTAGGCTGGGGCGTAGCCCCAAGGCGACAGCCCTTTGAAGACCTGCGCGATCTTCGGGATTGAGCCGCCGTCCGTGTACATGAGGCCCGGCTTGATCGTGCTTCCTGGCGCTGCCGGATCTGCCCTGTGGAAGATCAAGGGATCCTGAGGGTCGGGCACGAACAGGAAACTCCCGTCACCGGAACTGTTGCCCTCACCTACCCACATCACGAACAAGCTGCCGGATATCTCACCGGTGGTAAGCTTCTGGTAGTCTATGGAGCTGCACCCAGCTGCCGTTGCAACTGCGAGCGCGATCACGCTCGTAAAGAAGCGACCTGCAAATCGCCGAGACAGGCGGATCTGATCGCTGAACGCATTGTGCCGCATCGTTCCACCTCGGTCGAATAGGGTGCTGATGGTATGAGACGCTGCCAAACGAACGGACGAAGTCAGAGAAACCCGACCCAGTGGCTCTCGGCGACAATCGAGATTGGCAACCCCTCGTCGCGCCAGGCGGTCGCGTTGAAAATCTTGTCGCCAAACGATGAGTGCTTCCAAGACTCCATGGCGTAGGCACCTATCACGAGCACGTCGGTCTTTTGCGTTAAACTGCCGGCGCGGCCGCCACGATCCGCTATGGCCTGCTCGCAGTATTTTCGCTGGCCATAATTGAACGTCCCGGTGAAACAGTATGACCGACCTTCAAAGGTCAAATTCGGAGGCGGATTGCAAAGGGGCAGGGTGGTCGGCTTCAACACTTCCCCGAGTTCGAAATCTCGGTTCGAGAAGCTGTTCAACGTATCGAGAAGTTCGGTGTGTTCATCGGCATCGAGCACCCCGTCCGCAAGGATTTCATTGACCCGTCGGTACAAGGTCCGGACGATCGGCTGATCGCTAATCTCGACATTGGCGGCCAGCCACTTTTGAAGGAACTCGACTTCTGCCTTGTTGATACTTCCGTCTGCAGCGAGGCCGCGCGCTAACCCAATCAACTCATCGATCTGCCGCGAAGAAATACGATCGCCGCCGACGCGGTTGTAAAACTTGTCATCCATGGACCCCTCCCTAGCAAAGCGTCTCGCACGCTACCCCGTCACCATCCCTATCTAGCTTGCGGCCCCACGCACAGTTGTGCAGGTACCATTGGGCGTCTTCGCAGGAGCTGATTTGCGAGCAGTATCGCCGGGGCTCGCACGAAAGGCCGCCGCTTTGCGCGACCAGCTTGCGACTGATGATCCCGAGCGGCTGGCTCGACGGCGCAGCCCCGTCGCCATGCGATGCGCGCCAGTCCCAAGGCGCGTCGAACTTGCCAACCCATAGACCAAGTCTCGCCGCCTTGGCCTTGGCCTGCTGCGGCGCGTAGGCGCCGTTGCTGTAGTGCGGCCAATCGAGCGCCTGGCCATGCTCTACCATCCACGCCGCCACGCTGGCGCCGTCGGCGCGCCGGCAGTCGCCGACGAAGCGGTGATAGCGATCCCAAGTCACAAAGATGCATGCCAACGGCCTAGAGGCCGCGAGGAAGCTATCCAGCGCTTCGGCGGATCGCCGACCGCATGGATACTCGAAGCCCTTGGCATCGTCGCAATATTGCTTGCTCTCTGGCGCATCCATCCCGTTGAACCGAATGCGCTGGCCGCGGATCTCAATCGTGTCACCGTCAATGACGGACGCCACGCCGGTCATGGGGGCGGGCTTTGGCTCGATCCAGCTCGAAGGGGTCAGGTCGGGCAAGCGGTCACTGTGCATCATGACCGTCTGAGCTAAGGCACCGACTGCAGCCGCGGTGACGAAAATCAACCGTCGCGGGACACTTGCCCGCCGCAGTGCACGAGAGCGTTTTGCTCCAGTGCGCTTGCGCCAGCGATCAGAACGATTGTCGTAACGAGACCTATCCACACCCTCTCTCCCCAAGCAAGCGGGAGAATGCTCCTAAATGTAGCAGAGGTCTAGTGAAGCCTATTTGCTGAGGATTCCCTTAGGAGATCACGGTTTCACTTGCCCTAGCGCAACAAGTGTCAGTGCCGAGGCGAGGCTCGTTCCGAAGCCAATATGCTCTAGCTTAGGAGCTGCCGCAGCATTGTGTGGAGTCGAGGGCTATTAGGGCGCACTGGGGCCATTTTTCTTAATCCGAATCGATGGCGCTCTGAGCGCTGGATTTGCTTGAGTAGCCCTCGGTCGAGAATATCACCTCGCTTCACTGCTTCCGCATAGCGCCAACCGTCAGTGGGAATTTCAACTTCAGGCGACTAGAATTGCACTCCCGGAGTGACGGCTTAGATCCGCCGGCTCATAAGTCGTCGAGGTCGTCGACTACCTGGGAGCTACCCCCGCGTAGTTTAGAACCGCGGCGTTGACTTGCGCTGGGCGCTACGGTCTATTTCGCAGCGGTGGGGATCAATTGTGAAATCAAAAACGAGACGGATTCAATTTTTCGATCAGTTCAACGCCGACCGAAAACTCGTCGGCAGCGATTCAAAGGGTCGCCCTGCGCTATGGCAAGGCTCCGACAGCCACGGGAGCAGCGTCTTAATTCGGCATTGGCCAAGAAAACGCACCCGTGACGACCACGACCTCGAAGGCATTTGGCGTAGCGAAATTCGGCAAATCCATAGCCTTGCGGCCTTGTCTCAAGCATCTGATCTTTTGCCTCGTCTCGTAGCGAGCGGGCAGGACGCCGACGGTTTCTACCTTGCGATTGCGACTGGTGACACCGCTCCGCTTGAAATATTTCTGAACCTTGGGCGCCGCCCGGTCGCACTGACCGCACACCGCTTGCCTCATAACCGCAGCCTTCTCTGGAACAATTTCAGGAGATTGGTTGAAGGGATAGACCTGCTTCATTCACAGGCAACCATCCACCGCAACATCGATCCATGGGCGGTGTTGACGAACTTTTCCAGTGAGCCCGATTTCAAACTGACCGGATTCGAATGGTCGATGCGAATTTCGGAAACCGCCGGGGATGGACTCCGCCTGCTACGGACCGCGCCACGTGTTCGATATGCGTATTCCTTTAGAAGCGACTGGGCGGACTTGGCTTTCCTCATCGCGAGGATCTTGGAGATACCTACTGAAGGACTGACCAACATGCAGTTGGTTCCTTCGGCAGTCACGGATCACACCTCAGCAACCGAAGTCCGTCTGCTCAGATACATGCTCGATTTGATTCCTGTCTCCCACATCGATGGCGATTTCATAAAGCAGGAAATAGACGAAATCATCCTCTCCTATTCGGGCGAAGCGAGCAGACGCGATGCCCACCTATATGTGGCTTTGAGCCTTGGCCAAGGCAGCAAGCTGACGGATAAAATCAGGAAGGCATCTGGCCGATCGATCGATGTCACCGAAACCGCCAAGCAAATTGACTTCGTTGCGAACGACCTTGGGGAATCGTTCCTGCTTGCCAGCAGGAAGGCAGGTGGCGACAAGGTGGAGTTCCTTCTCTGCGGCAGTCAGTTGAACTACAGGCTCAAGGCTTGGCAACAACCAGGTACGGGAGAACCAGAGACGTGGGACTTCGCTCAGTGCGAAGATGCGGACGTCTACGCACCAGAATTCTGGCAGGTCATAAACAGTAGTCCAATGAGACTGACCTCATTGGACTTCATCGACAAGCGTGATGCTAAGGAATCTTTTCCACGGCTCCGAGGTAGATCGCTCTCGTGGCATGATCCGTTGAAGCTGTTGAAAAGCACCGATCCTGGGAGCTCGGAAGCGGAACATTCTTTCGATGCAATCAGACTTCTGTTCCTTCTCGAACTCGCATACGCGGCTTCGAATATTTTCCCGATTGAGATCCGGACCGAACCCGACGATTCGTTCCATGGAGACATCTATCGGGTCACGGTCAGGTCCGTTCGCGATTTGCGCAGGGAAAGACTATCGGATGCATTGAACATTCACCCTCCTGCAAAGCGACTGAGCCGAATAATAGACAGTGGCGAGATGCGCGAGGAAAACGCGTGTATACTGTTGTCGGCAGGTGAGCTGGGTGAAAGCGTCAACATGACGCAATGGAGGATTGTGGGCCTCGAGAACCAACAGGACGGAACGTTCGAACTCGAAGGGACTCGTCCACCTCAGCTGTCTGGGACCGGCTTCCTCGCTTTCAATCAAGCCGGAACGGTCGTTCAACTGAAGCGCCGGCTCGGCGCCCTCGGAGAGTTGGGGAAGCATTCTGAACTGCTAGGGATGTTAAGTGCGCCACGCGACCGGATCGAAGACAGCCAAGACAAGCTGGATGAGAAAGACGAGGCCTTCGCAAATCTCGATCGGTCTAAGCAGAAAGCACTTGCGGAGATTTTCTCGACGATTCCGCTCTTCCTCCTTCAGGGTCCCCCGGGCGTGGGTAAGACATATGTGGTTAGCGAGATCGTGCGCAGACGAATGCAAGAAGAGCCCACATCCCGGTTCCTTCTAACAGCTCAGAGCAACTCGGCCATCGACCATTTGATGGACGAGATTACACCTCTGTTTGCCGACCAAGCAGACCCACCTATGACGGTGCGCGCTCGCTCGGTTGAAGACGACAGGAAAGCCGACGGCGTCGAGACCGATTATCTAGCCAAGAAGATTATCGATCAGTTGGTCAAAAGCCCTCTGTTCGGCGAAGGCAGCGATGTCGTGAGGGAACGGATCGCCGCTCTGGCTGCCGATTACGGTGGAGTGCCTCAAGAGAACAAGAGCAAGCGCAAATTGAAGACGTCCTCTGACCGTCGCGCACTGGAGAGCATGATATTGCGTTCGGCCAACCTCGTGTTCGCCACCACTAACTCCGCCGCAGTTGAAACGCTGATTCAAGACAAGGGCCTATTCGACTGGAGCATTGTGGAAGAAGCCGGGAAGGCCACGGGAAGCGAATTGATATCGCCTATGTTGCTCTCCCATCGACGCTTGATGATCGGAGATCACAAGCAGCTGCCGCCGTTCGACTCCGAGCGCATTGTAGACCTGCTCAAAACCCCCTCGCAGGTCAAAGACGCTCTCTCCGCGGTCAGGGAAATGATTTCCAGAGAGCTTCGGGACGCAACGCTCGACGAGTTGCTTGAGGACATCAATTCCGATGATGAAAGCTATATTGGAAATCTCACGGCCACGGCACTCCGGTTCCTGACTCTGTTCGGCACGTTGGTTGACGACGACATCGAATTTCTTTCTACCCGATCGCATCTAAGGCCGATCGCACGGCGCTTGAACGAACAACACCGAATGCACCCGGCGATCTCGAAGTTGGTTTCGCAATGCTTCTACGGTGGCGAATTACAGGACTATGCTAAGAGAGCCGAGAAGTTCAGGATGGAGGCATCTCCAGTTTCCGTCTTCGTGCAAGGAAGGGAAATAAAAGCCCCGGTCGTGTTCATAGACCTACCGTATTCGCGGGCCGCGCACAGCCATAAGGCCTTTCAAGATTCGAGACCAAGCTGGCATAATCAGGAAGAGATCGAGGCGGTTGTTCAAGTTCTCGCGTCGCTTCGCGCAAATCGGCAGCAGCCTAGCCTCGCCGTTTTGTCGCCCTATATGGAACAGGTCAGACGGATCAAGTCCCGCCTCAGAAAGGACATGCAGGACTCCAAGATCGACCTCTCCGGCTTCGGTCGCGCCATTGGGGACGAATTCTGCGGAACCGTCGATTCATTCCAAGGCGGCCAAGCGGACTGCGTCCTCGTCAGCCTCGTGCGCAACAACGAGCACACAAATCCCGACAAGGCTCTTGGCTTTCTTACCAGAAGCAACCGTATGAATGTGTTGCTTAGCCGAGCCAAATCCCAACTCGTGTTGGTGGGCAGCCTCAGTTTCTTCGAATACGTTTTGTCCAACGGAGACAAGGAAGGCTTCGACCTCACATTCCTTCGCACGTTGATGACGCTTCTAAAAAAAGGAGACGACCCGGATGTCGCGGTGATTCCCTTTCCATTTCGGGGTAAATAGATGACAACGGTACATATCATTTATCCTGTGTTACGCGGCAAGCGACGGTTCAAGATCGAAAAGGGCCGGCGTTGGAGCGTCATCGAACATCTGCTTCTCCAAGCGCTATCGGGCAGAGGTCGAACAGCAAGTGAATTGACAGTGGCCTCATCGTTGCCCCGTCGGATGATCGTGGAGGCGGTCACCCGGCTAATGCGGGCGGGTTGGGTGGAACTGAAAGCGACCTCCACTGCAGTCGAGTTTGTCGCGACCGCGCAAGGAAGGGATCGTGCTGGCGAAGAGGAACTCAAGCCTTCCATTACGCCGCTCGCAAAGTACAGAAGTTTCTATATCGATGACCGGACAGGCTGCGCATTCAGGATTCGCGACGTGCAGCCCTGCCGCGAGAATCAAGTTCCGATCGCCAACAACGACCAAATCGTCTGGAGAATCGACAGGGCTGGTTTGGACCCGGATGACCTTGTCGAGGTATTCAATGCCATCGAGGGACAGGACGAGTTTATCGTGGACGTCTACCCGAGCGTGGCTCGACTGGCCCCAATGCAAGGCATAGTGACCTACCGCGATGGAATTCCCGAAGGTATGCCGCCTCGCGCTCCCAAGGCCTTCGTCGACTATATTGAAGGTGAATACCAGAAGGCGTTGGCCTCAGACGACAGTGCGGAACGAGCTCGGCCTCTCATTCGTAGAGCGGTGGAAGCGACACCTCGAGATATCGCCGATCGAGAATTCCTGTTCGACCCGAGCGACCTCATCGTCGACGGGGCGGCAAATCTAGAAGCTTTCACTAAGGCTCTGAAGGGCGCGCGGGAAAGAGTCATTGTTCACTCTGGCTTCGTGACCGAAAACGTCAACGAAGTCATGCCAAACTTGCTGAGCGCGGCTGGGAGAAATGTCCGTATCGATCTCTTCTGTGGGCAGGACGAAGCTGGTGGTACCAGACGCTCTAGTGAGGACGCGATTGCAGACATCAAGACACGGATTGCCGGAACTGGCTTGCGGGACAGATTTCATATTCACCCATTCTCGACCGAGTCTCACTCAAAATTCGTCGTGGCGGATGACCGGACGCATGGTTGGATCGGACTTCTGGGCTCATGTAATTGGCTCGCATCTGGATATAAGAGCTTCGATGCATCGCTTCGGATAAGAGACCCTCGTTTTGTTGCGCAAATTGTCGGCGCGCTGTCACAAATGGTGAAGGGGAGGCCTGGAGTCTGGACCGATACCTCTATTCATTTCGCTGTCCTTGGTAGAGAGATCGCGAGACATAGCGTCAAACAGGGGCGAAAAGCGGAAATGTCGCTCCTGTACACGAAGGACCATGCAAATTTCGTGATGCGCGCCGCTGAGGAAGGCAAGAAGCGAATTTTTGTGCTCAGCCACCAATTCGGTGTCGCTGGTGGTCCCGTCACGGTTTTCCCTCTCCTTGACCGGGCCAAAGACAAGAAAATCGATGTCTCGTTATTCTATGGAAAGCCGGCAGGGGCGAAAAAGGCTTCGGACCTCCTCGCGCTCCGAGAGCGATACGGGGAAGTTGGGATGACTATCAAGGCAATCGAACGACCTCGTCTTCACGCCAAAGTACTCGGGTGGGATGACGACAATTTAGTCATATCCAGTTTCAACTGGCTTTCCGTCGATCCCAGTGAGCACAAGCCCAATCGCGAACTCGGGGTTTATGTCCGGTCAAACTCGATTGCCTTAAAGTTTCTACGAGATTTCGAAGTCGCCCAATGGTGATCAACTTGCCTCGATCACCGCTATGCGACCTCAACAAAGTCATCACAAGAGATAACCCGTGCGTGTCCCTTCGACCTGACTACGCCGAAAACGGCCAGTCCGCTCCCGGCCCCGCAGCTGCCTTGGCGCGTGCCCCAGGGGCAGCGCGCCCAAGCCATTCGACCCGTATTGAATCACATCCGGGAACCCGGTGGCAAGCCGATCGCCGCAGTCCACAGCGGAAAGGCTGTTTTCATAACGTCGATGTTGAGAGGGTGATACCGAGGGCCTACCTTTGAGTAAGGACACTGGGGCCGTGGACGCTGACGCCATGGTCACGCCGACCCTATGGGGACCGCCGATGGAAGGACAGGAACTGATCGAGATCGCGGATCGGCTGAAGGTCCTGGCAGATGGACTTGAGGTCGACGAACTCACCCAAGGATTGCGACGCATCGGCGCGGTGTGCGAGCAGGTCGGGCAGGCCTGGAGTGGGTCCAACCTCGGCTACCATTCCATCGTGTACTATGCGGGTTTGGCACGGCCTCCGGCCGGCGCACATTTCAGCATCGAGTCTGGGATAGCAGACGCGTGGCCGTTGGATGGCTCGGTCGGGACCTGGGAAGAGTATCGCTATGACGACGTGGTGGCGGAGATTAAACGCCGTAGTGGCAATCCCGATCTGAAAAAGATGGAGGTCGAATCTCGTGCGGTGGCGCAAGCGGTCGATGAAGCGAAGCAAACGATCGCCTCTTTGCTCTCCGAGGCGTTGCGCGACCGTCCAGACAGTTTCCTCGAGGACGTGAAATCAAAGATCGCAAACGAGCGCGTCCTTTCGGAACAGGATGGCGCGCGGGCGATGCTGCCCCGGGGCCAAATCATCTCGCGTGACATGCGCGCGATGACGCAGGGCATGCGCTTAGCGCCACACCAAGCCGTCACGCTTAAGATGGCGTTGCTCGGGGCACCGGGCATCGTCGCGCGTAAGATCTCCGGTCTTGCACGGCAAGCCGGTTCCCATCTTCTCCGGGTGGAAGGGCGGAAGCGAAAATCCGCGCTGGTGGGCACCAATGTGTTCATTGGCCACGGCCGCAGTCTCCTTTGGCGCGCGCTCAAAGACTTCGTCCAGGACCGGCTGCATTTGCCGGCCGACGAGTTCAATCGCGTCCCCGTGGCAGGCGTTACAAATATCGCCCGGTTGTCCGAGATGCTCGATTCCGCGGCGATCGCCTTCATCATCCTCACCGCCGAGGATGAAGTGAAGGATGGCAAGCTACAGGCACGCATGAATGTCATCCACGAGGTCGGCCTGTTTCAAGGTCGACTCGGCTTCACCCGGGCGCTTGTGATGCTTGAGGAAGGATGCGAAGAGTTTTCTAACATCCAGGGCCTTGGCCAGTTGCGGTTTCCCGTAGGCAATATCACAGCTTCGTTTGAGGACGTGCGACGTGTCCTTGAGCGCGAAGGTCTGATCGATACCCGTTAGGCTGTTATCGACGCGCGCCTGGCGCCCCTGCTATGAGCGGTCGGGCTGTCATAAACCAAGTCCACCAAGTGCGGTCTTCGCCAGTCGGCTCCCATCCCTAATGCTTTAGGCTTTGGCCGTAGACGCGGAGTTCGGATGACCAAGACATTGAAGTCGTTGAAGGTGCCTTGAGGCTAGCGGAAGGACCGATCAGGCGGCATGCGGAATAATGGGCTGCGCCGGCCATCGTGGGGCGGGAAAGCGATCAATCCGGTATCGAGCTGCTGCCGTAGGCTTGGCCTCAGAAGCGGTCATCATGCATCGCCTATCTCGAAAGCGGTGCCACCGCCGCCGACCGCTCGAACTCCGCCATTGAACGCGCGGGCGGGCGACCGTAAGCGTCCATCAGCGCGTTCCAGAATCGCAGCAGGAGCGCGCGACGTTCCTCCGACGTCCAGGTCTCCCGGTCTTCGTCCACATCCACCCATGCACTGACAGCGGGGTAACGCTGAGATTGGTATTCTCCTGGCAGGACAGTGTCTGTCAGATCGCCAGCGCCAAGTCTGATTCCGATCGGGCCCTTGCCGCCCATCGCCCTAATGGCGGCGACGCCTTTGCCGAGGAATATATCGAGCGGTGTGAACGGCAGCGCCGACGCGAAAACCTGGCCGCCGCTGTTCTCGGTGAAACAGTTTGTGTTGACGGCCCAAAGCTCACCGTTCGACTGAAACCATTGCGTCGCGTTGATTACGATCATGTCGTTGCGCGCGCCGGTAGTAAGGCCCGAGACCGACAATGCGCCATCGCCATTGAGACCCCAGTCGCCATCTCGACCACGGATGTTCAATGCCACGTCTGCAATCCGCTGTTCGAGCTCGACCTTTGCCGGTATCGACCATTCGCGTGGCGCGATGCGCGCGAAGATCCGCGTCCCATCCCGCAGCTCAACGCTGCGCGGCGGCTCCCCCATCGCATTGTTGCGGAACTCGAGCTTGTTCTCCGCCGGCGGCCAGATCGCGCGATCGCTGCTGCTCGGCGCCTGCCAGGAGATGGGCGGCGGCGGCGTCCTAGCCGGCGCCTGCTCGGCCAGGATTGGCACGATGCAGCTTTTCAAGACCTCGGCGAAACGCTTCTGCTCCGCCTTGATCTCCTCCTTCGTCGCCCCGTCCTTCAGGGTATAGACCTTCGCGCCGCTCCGGTGACGCCAGTCGAAGGGGAGCGCCACGGGACCGGGATAGTGCGCGCCGTTCGCCACCAGGATGATGCGGCCTTGCGAGAGCGCATGTTCCGCATAGCCGAGCTCGGACATGACGTTCGGGTTTTGCAGATGCTTCGGCTCCGAACGCTTCTCTACGGCTGCGTTCGGCTGAAGTGCTGCTGGATCGGTTACCCCGACTGGCGTCATATCCGCGACGAACACATTGGCCTTGGCAATCTTGTCCAGGATCGTCTTCGTTATGTCCGGGGTTCCGGCGACATTCTTGGTGTCGTGATCGATCTCGGGCCGTACCGCCTCCTCATAGTCAGGGTCGACAGCGATGAGCTTGCAGGCATCCTTAAGCGCGTCGCGCACAAAATAATGGTGCAGCCTCGGATCGCGATCGCTTTGCCAAGACCAGAATATCGTCGTCGTCAAATGCTACCCCCTACAGATCGTCATGAGTTGTCATGCATGAGCGAGCACCGTCATTGCCGAATGCGGTGCAGCCGAAATAGCTTGTCGAAGAAATCCGTAACCCTCGCCTCGGCGCCGCTACCGACCAGTTCGTTCGCCGCGAACCTGTAGACCTCATATCCGGCAAGGCGCAGTTCACGGTCGGCCGATACCATGTCGGCGTAGACCCTCAATGACGGAAGGTCGTTTTCCGAGAAGTGGTGCTTGCCGTCGACCTCGATCACGATGCGCTGACGGTTGGGAAGCAATATCAGGAAGTCCATGCGCTGACGCGGCAGCGGCAGGCGATTTCGCAGGGTCTTCACGATGGCGGGGTCGTAGTGAAGATAGACTTGCGGCAGGAGAGCGGGCAGCGCCTCGCCAAGCGCGGACCGATAGGCCTTGAAGTAGGTCGCGAAAAGCTTGCGTTCCGCGTCCGAAGCTAGGGATTCCTGGAGGCGCGCTCCGAGCATTGCGGCCTCGGCCCCCGGCGTAATCTCGCTCCACCAGGCGACGAGCTCGGACCACAGAAGGCCGCTCGCGCCGATGGGCCGGTCATAGATCAGGCAGCTCTCTTCGCCGGACAGAATGACGATGTCGTTGTTGATCGCGTCGGCAAAGCCGATCTCCGGCTTTGGTCCCCGCGAGGCGAAGATCAGGTTCTTCGGCTTGCCACCGACCCCGCGCACCATAGAACGGAAACTGAAGAGCGGATGACCGGAGATTTCGTTATCCTGGGCCAGCTCATATCCATCCCGCGAAAGGACCTTGTTCAGGGCGGCGACTGTCTTCGTTTGCTCCTCGCCAGATCGGGAAAGGGGATGAACAGCCTGTTCGAGCAAGGCGCCGAACCTGGCCCTGGAACAATCGAATGCCCCGATTTCTCCAAACAGATGTTCCACCGACCAGTCGCCGGGATTGTGATCCATGTGCCGGGCAATCTGGTCGCGAAGGCTTTTTCCGCTGTTTCCGAAGAAACCTTCAAATGCCGAGGAAAGCGGGAAGAGGCCCTCGACCACGTCCACGGTGCTGCGCTCGCCGGCGAAGTCGTTGCCAAGGACCCGCGCAATGTCCCGCCGTGTGATCTGCGTCAACGACGGGTCATCCGCCTCGAGCACCTTGCGCGCCGCTTCGTCGAGGGGGATGTCGCCACGAGCCGCAGCGAATTTGAGGACCACTCGACCCAGGTCCTCCTGTGTGTGGTTCTCGAGCGCAAGTTCGATACGCTGCCGCTTGGAGAAACCTTCTGGCGCAGGCACGACCAGCCCAGCGATCCGTTGCGGCTCGTCGCTCATTTGCGTGTGGGTCATTCCGTGAAGGATGCCGGCGACAAGGCCGTAAAGGTCATCCGCCACGCCCGGTCCCTTTCAGGATCACGCGCAAGAATGCAAACATCCGCGTAAACAGGTAGTCGACCTGATCCGGAGAGGTCAGCGCTTCCTGCGTCGTCTCGGAATGACGAATGCGGAAGCTGTTCCCGACAGTGGTCAGATCGGCCGCCTCCCGGCCGAGGGCATCACGAAATCCAGTGCTCGGCGCGGCGACGCGGTCCAGCAGAGCATCGGCCTGCGCGCGCTTATTGCCGCCGGGCTCCAACGTCTTCAGCCGTTCAAACGCGTCCCACAGTTTCTCCAGCGCATCCTGCCGATCTTCGAGCTCTGGCGAGAGAAACCGTTGCCGCGCGGCTTCGAGCAGCCGGTCCGTCTCCACATCGCCAGTGCGAAAGATCGCCCAGCCGAGCGCATTGGCGACAGGCTGGGGAAGAAGACGGCGGGCCTGCCCGGTAGACGTCAGTTCATAGGCAACCCCGTTGCGGCGAAACAGGAGGTTAATGTCCGTCACAAATCGCTCAAGGCCGGCATCCCGATTCCAGCTCAAGTGATAGTGCCCGAAGTAGGAGTGATAACTGCCCTTAATCGGTTCGCCGACAGCGCCGGCGCAGAACTCAAGCAGATCGAGAATCACCGGCGTTTCGGGCAATTCGCTCGCGGTGAGCGGCCACACGATCCACGGCACCTCTGCACCGAGTACGCGACTGAAGGCCTGCTCATCACATCCGCAGGGACCGTTCCCGTCAGAACACTGTTCTGGAAAGCGCTGGCCGAACGAGCCATCGCCGATCCTCGTCAGGATCAAGCTGTAGAGGCCTGCCCATAGGCGCTCATCAATCACATCGATTGTTGCAGGACGCACCCCGTACTCATGTTCTGTAAAATAGGTCGACACCCTTCCCCCTTCATCGCTTTCAAGCACAGTTCTCCCCTCCTGCGATGTCTGCGCATCGCTTGATCAGACCTCGAAAGGTTCCGCGTGGACTAGAAGCAGGCCGCTCCCCGCCGCACAAAGAAATTGCGAGGTGAATCGTGAATTCAGAGCAGTTGGAGTCAGCAGATCGTTACATTCTGCTCTCACTGCTGGACGACCTTGCTGAGGCGCATAATCTACAAAGGATACGCGTGCTTCACAAGTGGGCCGGAGGGCCGGAGCGCGCTGAAAGCTTCAGTTTCGAATCCGACCAGCCGCCCGTAGGTAAAACGGCGGCGTTGGGCGTGGCGGGCTTGGCCTGACCGGCTGACTTGGCCCAAAGCAGCCGTCGACCAAGCAGATCGCCAACGTCCGCAGTGGGGTCGTCGGCTGAACGTCGGCTTTCCTAGTATCTCAGTGAGAGCCGAACAGTCCGCTTCCAGCCCCGTTCCAGCCATTGCTATTGATCACCGGAACTGACGGAATGGGCAGGCCTATAGATGTCAAAAACACAAAACGCCCTTTCAATGTTCGCCTTTTGTGCTTCGAAAGTCGCATAAATGGCAGTGTGGAACTCAACGGCGGCTCATTGGTTTTGCGGGTTCAGCTCGTGGAAAAGGTCCGTCGGCCTTTCGTGAATGCGGGTTTCCGCATCGCCTACCTCGATTTGGTCGATGACCGCCGGACAGGCGAGGCGGAGCCGTATCTCGCCCGAGAGCACATTCGCGCGCATGATTTCGACGAACGCGCCTATCTTTTCATCCGCAGTGAGAAACCTGCGTTTGACGGATGCAGTGGTGCTACGCTTGTGGAGCCCCGGGGCGTCTCTATGCGGCAATCCTTCATCGTGAGCCGATGCTATTGTGCAAGTTTCGCAGCACTGCGGGTGGCGATATCGGCCAAGACAGCATGAAGAAGCGTTCCAACTTCCTGTTCGGCGACCCCGGGTGCAATTCCTGATTCGGACAGTTGAACGAGAATTGCCTTGGCGGTGTTGCGCCAGAAGGCGTTCGCGTCCTTCCCGTTCTTGGATTCCAGGACCCGGGCGATCCCTTCGACCAACTTCCGCCGCCGATGCAGCGGAAACGCGCTTATGTTTGAATCACACATCGATCACCTCACCCCTTCAGTCGCGCGAATAAGCATTGGCGGGTGAGAAAATTTGGTTAACAGCGCTTTTGGACGTAAGCGCCACGCCGCTCCCCTCGTGCGGGGCATGAGGTGAATGTGCGAAGAATCCCCCCGATCGCGAGAGACGGAGGGCCTACGTGGGAGCAGACGGCAAAATGGACGTCCATTTGGACGTCCCAACAGCTGGCCACGCAGGCCGGCTCGAGGTTCTGGACGGTCCAACGGGACGGCGGGTTCGCTCGGAGGCCGAGAGAGCCCGGATTGCGGCCGAGAGCCTGATGCCGGGGGTGCAGGTGGCGGCGGTCGCGCGCAAGCATGGCGCGACCCGCTGGCAGGTCTACGATTGGCGGCGTCGCCTTCGTCAGGGACAACTGGCACTGGCGGAAAGCATGGCGCCGATGTTCGCGCAGTTGATGGTGGACGACTCATCGGCGCCTCAGCGGAGGATGAGGCCATCGAAATCGACGCCGGCGAAGGTGGAAATCGTGATCGACGACATGTTGATCCGAACGGCGGTTGACCTCGAGCAGCTGTCGCAGGTGATCCGAGCGGTTCGGGCCTCGCGATGATTGCACCGGGCAACGATCTGAAGATCTACGTGGCGACCCGGCCGGTTGACTTCCGGCGCGGCATGGACGGATTGGCATTGGCTGTGCAGGAGATGCTAGGCCTCGACCCGTTCTGTGGGGCAGCCTTCGTGTTCCGGGCCAAAAGGGCTGACAGGATCAAGATTTTGGTGTGGGATCGCACCGGCCTTGTGCTGGTGCACAAGCGGCTCGAGGGCTCGAAGTTCGTCTGGCCGCAGGTTCGCGACGGCGTGATGCGCATGTCGCCGGCGATGTTCGCGGCCTTGTTCGAAGGGCTGGATTGGAGACTGGTTCGCCCCGAGCGGGCACGGCGTCCGCAGCTGGCCGGATGAGTGTGGCACAGTGACTCAGGTGCCTTGTCTCCAATGGCGTTATCGGCACTCATGTGCTTGATTTAGTGCATGAATCTGACGGTTCTCCAGGAAGAGAACGAGCGTTTGAAGGCGCTCCTCGCCGAGGCGCAGGCAGCTTTGGCAGAGTCCGAGGAGGCGCGCCGCCGCCTGGAGAGCGTCGTCAGCCAGCTCAACCACGAGAAGTTCGGCGCCAAGTCCGAGAAGCTGCATCCCGATCAATACCACCTGCCGCTCGAAGACGTGGAGATCGCGCAGGGCGTGCTCGATGCCGCGCAGGAAAAGGCGCAGCGGGTCATCCGGGGGCGTTCGGACGGCTCGTCCGGTTCGCGCCAGCGCAATCGTGGCCACTTGCCTCCCCATCTGCCGCGGGTGGAGCGGATCATCGAGCCCAGGAGCACGCTGTGTCCGTGCGGCTGCGGCGAGATGGCCAGGATCGGCGAGGATGTCAGCGAGCGGCTCGACGCAATCCCGGCGCAACTGCGCGTGCTGGTCACGCGCCGCCCGAAATACGCTTGCCGGCGCTGCTCGGGCGCCGTCGTGCAGGCGCATGCGCCCGAGCATATCGTGCCTGGTGGCCTGCCGACCGAGGCGCTGATCGCCCAGGTCATCGTCGCCAAGTTCGGTGATCATTTGCCGTTCTACCGGCAGGCCGAGATCTACGCCCGCCAGGGCATCCAGCTGGATCGGGCGACACTGGGCAACTGGGCAGGCCGGGCCTGCTTCCATCTCAAGCCCATAGCCGATCAGATGCGCGGGCATCTGGCTGCGGCAGAGCGCCTGTTTATGGACGAGACCACGGCGCCGGTGCTCGATCCCGGACGCGGCAAGGTCAAGAAGGGCTTCTTCTGGGCAATCGCCTCCGATGATCGCGGCCATGGTGGCCAAGGCCCGCCCATCGTGCTGTTCCACTATGCGCCGGGGCGCGGCGGCGAGCATGCCGAACGCTTCCTTCAAGGCTTCGGCGGACAGTTCCTGCAGGTTGACGCCTATGAGGGCTATGACCGGCTGACACGCCTGGAGCGGCCACAAGGACCGTGGCTGCTCGTCCATTGCTGGAGCCACCTGCGCCGACGTTTTGTGAAGCTGGCGCGCAACACCAAGTCCCCGATCGCCGAAGCTGCCGTGCGCCAGATCGCTACGCTCTACGCCGTCGAGGCGACGGTGCGCGGCATGACGCCACAAGCTCGGCTCGCCGCCCGACAGCAGTACTCCACCCCGATCATCGCCGCCTTGAAGCCGTGGTTTGAAAAGCAATTGTCGATGATCTCCTCGGGCTCAAAGCTGGCCGAAGACATCCGCTATGGTCTTGCCCATTGGGAAGGGCTCACCCGCTTCCTCGGCGACGGCCGGCTCGAGCTCGACACCAACCCGGTCGAAAACGCCATCCGGCCCGTATGCTTGACCAGAAAAAATGCTCTCTTTGCTGGCCATGAGATCGGGGCCGAAAACTGGGCGCTGCTCTCATCCGTCGTGGCCACCTGCAGGCTCAACGACGTCAATCCCGTTGCCTACCTCGCCGAAACCCTCGAGGCCATCATCAACGGCCATCCACAGAGCCAGATCGAGGAACTCATGCCCTGGCGATTCCGGAAAACATCAAGCCCAAACCCATAGGTGATCGGCGAGGCGCTTACTTTTGGACAATGGTCAGCAATGGAATAAAGCGTCTACCCAACAAGCCAAGAGGTGTGCCACGTGTTGATGATCGGCGCGTGCTGAACGGCATCTTCTGGGTGCTGCGCTCCGGTGCTCCATGGCGCGACCTGCCTCAGCGCTATGGCCCGCGCACCACCTGTTGCAACCGCTTCGTCCGATGGCGAAAAGTAGGTGTGTGGCTGCGCAGTAACGAGTCTACGCCTAAGGTTTGCGGAGCCTCACGCCGGCGCGGCTGCCGTTCTCCGGGATGAACTCGACGCCGGCGGCCTAGAGGGCGATGCGCAAGGCAGCAACGGTTCGCTCTTGGAGCCCTGTCGGGCCGCGACATTGTCTATTTTAGACAGTCGCCGCGACCATAACTTTTGATAACAGGTCAGGGTCGCGGGATGCCGAGCCGCTTGAAATACCGAGTTACGTCCGGGTGCTCGCGATCGTCCTGCCTCAACCGCGCAAGCGCGTCATCATCGCCGGCGAGCGCCATAGCCAAACCGGGAGCGCTTATTCTCCACGGAGCACCGGGCATTGTCTGGTTGTGAAGACGGTGCTTGATCACCAGCCGCCTGAGTGTGTCTTCGCTTACGTTGTAGTCGTGCCTGAACAGATCAATGGCCCTCTGGACCGTGATCGCCTCTGCCCGTGGGATGTAGAGCGGCCGAAGCCGTTCGCCTGTTTCTGGCGCTGTTTTGACAGGGAGCGCATTGGTCATTCGGCCCATCGCGCTTTTCTGCGGCCCGCCGTTTCGCCCGACATCAGGGAACGATATCGGCCCCCATGTATTAGAAACCCATGGACACTATGGAACCCCACGGCCACGGGATGGCGGCCGATCGGAAGTTGCCAATGCCAGGCAGCGCATCCACCGGACCGAGCTCGCGCTTCAACGCACTGAAGAAATGCTGGCCGAAAATCTCGCGCTGTGCAGCAGGCTACGAACTGCGGTCGAGGCCGCAGACCGCTTGGCGAAGATCGATCCCTCCAGCTTTGAAGGACGTCGCGCGGGTTGAACTGGGCCGGCGTTTCATTCGTCGCGACCTTGCGGCACCCTGCCGCAAGAGCCTGCCCGTTGGCATCACAGCGTGAGCAAACATTGGACAGAAGCATTCCAAGGTTCACGATGTGCAACACCGACGCTAGATCGACACGAATCTTCAGTTCAAAGAGCGAGGATTAATGCTGCGGCAAACGAAGGGGGCACGGGGGGTCTTCGCGCGAGCCAGTTATCCGATCTCCCGCTCAGAAATTTCAGCCAAATATTCCGACCTCCTGATGGAACCCATTCGTTGCGGGCGAGTTGCGGCTCATTGGGAGGGACTTCCCGAACATGACAACGAGCAACAAAGCAGACCATCAGTCTGTCGCCGAAGCGTTTCGGAAACTGATCCGTTCCGAAGGCTATCGTCATAACGTACAAACGTTCTTAAATCTGGGGGTCGAACCAGAACTGCCGCCAACCCTACAGTCATTACTTGCGGCTATTGATCGGGCCAAATAGGGCCCGACGGAAGAAGGTCCCTAGCGGGCTGGCTGAGCGTCAGGTCCAAAGAGTATAGAGGCTCGCTTCGTGGCTTGTCCCTCTGATTCCCACTCAGAAGTTATCAAACATTCTTCTTGATTTTTCCCGACAGAGGATCATGAATGTTCCGCGTGGGTTCTCGCTGAGGTGGGAGGCCTAGTATGAACGTTTGGACGAACTGCCGACCCGACAAAGTGACTGCCGAACACCTTGTTCACGAGCTGATCCTACAAGTCCGTCGCGGCCAAATCATCTCCGTCAAAGAGACTATTGCAGCGGTGCGCCGAGACGAGCCACATCTGCCGGAAACTGACTGCGAGCTGGTGGAGCTTATTGTCAATGTTGCCCCAGCCTTTGGCCTGTTTGTCGGGTTCGATCTTCGCGAATAACCGCCTCCTCAACAGGGCGGACCGTGGCGACACGGTCTCGATCAAAGCGGCACTACGCGAAGCTCGGGAGACTGCGCCTTATTTGGTGGCCTCCAACGAAGAACTAACCGAGGCGATCGTCGAGGCAGCAACTGCCATGGGCCTCTGCGTGGCTATCGGTCGCGAGTAGCTGTCAGCCAACTTCAGCCGCTGTGGCATCGCAACGGAAGCGCGCCGTCCTGCGCCATTTCAATAGTCAGAGGTAATCCGCAATTACCTTCGCAACCTGCTCAATCTGCCTGTAGAACGGGAACTGGGCTGAGCAAAGGTATTTGCTGGAGGAACTTGATAAGGTCGACAAAGAGTGACCGCATGGCTCTCCACTGGTTCAACCCTCCGGTCCCGGTCAAGACCGAGCGTCCCGGGATCATCCACAATGTCAACAACGCCGAGGCAGCCGGCGAGGAGCTGATGAAGTGGACCAAGCGTGGCCCTTGGTGGGAGCTCGCGGTGAGCGTTTGCATGGCCGTGATTTTCGACGAGATGGAACCTGAGGAGGCCCGCAAGGCATTCCTGGCTGCTGCAAAAGAGGAGGGGACATTACTCCCCCCAATGACAAACTAACTAAATTGGATGCGGTATAAGGTGCTAGGTGTCTCTTACCAACACCGCCTTCGCGAAAGGAGCCCGCCGCCGGTGAGGGAGAGGCGACGGACCCCCCACACAGGCTGCACATCCACGAAGAATCCCGCTGCAACCTCTAAACCCGCGGGGGCCTACATCGTTCCCTTAGCTGCGGCTAAAGCGGGGTTGGTCAGCGGGCTCTTGCCGCTCTAAGTTCCCCCTTATGGGTCCCCTCTGGTTCGCTCCCCCGGTCTACGTGAAGACGAAACGTCCGGGCATTCGCAATGGGGTCAGCCACGTCGAGGGAGCCGCCGAGGAACTCATGGGGTGGGACACAAAGGGCCCGAGGTGGACCAAGGCGGTCCAATCCTGCGTCGACGCGTTCGAGGGCACGGTGTCCCCCCATGAGGTCCGTGAAGCCTTTGAGGCGGCTGCCAAGGAGGCCAACGTGTATCTCTTCCCTGAGTAGGAGGTATCATGGCGCCCATCTGGTTCGTCCCTCCGGTGTTCGTGAAGAGTGAAACCGGTGTCAGGCATGGCTGCAACAACGCGAAGGAAGCCCTTGAGCAGCTCAAGATGTGGACCCGGCGAGGGCCTCGCTGGCATAAGGCGGTGACCCTCTGCCTGTCAGCCTTGGAGGGCGATTCGATTGACCCCCACATAATACGAAAGGCCTTTGAGGCTGCCGCAAAGGAGGCCAAGATGTATCTCTCCCCTGAGTAGGAGGGTGTTGTGGCAACCCATTGGTTCTCCCCTCCGGTGTACGTCAAGACCTACGGGTGTAACAATGTCGAGGGTGCCGCCGGGGAACTCCTGAAGTGGACCAAGATGGGACCTAAGTGGAGGAAGGCTGTGCAACTATGCTCGACGCCGTCGAGGATCGGGCGACCCCGGAAGAGGTCCGTCAGGCTTTCGAGGCTGCTGCCAAGGAGGAGGGGGTGCTCCGTGAGTAGCAGGCCGGTGCCCATGGCTAGTTGGGAAGGACCCGCTAGGCTGTCTGAATGCTGACCAAGTCCGCGCTGCTCGAAATAGACCCGGATACGAGAGCATTCACTCTGGTCGGCGCATTTATGGGCCATTTTGCACTTCTTGAAACTGGCATCGGAGCTTGCTCTGGGCGAGGTACTTGGCGTCAATGGGGCACGTTGAGGTAGGGGGACCGGAACCGGAATGTCAGGCTTCGAAAGCCGATGGCAGAAACCGGATACGCTGTGGCGGCATTTGAGGGCACGTTCCTGCTCTTGATTATTGCCTGTGAGCTGTGCGAGAAAATCGGGAATGGAAGGGCCGGAGGCAGGAAGCACGGCCTCAGGCCGAGGCGCTATTCAAGCGGGTCGGTAATGATCGCGAAAAGCTCAACACGGCCGGCAGCGAAACTAAAGAAGTAGTCGCGCGTTGGACGCGAATAACGCTTATTTCGCCTCTGAGCATGGTTTAGGTCAGAGTGGTCAAGCCAACGTCGCGGAAGGCAATCAATGGGTCGAACGCTTGTCAAGCGAAGTCGCCCGCTCGTGACGAGGTCACTTTAGCGCCGCCCGCTTTCCGGCCGGTCCAACTCGCAACGCTCGTGGACACGGTCCCTGCTGGCGATCGTTGGATCCATGAGATGAAATACGACGGCTATCGTATTCTCGTTGCCGTCGGCGGTGGCGAGGCGCGAGCCTACACACGATCTGGCCTGGACTGGTCTAGCCGTTTTCCCTCGATCCTCTCTGAGGCTCGCAAGCTCAAGGTGCGCTCCGCCCTGATTGACGGGAGGCCGTGGTTGTCGATGCGGAAGGAAGATCTAACTTCCAGGCGCTTCAGAATGCATTGAAGGGTGCCCCGGCGACTATCGACTTTTATGCATTCGATCTGCTGCAGCTCGACGGCGAAGATCTGACAAGGCTTCCTCTTGTTGAGCGCAAGGCGAAGCTGGAGGCGATCTTGCCTGCGAAAAATCCGGTCCTTCGTTACTCCGACCATATCCTCGGCCGCGGAGAAGAGCTGCTCGATCGCTTCTGCGCTGCCGGCCTTGAGGGCGTCATCTCAAAGCTCGCGGATTCGAGTTATGTGGCGGCCCGCGGCGCAAGCTGGCTGAAGATCAAATGCATCAGGCGGCAGGAATTTGTGATTGTCGGCTGGACGCCGTCCGACAAGGTCCGCGCGTTTCGGTCCTTGATCCTTGGCGTTCATGACCGCGGCAAGCTGCGTTACGCCGGGAAAGTCGGCACCGGCTTCGATACCGCTGAACTTCTTCGTCTCTTGAAGATCATGGCGCCGCTTGAGCAGAAGGCCGCCACCGTCGACGCACCACGCGCCGAAGTGCGCGGCGCACACTGGCTCCGTCCGAAACTGGTCGCTGAGATTGCCTTCACCGAAATGACAAATGAAGGGACGTTACGACATCCGAGCTATCTTGGTCTCCGCGAAGACAAGAAGCCGGAGGCGGTCGTGCTCGAGACGGAACGTCATGCAGCCGATCTCGCCGCGTCTGCGACAACCGCCATCGCGATAAGTAACCGTGACCGCGTCATCTATCCGGAGTCCAACATCACCAAGGGACAGCTTGCCGACCATTACGCAGCGGTCGCGGCGATCATGCTTCCTTGGGTTGGCAGCCGGCCGATCAGTCTGGTTCGATGCCCACAGGGCCGCGCGAAGAAGTGCTTCTTCCAAAAACACGACGCCGGCAGCTTTGGCGACAAAGTCCACCACGTCGGCATCACGGAGAAGGACGGGCACGAGGAACCATATCTCTATGTCGACGATGCCGACGGACTGATGACTTGCGTCCAGATGGGAACGATCGAGCTGCATGGATGGGGGGCTCGGATCGAGGATGTCGAAAAGGCCGACCGCCTCGTGTTCGACCTCGACCCCGATGAAGGCCTCGATTTTGAGGCTGTCCGCGCAGCTGCCTTTCAGTTCCGCGCTATCCTTAAAGCGCTGGGGCTTACGACTTTCCCGATGCTGACGGGAGGCAAAGGAGTGCACGTCATCGCGCCGCTCACCCCTGGCGCCGAGTGGCCAGAGGTGAAGGACTTCGCGTCTCGCCTGGCGCAGGCGGTCGCCCGGAGCGATCCGGCCCATTTCACGGCCGTGTTGTCAAAGGCGCGCCGCAAGGGTCGCATCTTTGTGGACTATCTACGCAATCAGCGCGGGGCGACCGCGATCATGCCCTACAGCGCGAGATCACGTCCGGGCGCTCCTGTCGCGGCACCGATCACGTGGGCGGAGATGAAGACAATAGACGCGCCCTCTCATTTCCACGTGGGCGATGCTCCTGAATTAAAGAAACGCGCAGCCTCCAAAGCTCTGGCGGGATGGGGTCGCGCTGACCAATCCTTGCCCAATCTGTAGCGTCCGACGCCGGAAGAGGCAGTAAAGCCGGGATTCAAAGGGCAACGCGGCGCTCACGGCCTTGCCTCATTGGAACCTGCGGAGATCGGTCTCGTTTGGCTGAAGCCATGGCAAAAATCGATCCTAGGACCGTCGCCAGTCTTTTAAGGGAATACGCGCAACGGGCGTCTATGCGCGGCGACAATCCCTATCGCACAAAGGCATACTTGCGCGCGGCAGACAGTCTGACGGCGCTGTCGCAGCCGCTTGATCGGATCATCGCTGCCGGCGCCCTCACCAGGATCCCGGGGATCGGTGACGCGATCGCAGACATCGTGACCAAGCTTTACCAAACCGGCACGCACCCAAGCCTTGAGAAGCTGCGCGAGGATGTTCCAGCGGGCGTGATGGAGCTGTTTGCCATACCCGGGCTTCGTCCCGATAAGATACTGAAGCTTCATCAGGCGCTCGGCGTGAACTCGCTGGCGGAGCTCGAGGCCGCAGCGAGAGAAGACCGCATCCGCCCAATCAAAGGCCTCGGCGCCGCGCTTCAGGCAAAGCTCCTGCAGAACCTGGTCATCGTGCGAAGCGGCGAAACGCAACTTCACCTGCACAAGGCCGCCGCTCTTCTCGAACATGCGGTCATATCGGTGAAGCAAGAGCATCCAGAGTTTTCGCGCGTCGAAATTGCAGGTGACTTCCGGCGCGGTTGCGAGCTCGTTTCCGACTTCGCCCTGGTAGCGCAGGGCAGAAAGTCGACTGGAATCGAGGATACGACCCTCAGGCTTGTTGTCACGGACAGGAAGCACTTTGGCGCGAGCCTGCTCGAAGCAACCGGTTCGGCAGATCACCTTGAGCAACTGAAGACGTTCGCGGCCGACAAGGGATTCACCCTAAACGCCGACGGGCTTCATCGCGGGAGAAAGCTGATCGCGTCAGCGACAGAAGAAGAAATCTACCAAGCTCTAGACCTGCAGTTTATCGAGCCTGAATTGCGCGAAGGCAGGGACGAGATTGAGCGAGCGGCAAAGCAGAAGCTACCCGCCCTCATTCGGGATGAAGATCTGCATGGCATCCTGCATTCTCACACGACCGCATCCGATGGGACCGAAACGCTTGAGGCAATGGCTGAAGCCACGCGTAGGCGCGGTTTCGAATACTATGGTGTCGCCGATCATTCGCAGTCCGCTCACTACGCAGGCGGCCTTTCGTTGCAGGAGATTGCTGAACAGCACCGCGAAGCTGACCGGCTGAACAAGGCATACAATGGAAAATTTCGCATACTGAAGGGCATCGAGGCGGACATCCTGGCTGATGGCTCGCTCGATTACCCGAATCATATTTTGGAGCACTTTGATTTCGTCGTCGCGAGCGTGCACAGCCGCTTCAAGTTGCCGAAGAAAGAGCAGACGGAGCGTATCATTGAGGCGATCGGAAATCCTCGGACGACAATCATCGGGCACATGACCGGTCGCCAGCTGTTGCGCCGGCCCGGTTATGATCTCGACATCGACAAGGTCCTCAAAGCGTGTGCGAAATACGGCGTTGCCGTCGAAATCAACGCACATCCGTGGCGACTCGACCTCGACTGGCGCTGGCATCAAAAGGCACTCGATCAGGGCTGCATCTTCAGCATCAATCCGGACGCTCATTCGATCCGCGAGCTCGATCACATGCATTGGGGTGTCGAGATGGCGCGCAAGGGCGGTGTCCCTGCGAAGCGGGTCCTGAACGCGATGCGTTTGACGGCCCTCCTTGCGCATCTCGCACGGCGCAGGCAAACGTCCTAACCTGCTTGTGCGCCCGCCCTATCAGCGCAGGAGTCCGTCATTCTCAAAATCTTCCCAGCCGCGCAAACTGGAGTGCGAGTTCTCATCGGGCCCATAACCAGCTGAAGCTGCAGTTCCGCGACCGCTTCTTTGAGCGCGTTTCATAGCGGCCCTCCCAGCGGCTCGCCGCCTATTCTCTGCAGCTGTCGCTGCGTCCTGTTCGCGCCAGACCGTAACCAGGTCGCAGTCAAGCACATCTTCCACGTGCTGAGGGTCGAACACGTGAAAGGTGATGTTCCTTGCCCGCCCGCGAAGTTTCACCGTTTTCGTCCCGGCGCTCTGCAAGCGACCATCTTTCAGCCAGCGGTGCCGTTCGGCCGTCGAGATCGTCAGAATGTCCTCGATTTCACGGGGGATTACGGGCAGGTCTTCGATATTCTGCAGTGCTTTGGATATGATCCCGAATACCACCTGCCCATCATTCTCGGCGCCCTCAGACAGGCGCAGGGTAAGCACGCGGGACTCGATATTGAGCAATTTCCTGAACTCCGTTGGAAGGCGGGCGCGTATTTCGAGAAAAATACCCCTCGCTCTGACCGACGATCCAAACGTTGCAGCCGGGGTTAAAGGCCACTCTCCAATCAGCTTCGCTGTTGCATTGATTTTACGGCGCGTGGACATGCCCCTTTATATAGGTCCCCGATAGTCGGCAGCGATGAGCCGATCGCAAAGCCAATATGAGTTCTAATCCGCCAGCGGTCTGAACCACGATGCCCAAAGGCGCAACCACGATTGTGAGCGGGGCCGTTTGCAACTTCGGCTAACAGGAAACGGCAGAGTTGATCTCGAAGTGCGATATCAGGCGCGTCGCCGCCTGGCGGCTTTTTGGGGGCCGTTTGCTGTCCGTCCGGTTATTGCCGAGGGACCAGTTAAAGCCGCCGTTCGGCTCACGACCTCTTCGCGGAATACAAGGCAAGTTCAGATCCCGCGGAACCCGACATTGAACTGCCTCTCCGTTTACACGTTTGGCAAATGTTGCGAATGGAGGGAGTTGCATGTTTGAAGGTTTCTCGCTGGAGCAGATCAAACTTCCGGAAGCGACGCTCAGAGTGCGGGTTGGTGGAAGGGGCCACCGCTGCCTGATGCTGCACGGTCATCCTCGCACCCATGCCACTTGGCATCGCGTGGCGCCGATTTTGGCTGAGGAATACACCGTAATTTGCCCTGGTCTTCGGTGCTCGCCCTTGCGGTGTGTCGCAACACAATCAGCGCGTCCGGTTTGCCGTGAACAGATCTTGCTGATGCACCAGTTCGTCCGCGACGGGCTGACGGAGGCGGCGTGTGCCATTCGGGTGGATGGCCGAAAATAACCCCACCTCTGCATGACTCGAATTGTCCCAGCCCGGGTAGGCCGTTATCGGGTACAGGCAAATACCCTCGAATCGATGCTCCGACACCCATAGCGGCACGCACCTCGTCGCGGCATACATAGTGGAGCCAAGCCGGCCCGCCGGATCCCTCTGAGCCGGTCTCGGCAATGAACATCGGCTTACCGTACCGATGAGCAACCTCGAGCAACATTTCCGACAAAGCGCGGTACTCATGGTGTCCCATCGATATCGTCGGCCCGTTTATTTACCATTGATTGTGCGGCTAGAAATTCAGGCCCACGACATCGACAACATCTTCGCTCCCGCCCAACTCAGGTTCGACGCGGCCCAGCAACATGTCGTAAGCTTCGAACTGCCCCTGACGGGCGTTTTCGGCCCGACCCCGTTCGCTGCGGGTCCGGTCACGAGAAGCGATTTGGATAAGGGGCTCGGCCCAGACAAATCTGCAGGCGGGGTCGATCTCCCGCATTGCACGAACACCCGCGATGGCAGCCTTCACGAGATGCGGCTTGAACCATCCACGTTTGTTCGGCCCCACGCGGGAAATAGCCGACCTCAAGAGCCCATGCGAAAAAGGAGATCTAGTTGATGGGACACAACAGAGGCGGTGTTCCGGCGATCGAACGCTGTACGCTCACGGCTTCTGCCGCGAACGAGGCATAGGCATCGATGAAATGCAGCGATCGCTGATCGACATGGTCTGGAGATCCGTAATGGAAGATGTCCCAGATAACCTGGACACCTGCCGATCGGGCCGCCTCGACCATTGGCGCCCAACTTGACCAGTCATAGGCGAAGCTTGCGGAACCGGAGCCTCCACCTGGTGCTCGTCCATACGCCCCACTTCGCTCATTCGAAGTCTTCTTTCAGCAGTCGGCTTCGAACTCGGCCGCCTTGTTAGGACCGGGAACCGCGTTGGCGAAATACCGCATCCAATGGGGCGCGCGCCATCTTCGTTGCTCAGTCCAGCTCGTCCTGGCGCGACCGGGTAATGCCGAACCGATTTGGTCGAGCCTTTGTTCCTGTGGTGGACTGTCCGGAGCTGGGTGGCGAAGGAGGAACAAGGAGGGCCGTGCCAAGTTCGGGGCGATATACCACCGCCGCCGATCGACTCGAGCGGCTGCTCAGCAACAAGAGAGGCACGGGATCACATGACCGTTCAGATTCGACTTTCCGAGATCGACCACGCCAGGCGCGAGGATCGTGGCGACGGCGCTTGGAGCATCGCACCGGACTTGGGCTATTTGCGCCTAGCAATCGTCAATGTCGTGTTCTTCGGCGCACCGGGCAGCGGAGATCGGAACTGGATGCTGATCGATACCGGGTTGCCGACGTCCCGCGGCAGCATTCTTGCGGTCGCGGAAAAGCGGTTTGGCACGAACGCACGGCCGGCCGCGATCATCCTGACCCACGGCCATTTCGACCATGTGGGAACGGTTCTAGACCTCGCGAATAGGTGGGACGTGCCTGTCTTCGCGCATCCACTCGAGCGCCCCTATCTGGACGGAACCGCGTCCTATCCGCCACCGGATCCCTGGGTCGGGGGTGGACTGATGGCGCTGCTTTCGCCGCTTTTTCCACGGGGGCCAATTGATCTTGGCAACCGTTTGGAACTCCTACCTGCCGACGGATCGATCCCCGGAATGCCCGGATGGCGATGGCTACACACACCCGGGCACGCTCCTGGGCATATCTCGCTCTGGCGCGAGGAGGACCGCTCGCTGATCGTAGGGGACGCTTTCATCACCACCGGTCAGGAGTCAGTCTATGAGGTCGCCGTTCAGGATCTTGAGATGCACGGTCCGCCGCGCTACTTCACGCCGGACTGGGATGCGGCGGAAAGATCCGTGAAGCACCTGGCTGCCCTGAACCCGCGGATGGTCATCAGTGGACACGGTGCGGCTGCTGCGGGAGTGGGCATGCGTCAGGCTCTTGACAGCCTGGCTGAGCGGTTCAGGGTGTTCGCCGTCCCGCCGAAATTGAAATTCGTGCGCGAGCCGGCGGCAGTCCAAGGTAGCTGAGGCTAACCGAGCCGTCGTCGTTCTGAAGTATGGTCAAGTTGGGCAGACTCTGTCTCTCGAGCCGGTAGAGTTACCCCGTCGGGTCGCGCTCTCCATCGTCGCCGACAAACTCTGACCAGCGGAACAAACCCGGAAGGCGCCGGGTTAGGGCGTTCGATCGGCGTAGGGCGACTGCGGGCCAAGCGCCCCGAAATTCTGCGTCAGGAGAAGACGTCAGATGAAAACGAGTAACCCGAAGGACGCGTCCTCTCCGCCCGCGAGCCGACGGGCAAGAAGTTGTTCGAGCCCACACGGGTCGTCATCCGCCAAGACTTGGCTTCGATTCGCTCATCGGCCAAAACCGTGGAGGAGATCAAATGGCAAATCTGGGAAGATTGGCGATCGCGATGCTTGGCGTTCTGGCATACCAAAATCGCGACAAGCTCTGTGAATTGATTCCGGGAGCGGGGTATCTTAACCCAAACGACCCGCAACGCAGAATTCTGGCTCAGATAACGAATGGCGTGTCGAGGGCTGACCTTGGTGAGATCCTCGACCGGTTCAGGGAGGTGGGGGCAGGATCGAAGGTTGACTCGTGGGTTGGCAGCGGGCCAAACCAACCGATTGAGCCAAGGGACGTCCAAGCGGCAATGGACGAAGGTACACTCACGTCCATTTCGATGCAGACGGGTCTTTCGCGCGAGGAGCTAATCAGAAGGATTGCGCGGGATCTACCCGAGACAGTCAACGAGATGACGCCGAATGGTGAATGGCCGTCTGAGCCGACACAAGGCTTGGATAAGTCGACCCTGCTCGACAATGTATCCTAGGGGACACAGCCAGGAATGCAGCCGGCCAAGGCGAGATCCAGGGTGGCAACTCTACACCGGGGGACGCTCCTGTCGCCTTCATCCGCTAGCGAACCAAGGATCTGTTTCGAGCGCGCCGAACGCGCAACTGGCCGCCATCCTGAAAATGCGGCACCGCTGCATCGCGGCGCCCTCGCGCTCGCGTATTTCGGTGAGCGGAAGAAGGCGCGTTCCTGGCTGGCCAGAGCGCTGGCGATCGATCCGGACGACTTCGTGACGCAGTACAACGCCGCTTGCATGTATTCCGTGCTCGGGGAAGTGGAGGAAGCGGTTCGGTACTGGAAAGAGCCGTCGGAGGAAGCGCGAGTCAGAACCTATTGGAACGAATCCGTCACGAAGTCGATTTCGACGCCATTCTCGATCACCGCGGTTCGTGCAGCTTCTTAGTTCACTTGCCTTGTGACGCACAGCTGTACTTGCACAAGCTTCGGCCTGCCTAGCAGCCGCGTTCGCGGCGCGTCCGCTTTGGGTGGCGGATTCAACTGCTCGCAGCAACACACGAGTCTGTCTGAAAGATGGAGTGTGAGCCATGAAGCAGCGACGTCGCATCTACTACTCGGCCGCTCAGCGGGCTGAGATTTGGGTTGGATGGCAGGCGGGCGAGTCGATGATCTCGATCGGACGACGATTCGATCGGGAGTCTTCATCTGTCCGTTCTTGCCGCCGCGCCTGGGCCTTGCACTGGCGGGCTGCCGGCCTTGCCTGTCGCCGGTGGTGTTTTCCGTCACATTTTGCTGCCGCTGCTTGTGCTGCTCACCTGGCCGCTCGCCATGGGCAAGTATTTCCCGCCCCGGCATCGTCTCTGTGGGGTTTGCTTCGTCGGCAAAGGACATCGCCAGCTGGCCCTCACAGCTGCGGTCGATCGCGGCCGAATCGGGATTGATGCTGGCCGACGCGTTGGCCGGCGGCCGCTTCACCCGCTACAATGATCTGTTGCTGCCTGCCGGCATTATTGCCGGGGCCGGCGACCGGTTGTTCGATGCGAAAGCCGAGGCTCTTAGACCACAATCGGAGATTCCTGGTTCCGTTGTCGATATCATCCCGCAGGCCGGCCACATGGTCCATCACACCGCACCGCTAAGCTGTTCTCGCCATGGTGGACAGGGTCGCTGACGCGGCCAGCATGAAGCAGGCCGGCACTGGCGCATGATCTCGAAAGAAGTGGAATCCGGTTTTCGGAAAAGATCATGCCCAAAAGCAATAGGTAGAACCCCGTCCCGACTCTATCGGGTGGCGAATCGGATGATTTACTTCACGGCGACACGCACTTCAGCGCACCGCATCCTGTGCATCCATCCGCGCCGGTTCGGCTAACATCGAGGTCGAGGTCCGGTATCTTGGGGATTTGGCCAGGGGAACGGCCCCAATTCCGTGTTCGGCTTCTGCCTCTCTTTGTGGCCGCCAGCATCTAGTCGTCTGCAAATCGAGGCCACGGACTGACAAGCACCCCGCACTACGAGGAGCTGGCGGTCGGAGACCAAATGTAGACATGTCGCACCATCCTTGTGGGTGCGGCTTGCGATGCATACTGACGGTCGAGGGCTTAATGTAACCAAATCAACGGCTCGGCGTTTCGGTCAGCGCGTTGTAATGAGCGAAGCCATAACCTCTGTCACGAGCATAGACTGGCGATTTCATGAATCGCAATTTTCTGGTGATTGAACCTGAGGAAGGCCTTGCCGTGCTCAAGGGGCTTGCCTCCTCGGCGCGGATCTCGATGCTGAAACTGCTGCATGAGAAGGGGCCGATGAATGTCAACGAAATCGCCGCCGTGCTGTCGCTTCCGCAGTCGACCGTCTCGACCAACATCCAGGTGCTGGAGGATGCGGGGCTGATCCGCACCGAGAGAGCGAAGAAAGGCAACCGGAAAATCTGCTATCCGACCGCCGAAAAAGTGCTCGTCGTGTTCAAGAGCGAATATCGTGCGGTCAAGAACGACGCGATCGAAGTGTCGATGCCGATCGGGCTTTACACCGGCTTCGAGGTTACCGCGCCCTGCGGCCTTTGTTCGCCGGACGGCATCATCGGCCTGCTCGATGTACCGAACACCTTCCTCGATCCGGACCGCATGAAGGCCGGGCTGCTGTGGTTCACGCGCGGCTTTGTCGAATACCAGTTCCCTAACAATGCCAAGCTCGCCAATACCGAGATCACCGAACTCGAAGTGGCGATTGAGCTGTCCTCGGAAGTGCCGGGCACCAGCGCCGATTGGCCCTCTGACATCACCCTGACGATCAATGGCGTCGATGTCGGCACCTGGACGTCACCGGGAGATTTCGGCGACAAGCGCGGCGTCTTCACGCCTTCCTGGTGGAAGCTCAAGGGCTCGCAATACGGCAAGCTGAAGAACTGGCGAATTGCCACTGACGGCGCCTATGTCGACGGCGTCAGGATTTCCGAAACCGGCCTCGCCGCACTCGATCTGAAGAGCCATCATTCAATCCGCGTCCGTATCGGCGTCAAGGACGATGCCAAGCGCCCCGGCGGGATCAATATTTTCGGCAAGGGCTTTGGAAATTACGATCAGGACATTGTGCTCAGGATCAAAACCGCGTGAATCGACTGGCCGCGTTGCTGCGCTCAGTTACAGTTCATTGCTAGGCTAGGCTTGCAGCTGGCACCGCCGTCCATGAGGCGACCGGCTTGCCTGACGCGTATAGATCCCTCGTCGCAAGCTTTGCCCACTGGCTGCGAATCCCCTGCTACCCTCAATCACCAGTACAAAGGGATCCGTCCCACCAACCGCCAGAGCGTTTCATCCTCCGTTCCGGCAAATGCCGGAACTTAAACCTCTAGGCAACTCTCGAAAGTATGTGTCGATCCAGGTCGCACTTTGCCAACCCGAACCGCCAGCGATGGTTCGTCGCCTCACGCCTGCTCTGATAGAACAAGGTCAGTTGCCGGCCGTCGATCATCACGGTCGAATGGCCATTCTCGCCGGGCTCGCCAGGGTCGAGAACGGGGCCGACGGAAACGTAGGGACCCTTGACGTCATCGGCGATGGCGAAGAAGACGCGCTGCCGGCTGCCGCGCGGACCTTCGGGGAGGAAGCAGGTGGCGTTGAGAAGCACACGACCGTCCGGCAGCTCGACGAGCTGCGCGCCTTCGATCCCCCATTCGTAATCGGGGTGCTCGCGCGCATTGTGATGTGGCACGTCGAGATGATCGAGTATCTTGCCGAGACGTTTCCATGGCCCGAACCAGGAATCGGATTGGCTGCGCGCCAGATAGACATCAGGCTGGGGCACCCTGGTGAATTTGGGCATCCCTGAATAGACGATGTAGCGCTTGCCTCCGATGATTGCGGGGTGGGGATCGTAGATGCCGTCCTCATCGGTGTCGGGCAGCGACAATATCGCCGGATTGAGCACCACCCAATGAAAGCCGTCATTGGACACCGCGTGCTCGCAACGTCCGCCGGACTTCATGAATTCGGTCTGGATAAACATGTGGAAGACGCCGCACTCATGAATGACGCCGGGTGCCGCAACGCCCGATCCGGTAATCGGCAAGACGATTGGCTCGTGCTCTGTCCAGGGTCCATAGAGATCCGGCGCTGTGGCGTGGAGTATTTTCCAGCTTTCGGTCGTGACCGTGCCGCTGGAGCCGAAGACGTGCCAGAGCGTGCCGTCGAAGACGGGACAGGGGTCCTTCAGGTCATCCACGGCCTGCGGGTGAAACAACGGAAAGACGTTGGTTTCAAAGTCGATCTTCATTCGCCAACCATTCCTCGATTCCTCGCGGGCTCCATTCAAATGAACCATCTGCGCGACTCAGATGAATCGATTCGCAGGCCTATTTATAGCTCCGCCGATGAACGGTTGTTGAACGATTGAAGGATTTCAACCGTTCTGTGGCAAAGGGCCACATTTGGGGAGCCCGACCTGACGCGATGGGCTTCATCATGTGGATCGAATGGGCGGCCGGCTCTCCCCTTCTCTGTTGAGCCATCGCAAGTGGAGCGGACGGCTGGTCTCGCCTGAACAGTTTGCAGCTGTGGAACAACTTACTGGGATGGAAGTTATATAGAAGGCTGTGAACTTCATGTCAAAGCTGCCTCGGTTGACTTTTGTTAGTCGAGGCATTTTCTAACTATGTCGAAGGATAATCTACATGGAAATGGCGGCGGGCCGGTCCAAAACACGAAAAATCCCTGTACAACCGTCCATTTTAATTTGCTTTTCACACCTCCGATGGAACTTCGTATATCAGAGACCACAACACATTCTGACCCTGGCGTCAAAACAGCAACAGCTAATTTACTTCGAAGAGCCGATCTTCGATGAGAGGCGCCACCCTTCGATGCGGGTGCACAATATTACCCCCAAGATCAGAATAGTGACGCCGCTGATCCCAGTTGGTACTTCCGCGACCAGGGCGGACGCAATCCAGCGCAGGTTCGTCGATCAGATCCTCGCCTCCACGCCGCATGACCGATTGACGACCTGGTATTACACGCCCATGGCGCTACGCTTCAGCGATCATCTCGCCTGTGACGTCTGCGTCTACGACTGCATGGATGAACTCTCCGCGTTCAAAGACGCTCCCGCAGAGTTGACGCAGTTGGAAAAGGCGCTGTTGCAACGTGCCGATGTCGTCTTCACGGGCGGGCAGAGCCTCTACGAGGCCAAGCGCAGCTTGCATCGGGCGATCTTTCCCTTCCCGAGCAGCATCGACGTTACCCATTTCCATCAGGCTAGGGCGCCAGGTGAAGACCCGTTCGATCAGGCCGACATACCTCACCCGAGGGTGGGGTACTTCGGGGTCATCGACGAACGGCTCGACCTTGAACTTATCGCGCATGCGGCTGCGGCAATGCCAGACGTGCATTTTGTCATGCTCGGCCCTGTCGTCAAGATCGATCGGGCGAGCCTTCCCACGGCAGGCAACCTGCATTGGCTGGGCGGCAAGTCCTATGCAGACCTGCCGAACTATCTCAGGCATTGGAGTGCCGGCTGGATGCCGTTCGCGCTCAACGAAGCGACCCGCTACATCAGCCCGACCAAGACTCCCGAGTTTCTTGCGGCAGGACTGCCGGTGTTGTCCACGGCGATCGTCGACGTTGTGCGTACCTACGGCGTCGAAGGCCTTGTCGAGATTGTCGAGGCGGAGGACATCGAGGCCAAGCTTCGCTCGATCCTGGCCCACCCCCGCGATTTCCTGGTGGAGAAAGCCGACGCCTACCTCGCCGACATGTCCTGGGAGAAGACCTGGAGCGCGATGGCTGCCCACATCGAGCGCGCCCATGCGATGAAGAGCGTCGTCCCATTCCTGAGGAGGGCGTGAGCGTGTTCGACTGGTTGATCGTAGGGGCCGGTTTCGCCGGCAGTGTGCTGGCCGAGCGTATCGCATCGCAACGGCAGGAAAGCGTCCTGATCATAGACCGACGAAATCACGTCGGCGGCAATGCCTATGACTGCTACGACGAGGCGGGAATACTAATTCACCGTTACGGGCCTCACATCTTTCACACCAACGCCCAATCGATCGTCGACTATCTGTCGCAATTCACGCAATGGCGGCCTTACGAACATCGCGTGCTGTCGCTTGTCGATGGAAAGCTGCTGCCGATACCGATTAATCTCGACACCATAAACCGCCTCTACGGCCTTGAATTGACGTCCGAGCAGCTGCAGGACTTCTTCGGTTTCCGACGCGAAACGGTCAAAGAAGTCCGCACCGCCGAGGACGTCGTGGTGAGCACAGTAGGCAGAGAGCTCTACGAGAAATTCTTCCGCGGCTACACCAGGAAGCAGTGGGGTGTCGACCCTTCCCAGTTGAGCAAGTCAGTGACGGCGCGAGTCCCGACCCGGACCGATCGCGACGATCGGTATTTTGGCGACAGCTTCCAGAACATGCCGGCAGGCGGGTATACGCGCATGTTTCAGCGCATGCTGGATAGTCCCAAGATCAAGATCATGCTGCAGACCGACTACCGCGAAATTCGCGACAAGATCCCCTTCCAGCAGATGATCTACACCGGTCCGATCGACGAGTATTTCGACTGGAAGCTTGGTCGCTTGCCCTACCGTTCGCTGCGCTTTGAGCACACGACACTTGATTGCGAGCAGTTTCAACCGGTCGCCGTCGTCAACTATCCGCAGACGGAAAAATACACACGGATCACCGAGTACAAGCATCTGACCGGTCAGCAGAGTCCGAAGACCAGCCTCACCTACGAATACCCCACCGACGTCGGAGATCCTTATTACCCGGTGCCGCGGGCCGAAAACGAGGCTTTGTACAAACGATACGAAGCTTTGGCCGCGGCGTGCCCGGAGGTCTGGTTCGTCGGACGTCTTGCAACATATCGCTATTACAATATGGATCAGGTGGTCGGCCAGGCATTGGCTACGTTCGGGCGCATTCAGACACGCCTGCCAGCAAACGGGATGCTCGTCACGCCGACGCAGCGCGAGGCGGCCGAGTGAATGATGCGCCGGCCTGACCGGCGTCGGGCGACCCACGGCCAAAGAGACCAACGATGTTGCTTCTCGGCGAACAGCTCTAGATATGCTGTGCTGTTGATGCAGCTGAAAAGCGCGCACTGTTCGTATCAGCGAGGCTATAGCGCGCTTGCTTGTTGTTCCTCAAACGCCAAGAACGATTGGCGCTGGCGCTCCAACTCGTCCGCAAGTGGCTTGCGAACAGTGCGCGAGCCGTCCGCATGAATGGTGGAGAACAAGCCGACTTCGGCGTGGCGCGAATTGTCCCAACCTGGGTAGGCCGTCACCGGGTACAGGCATATACCCTGAACAGGTGCACCGAGGCTCGTCGCATCGCGCACTTCGTCGCAAACGTAGTGAAGCCAGGCTGGCCGGCCTGAACCTTCGGCGCCGGTCTCGGCGATGAACATCGGCTTCTTGTATCGTTCGGCGACCTCGACCAGCAATTCCGAAAGTGCACGGTATTCGTGATGCCCCATGGGTATCGTTGGGCCATTCAAGTACCATTGGTTGTGCGGATAGAAGTTGAGGCCGATGACGTCCACAACGTCCTCGCTGCCGCCCAACTCCGGTTCCACGCGCCCGATCAGCATGTCATACGCCTCGAATTGGCCCTGGCGAGCATTTTCGGCGCGCCGCCGCTCGGGGTGAGTACGGTCACGAGGAGCAATATGGATCAGCGGTTCGGCCCAGATGAACCTGCAGCCGGGTTCGGCCTCCCGCATGGCCCTCACGCCGGCGACCGCTGCCCTGACAAGGTGTCGTTTGAACCATCCACGCTTGTTCGGCCCGACGCGGGGGAAATAGCCGACCTCCACAGCCCATGCAAAAAACGAAATCTCGTTGATCGGGCACACCAGGGGAGCCACCCCGGTAGCGGAGCGATGAACTCGAACAGCTTCCGCGGCGAAACGGACGTAGGCCTTGATAAACCCCGGGCCACCTTGGTCGATATGGTCTGGCGAGCCATAGTGGAAGATATCCCAGATAATCTGCACCCCGGCCGCCTGGGCTGCTTCGATCGCCGACGTCCAACTCGACCAGTCGAAAACTCCGGGCGCTGTTTCAATCAGGTGCCAGCGCAAGCCGTCGCGGATCGTGCGAAGCCCAAGCTCGGCACAACGGCGATAGTCGGCATGTGCATGGATGTCATGTGAGGTCGCGCGGATCAGATCAAGACGGGCCCCGTCGGCGCGCCTGTGGGAGGAACACTCGAAACCAGCCATGAAAAAGCTGTCGAACCCGGAAGAGCCTGCCGTGGGCCGACGGGCGGTATCCTCGTTCATACCAACATCCTGTCGCCCAAGGCGTGGGCAAGTAATCGCATTCGCAGTCCCCCATTGTCAGTTCCGGTGGCCTAGTCGAAACGGGTCGGCCACCACCACGTCGACGGCTCGGCGGCTGCGGTGTACACGTGTGCCTGGATTGGCGAATACAACCAAGCTCCAATCCCGTCTGCCGGGGGCCGCGGTCGCGTCGATTCGATCCGAAGTTATGCGGCCTGTTGCATCGCCCGTTCGTTGACGCCTGTTTCGCCTAGTCGGGTGAGCGCCTCATCGGTTGCTTTTTCTTCCTTGAGCGTCTGTTCGAGTAGCGGGACGGCGTCTTTCAAGCCAAGTAACCCGGCCCATGTGACAAGAGTCCCGTAGCGCGCTATTTCATAATGTTCGACGGACTGGGCTGCAGCCACGAGACCCGCGTCCAATGCCGGAGCCTCCTCGAATTCCTCCAAAATCTCCTGTCCTTCTTCGATGATGCCGTCGATCGCCGGGCACGTTTTCCCTTGGGCTCTCTTGCCAAAGGCGTCGAAAACTTGCTGCAGACGCTCGATCTGACCTTCCGTCTCGTCACGATGTTTTTCGAACGCCGCCTTCAACTCTTCTGACTCCGCGCCCTTTGCCATTTTCCGGAGCGCCGTCAGAATCTTGCGTTCGGCGTAGTAGATGTCTTTCAGACCATCATAGAAAAGGTCTTCCAAGCCCTTGGAGCTGCCCTGAGAGCTTTTTTTCGTCGCCATTGTCATCTCCTCTTTCATTTCTATCGACGCATGCATGGCTCTAACTGGACCAGTCTCTTGTTGTTCCTTCGGCGACGGCACACCGGCAGCCAACAGCGAGCGACGGTCGGGTTGACCGCTGATTTCAGTCCGCCGCGCCAGCAGCGGCTTGAGCATCTCGGCTGCGCTCCAGCGGAAGTTCCGGAATGAGGATCGTCTGCCTGAAGGGTTTCCGCTGTCATCGAGTCCTTGCGGCCGCATTTTTCGTAACGGACCTTTGCCCGCACCTGATCAAGGTTCCCGATCTCTTCTCGGGCCCCCAATGGCGTCGAACCTGGACGAAGTTGCCGACCAGATCAGCAGTGTATAGGGGCCGCGGACCTGTTTTCCGATGTAGTTGAACTCACCTTGAGGCAGCTGCTCGCGCAGGCGTTTGGACGACAGGCGGACGGCATCATGGCCTCTAAATTCGAATTCGAGGTCAAGAGGACCACGTCCACAGCATAGTTGCACCTAAGATCCTCCTCGATGTCGCCAGCGGCGCGAAGCCTCAGATGGTCTTCGAAAACCCCTCTGCGGACCGAGCATGTCATGTCTCCTTTGCAGTACCGGAAAGGCCGTGGACAGCCGTGTCGTCCTTCGCGATGCTGAACGGATGCGACGGCGGTTTGTTCCTGAGGCCAACATGCGCTGGAGCCGGATTGACTTGCACCCCCGATCACAAACGAATGAGAACATTCAATCGGGGTCCTCATGGCTTCCGCCATCGACATTCTGGCATGCTGACCAGCGACGAGGTCGGCAATTGTCCAGGACTAGAGCGGCCGGCCAGGTGCAGCGGTGCCGGGGGGACCTCACGCTCCAAGGCCGTCCTGGCCTTCGCCAGCGACAACCACAAGGCCTGCAAAAAAGCTTCATCTGCTTGCGGTGTTAATCCGACCTCCTTGCAATGTTCAACGATCCTGTCCTGGATCGACACTGCGGTTTCATACCGTTGGACAACCCTTGCCAGAACGTCCTGACAGGTGCCAATCGCCACCTCCCGAATGTGGTCAGCGACGGGAGAGAGGGCAGCACGGGTGACATCATGAGCAACGGGGGCGTCCCGATCAGTCGGATGTATTCCGCCTCGGGCTGCCCATAAGAACGATCCGCCAACGCGCGTCTATAGCAATAGCTTCAGCCTTCAATTGAACAAAGCAATCGTGTGGGGACCGGTCCTCACCCATGACCAGGGCTGCCCCGGTCATACCGTCAAAGCCAATAAGGCCAACCTCGGCCTCGACCTCAGCCCGAAGCTTCGCCACCATTAACCCGAGACCGCTCTCGAAGAAATCGACGGTGTCAATCGGGACCGAGGTCTGCTCCAGGTGCGTCCTCAGTCCCAAGTGACGGGCTTCGAGGTGAGGCTGCAGCAACGTCAGATCCGGTGCGCTCAGGCGCCGCAACAGTTCGTTCTTGAACGAGGTTTCCATCTGCGCTGTCTCCCGATCGGGGCGGAAGGGCGATGGTCGCTCACAGCTGAGGACGCCCTAACAATTGTCGACAGTCAGGGGAAAGTATACCTAAAAGGGCGGGGAGTCTCAAAAAGCTACTAGGCTGACCAGAGAAGCTCGTCAGTCTGGCGATCATCAAGATGCTGCTAACAAGCAGTGTCCGCCTCTACTGGTCGAAGGTTGCCTTCGCAATCTGGTGTGCGCCTTTTGTCGAAGCATACGGCCCCAAACTGATTCATCCTCTGGGGAAGCCAAGCGGTATCGACGCTGCCTGAAAACTTACGCCCAAGCTCCACACTTTCGGGGGGCGCTTTGTCGATCGACCAGAGTAGCCAAGCACCCCTTCTGTATCCCATAGTATTCGTCTTCGCCTATTGCTCCGGAACGGCAGAGGTTTGCGGACGATTTCGTGCTGCTTCGGCAATTTCCGGGATGTATTTCGTCGCGGTGCAGCTTCGGTTCACATTGGCGCGTGCGTCGAATACCTCTTTCTCGCAGACCCGCTTGGCGAGCTCGATAGGCACATGAACTGCCAGAGGCACTTCCACCTCGGAGATTCCAAGCTCCCTTGCGATCTGCTGTTTCACTTCGTGCCTGCCAAGCGAAACGTCGACGCCGACATCCTGGGCATCTTCGGTTGTCGATGATGCGCCTTGCCCCGGCAGATCTTGCTGCTCGGTCTGAGCAAATGACTGCACGGCAAAAAGCTGCAAGGCGAACACGGCGAGCGGCAAAATTCGTTGGAATACTCTCATGCCTGGCTCCTGCAGGTGCCTTTAACAACGGCAAAGTATTTGAAGCGTTCCAGAGGCGGGGATGCGCGCGCTCAGCGGCAGTCGAGGCGGGTTTTTTCTGTTGGAATACGATATGGCGACCGTGGTTGGGTGCGACAGCCGACTGTGCTGGCACATCGGAGTGTAGGAATTTGCCTACCGAGAAAGAAAGACAAGCCAGAGACGAGCGCGCCTCGGATGCTGCACGAGGATTGACCGACATTGAGCGTGCGGCACGAGACGCAAAGACCGCGGCTTCGGGAGCAGCGCCTGAAGGCCGCACTTGCTGTGACGTCGGCCCGCGGCATCTAAACCGAAGAGGACACCAAAACCGTGAAAGCCTAGCAGTCACTTGCACCACACGGACTTGCATTCAACCCCACGGTGCTCAAGATCCAAGTAGGCTCTGCAGCTCTCTAGGCTCAGAACGTCGTGCACCCAAGTTAGATCCTGCTGCAGCAGTCAGGACTACCCCAGAACGAATATGGCCAGCAGGGCAACAAAGAGAACAAGGGCGATCGCGGCGCCCCAGATGAGGACCTTTCCGGTGCCGCGTTGCTCTTCCTCGCGAGAAACGTCTTTCGCCATCCATGCATCCTTTGCGAAGGTCCAAACTGAGCAACGTGCCGTGCCAGGCTGTTCCCAACGCTCTCGGAGCCAACTTGGTGTCAGTCCAACTGCCGGTTGCCGTAGGGCTTCTTCGCTCTAGCGCTATCGGCAATACAGCGCGGCTCTCCTCTGAGCGCGACCGCAGCTCCCTTCAGGCATGATGCGCGAGCAGGCGGATATGTATCTGACCGAAAGCAAACAGAAGCCAGGCCTGCCCACTGAAAGCACAAGCAAGCACAAGGTTCCTCAACTGACGCTCGGCTGGCGGCAACTTGCTCGCCAGCCGAGTTGAGTTCAGGCGGTGGTCGGGGGAGATCATCCAGCCACACGCTGGTGATTCCAACCTGAGCCGATGTGCCAATCAGCAACCTTCGTCGGTCTTTTTGACCTGGCCTGGCGCGGCGGTGTTGGCTGCCGTGTCCTGCTGACCTGGCGCCGCCTGCTGAGCGCTGCCAGTCTGCTGGCCGGGCGCGCAGTCTCTGGCCGAGTTCGGATTTGTGGTGCCGCTGGTGGTGGTCGTGTCGGTGCCTTGATCGCCGGACATGTTGGTCCCGCTGCTCGTCGTGCCGGTGCCCTGATCCGTCGTGCTGGGCATGGTCGTCGTGGTCGAGGTTCCGCTCGTCGAGGTTCCGCTCGAAGTTCCGCTGGTCGTCTGGGCAAAGGAAAGCCCGGCCGACACCGCCAGCACGGCCGAAGCCAAAAGGATGCGTTTCATCTTCTTTCTCCTGTCTGAATGCGCGGGATGCGCCTGGCAAATTGAACAGGCAGACAGAAGGAGTGTTCCCCGATGAAGTTCAACTTTTGTAACTCTGGTCGTAGGTCAGCCTTAGGATGGCCGGCGTATATTAGAACCTCATGACGGCGGCTCGAGTCGAAAAGCAATCAACGAGCGGAGAGGCCGTCGCGTTCCTTGTGACTGCGGTGGCGCGGTGAGGCACAAGGCTCAATGCGGAGCGCCAGCGGCCGCGATCAGCGCCTCGTCGAGAATCCACTTCAGCTTCGCCGAGCGCTGGTAGCTTCATCTGCTTGCCGTTCTTACTTGCCAGGAACGACATGCAGCGGTCGCAGTATGCCATGCGGGACCTTCAATATGTCGCCGCGTCGGATGGCCAGGAAGCGGCCAGTGCCAGTTGGACTGTGTGATGGAGCGGCGCAGCGGCGAGCGTCCACGGGCCGTTTTCCTTGCGCCGATCTTCCCGATCTTCGCCTTTTCCACGCATCGCTGCAGGATTTTTCGCGAGGTGAATTGAGACCCGCCACGGCGCTAATCTCTGCGACGGTCAAGGCCCGTTCGGCGGGCTCTACTCCGGAACAATGTCCTCTTCTGAAAGTTTCCTTAGATCGCAAAGGAGATTCGAGATGTCAGAAAGCCGCGAATGGTTTGTCCAATGGCTTAGAGATGGCCATGCCATGGAAGAGCAGGCCGAAACGATGTTGAACGGGCAGTTGAGTCGTATCGAGAATTATCCCGAACTGAGCGACCGAATCCGACAGCACCTCGACGAGACCAAGCAACAGGCTGCCCGGCTCAAGACTTGTCTCGATCAGATGGACGAGGGTTCATCCACGATGAAGGATGCTGGCGGTAAGCTGACGGCGATGGCGCAATCGCTGAGCGGCGTCTTCGCTGGAGACGAGGTGATGAAAGGATCGCTCGCGAGCTACACGTTCGAGCACATGGAAATCGCCTCCTACACGATCCTGATTGCCGCTGCTCGATCGCTCGGCGAAAGCGAGGTACTTCGGGCTTGCGAAGAGAATCTGCGAGAGGAAGTCGCGATGGCGGATTGGCTGAAATCCCGTCTTCCCTCCACGACCGAGCAGTTCCTTGCGCGGGCCGAAGCGGACAGCGACAGCGCCAAGCGGTGATCGGGTAGGAACGTAGTAACCGTAAACTGGGTGATCGGGATTCGTCCGCTAGCGCGTCCCCCTTCGTGAACGCTGGGCAACGAACACGCCTAGCAGGCGGTCGTCGAGCTGCGCATTTCGAGAAATTGCAACGACGAGCGATGCTAATATTGCGGCGTCGTCACTTAGAGAGTCGAAGCGTTCGCCTGCGCAAGCCTGGTCAAATACGCATTGGCAATAGCCAGATCGGAAGGGCTAGCGCAGCGCTCGGCGAAATAAAGCTCGAGTGGGCGTGTTAAAACGTTCCAAACGAGGTCGCGATAGCGGAATGCCCGAGAACGCTCTAGATGACTGAGCAGTTGCGTGCGCGGGCACCGGCAGCGCCAAGCCGGATCGGAGAAAGTTCGTCCTGACAGCGGACAGAGCGCGCCGTTGCGCTCACGTTATGGGGTCGGCAGTTTTCGGGGTGAATTCCGCTTCAGCCGGTCGCTGGCGGTTTCGCTGAAGGCCGTGACCGACCGGCCGACGATCATCATGCTCGAAGGGGTTGACCGCTTTGTCCGATCTTCTCCGCCGTGCGCATCGTCATCGCGCCGTCCGTGGTTCCAGAATATGCAATCCGATGGCTGAACTCGTCGGGACTCGATAAATGTCAGCGCGGCATCATACTTTGCCTTCAGGACGACTGTTTCTCTGCAATGACCTCTGTCTACGCTCTTCCAGTTCGGTCGGTGTCCATCTGCTCATTCACACGTCGTTGATAGGCAAAGCCGACAGCCGCGGCGACTGCCAAACCTGCCGCCGCCAGAAGGAGTTTGTCCTCGGTATGCTCATTGCCCGATGCGTCTTGAACAGCTAACGAAGCTTCATCGAAGGGTGCGGATGCTCTCGCGGCAGTCTCGCCCTCGTGCGGCCCAACGCCGCTATGGCGGATACCCGCAGCTAGACGTTCTGTCTTCTCTTTTACAGTTTCCTTGGCCACGCCGGTCAACTCGGCAGCTTGGCGTTTTATTTTACCAGCCGTTTCAAGAGCGAAATCACTGACGCTTTCGGCCAAATCACTAGATTGCTCCTTCAGGCGCTCCTTGGCGTACGATAGGTGATCCACCTGCTGCTCGCCGGGTGGCCGGGCCGAATTGGTCCGCAATAAGCTGAACAATCCCGCTCCGACAAGTGCGGTTGCGATCGGCGGACGGCGGAGGAAACGCCACCCCAAACCGGCCCCAATCGCCAAAGCAGCGCTCGGATTGGCAGCCGCCTTGGCCTTGAGATCGTCAATAATCGCCTGCGCCACCGATTGCATTGAGGCTCTTGCTTTCTCCACCAGGGCATCCTTTGCCTCAAGCGCTTCGTGTTTCAAATCATCGGTAAATTCGGAGAGCGTGTTTGGCGACCGAAGTGTCGACAAGTCCTCGGCGAGCTTAGCCCGGGCAGCCTCAACTTCGTATTCAAGATGCTCAAGTTGCGGATCGGCCATCATAAATCTCTCTTGCCACCGGGGCGGGCAGGTTTGCTCGACCGAGCGTTGCCCGACCGCTGCGATTTGGCCGTTATTCCTTCCGAAGGGGTGGCGCTGCCCGGTTGCAGCTTGGCGGCCGGAGTGGATGAACCGCTCGATCCACTTGGGCTTGGCGAAGGCGGCTGCACGGGTTCACTTGATTGCTCTTCTGACAAGGCGCTTCCAAAGGCGCCCGCAACGTCCCTTGCGACCTCCTTCAGGCCGTCCGAATTCAGCCCATGTTCCTCGGCGGCGCTTTTGAGCCGTTCGCCCGCCTTTGATGTCGAGGACTTCAAGCGTTCCCCAGCTTTTTCAGCAGCATCCGTCAATCGCTCTCCTGCTGGGCCGAGCGTGCGCCTCTCGACATCGCTGGCCGGCAAAGCAGCAGCTATGGCGGCACCGGCTGCGAAGCCGGCCAGAACAAAAGCCAATGGCTGTTCTTCCACCATGCGGCCAATCGTGTCTTGCAACGTTGATTGGGCTTGCTGCACCACGCGCCCTGACTTCTCGGATACGGAGCGACCGGCCTGTTCTGCGTATGACGCGGCGGATGATGCGTAGTGACTTGCGGTTTCACTCACCTTCTCCCCAATGCCGGCTAAATTGTCGCGCATGGCCTCAGCTGTCTCGCTAGCCTGTTCCTGCGCTTTTGACGCCCCGCCGCTGGCGGTGCGTGCGTGCGGAGCATTTTGGCGCCCGTTGGTTCCACGGGATTGCTCGCGATGCCCGGCACTTGAACCGCGGCTGCGCATTAGCAGCGCGCACCCTGCTGCGACGAGCAGAAGGCCTTCGGGATTGTTCCTAGCGGAGCTGAGAAGCCATTCTTTCGTTCCAAAATCCTGGACCTGTGAATTGCGGCTCATGTTAATTGCTCCTTGGTTGTCGCAATATCCTGCTTTATTTGGCTTATAGAGTGTGTCGGCAGAAGTTCTTTTTGCGCATCAGCGCGGCCCCTATAGTAGGCGAAAACAGCGGCAGCCGCCGTTGCGGTCGCGACTATGAGACACGACCAGTGCAGGGCTATCCCTAAGCTCGAGATTCCAAGTACGAGGGCTTGCATTAGAAGCAGAGCGGCGACCACTCCCAGCGCGCCAGCAGCAGACATCCACACACCTGCTTGGAGCTTCGTTGAGACGTTGGCGGACAGCTCCGCATGCGCCAGGCGCAACTCTTTTTGAAAGAGGTCCGCGGCGTCCGCCAACACTGCCGACAGTGCTTGAGGGAGAGGCGAATTCTTCAGTTGTTCCTGTGCCATCAGATCAGTTCGCTCCCGGCCGCCTTTCCTTGATGGATTCTGAAGCGGGAGGCGCGCTCTTCAGCGTGCGGAATGTCAAAAAACCCGCTACGGCGGCCAGCCCAAACACCAAACCCGGCTTGCGCCTGGCCAAATCGGACGCTGCAAGAACCAGTTGATCGACGGATCTGTCTCGCAGGTCGTCTGCGTATCCATCAAGCCTATTGGCGAAGGTGCGCACGACCCCAGCGACGATCGGTGCATTTGTGTCGAGGTCCTCGGCCGCACGTTTGGTCGAACTCGCCAGTTGGCCCATCACCTCGGCGCCGCTGCCGACCTGACGGTCCAACATCTCCTTCACCTGATTGGTCACGGTGGACGCGCCACCAGCGGCCGCCCGTTTGGCGGTTCCCGCTGCCCCTTGTGCTATGTCCGACGCTTTGGATAAGGCGCCCCTTACGGTTGCTCCTATGTCTTCCGAGGTACCGTCACCAGTCCTTACCGCAGTTGGGGGACGCCGTTCAGAATTCCGGTTGTTCATGGTTTCCTCCATTCGAGGAGCAAACGGAGGTAAGGCCCGTTGGTTCCCAATGAGCGACTGGCTAGGGTGTCCAAGTTGCATTTTCGAACTCGGTGCGCGGATCGGGTGCGTTTGCATTGGGAATGACGAGTTGCTTGCGGGCGAGCGCAATGCGAATCACCCATCTGTCCCTTCCCTGCCTGCTTCAACTCTGATGGAAGGCGCCGAGGTGGGGACCATATCTGGCGACGGTGAGCGCGACGAGGAGAGGCTGCGCGGACCTTCACGGCCGCCGCGCACCGGTCTTCGACCGCTGCGCCTCCCGCTGTCACTGGCGATCGGCGCCAAGCCTACGAGTTTGGCGATGGCTTTATTGGAAAGGGTGCCAATCTCGGACAACTCGGCCATCAGGAGTACGCGGGCGACACCGTTGACCGGACGGAAGATCTAATCGAGACAGGCCCACAGCGGGTCGTCGTCGCGTAGCGAGGCGATCTCGCCTTCAAGTCGGTGGCTCTGACGCTTCAGCAGAACAACGACCTCGTCGAGGCTGGCGAGGGGTTCGGCATCGGCGACGGCGCTTTTGCGTTGCTTCTGGATGGTGAGATCGCCTGTCACCTCGGCAAGCCGGGCCCGCGGCTTGAGCCGTTCTGGGCCACGCTCCGCGGCGTGGTTACAGCCGCTTGACCATGGCATGCAAAGTGAGCTGCGCGCTACGCATTGCGCTCGTCAAAACGCGACTGCTGGTCGGCGTCATCGGCCGATCCGCCCAGCGTGTCGGCGACCGTGGCACCTCGCGAACCCATCGGCTGCTGCGCACCTGTGGTGGTGTCCATCGCTGTCTGATGCTCCATCTCGGAATTCAGCTCCGCACCTACAACCAGGATAATCACAGAAATCCAAGTCCACATCATCAAGCCGATGACTGCCCCAAGAGCTCCATACGTGGCGTTGTAGTTGGCGAAGTTTTCAAGATAATAGGAGAAGCCTATCGAGACTGCGATCCAGACCACAGCGGCGAGGAAGGCGCCCCATGTCGCCCATTGCCACTTTGCCCTTTCCCGGCTGGGTCCGTAGCGGTAAATCAGCGTGATCCCGACGCCCACCATGATCAGCATCATCGGCCACCGAAAGATCCGCACAAGGGCTTCGGTCCAGCCGCCGAGGTTCAGCAGCGCAAGCACGGCCGGCACAATCCCCACCGAGATGATAAAGCCGATACCAATGAGGATGGCGCCAAGTGTGAAGCCCAAGGCCAGGAGATTCAGGTGGATGAAGCCGCGCTTTTCACTCTCCTCGTAGGCGATGTTCATGGCTTCGAATAGCGTTTTTATGCCGTTACTGGCGCTCCACAGTGCGACGGCAAGGCCGAAGATGAAGCCGAAACTGAGCGCGCCAGCCTTCTGAGCGGCCAAGGACGCAAGCTGAGATCTGATAATATCCAGACCTCCCGAGGGCAGTACGCCGCCAAGGAACGCAACGTGCTCAGCGATGGTCTGAGGATCGGCGACGAGACCGTAGATGGACACGAAGGCGGCAAGCGCTGGAAAGAAGGCAAGAAGCAGATAGAATGCAGCCCCGGCCGCGATAAGCATAACACGGTCCTCGGTGAGCTCAGCGAACATCCGCCACAGCACGTCCTTCCAGCCGCGGCCAGGAATCTCTGACGGCCATTCGGCATTGCGTCCCCGGCCCTCCGGGTCGGGCGGCCGCTCAAGTTGCACTTTACCTTCGTAAGCGTCCTCGGTTGTTTTCTTCGACATGGCCGCCGGTCCGGAGCACCTTCGTCGCAGGGAAACGTATAGTAGCGCCAAAGGATGCAGGTGCAGACCTGCGCTTGCAAATAACACCCCGGCTGCAGAAACACTCGCGGCATCCCCACTTGGACCTTCGGCTCCCATGCCCATCTGCTGGGATGCGACGGCTGAGCGTGCATGTTGTCGGGACGACAGCCTGATAATCCTCATTGCGCTGGATCAGTTTTAGGACACTCGCGTTACCAGCCATGATCTCGCTCGCGCCTGAACATCAGTTCGTCAACGCCGGAAGCATTCGGTTTCATGTCGTTCAGGCCGGGCCTGCCGGGGGTAAGCCGGTCATGCTCCTGCACGGCTTCCCGGACTTCTGGATCGGCTGGAGACGGCAGATCGGTACGCTCGCTTCCGCCGGATATCGGGTCATCGTTCCCGACCAGAGGGGCTACAACACCAGCGACAAGCCAGGGGGCATCCGCGAGTACACGCTCCCCAAGCTCCTCGGCGATGTCTTCGCCTTGGCCGACGCGCTCGGCATCGGAAGGTTCACCTCGCCGGCCATGACTGGGGCGGCATCGTCGCTTGGGCCGCCGGGGCAAAGTTGCCTCATCGCCTGGACAAGCTCGTCATCCTGAATGCGCCCCATCCCGACGTGGTGTTTACCCATGCCCTGCGATCTCCGACGCAGTTTCTGCGGAGCAGTTACGTGGTTTTCTTCCAGATCCCATTGCTGCCCGAAGCCGTTTTGGGTGCGCGGCGCTCCGCCTTGCTCGCACGAGCACTCAGGACATCCAGCCGGGAAGGCGCCTTCGAAGAAGAGGAGATTGCAGAATATCGGCAGGCTTGGGAGCGGCCGGGGGCGCTGACCAGCATGCTCAACTGGTATCGCGCCTTGCGCTTTCGCCCGAGCCTGAAGGAGCGGATCACGACGCCCACTCTTGTTATGTGGGGGATGCAGGACCAGGCTCTGGAATCCGGGCTGGCCAAGCGCAGTCTCGCCCTTTGCGACGATGGCCGCCTGCAGACTTTCGAGGAGGGGACGCATTGGGTTCAACGCGAAGAGAGCAACGCGGTGAATGCGGCGCTTCTGGCGTTCCTGGAGGGCTGAGGAACTCAAAAATGGATAGAAACTGGGGGCAGCGTCAGATGGAGCCGGAGGAGGCCTGCAGGGCATTCCTGGCTGCGGCAAAAGAGGAGGGGACATTACAACTAGCTAAGTTGGATTGCGGTATAAGGTTCTATTATCTCCGACCAACACCGCGCTTTGCGGAGTAGATCGACAATGAGATCGACATCGTCCGTCGCCCTGACATCCCCAAGCGTGACTTCGTCGGTAATGAAAAGAGCGGTCGTGCATCCGCCCACAAATATCAGACGCTCCCGAAAGTCGCTTCCCAGCGCCTCGGCTACTATCTGTAGCATGTGGAGCAGCTCGCCTCTGATGGTAGTCAATTCTTCAGAAGCCTTTCAGAAAGCCGCTCACCGGCAAGGCCCACCTCCCGCTGGTTTCCGAGCCGGATCGCATCGACAAGCGCAAGATATTCGTCCAGCCGCTCATCTTTCGGAACAGCTTCAGGCACGCTCTTGAACAAGGGCTCGATCGATTGGCCCATATCCCGGCCTTCCGCAAACGGCCAGATGTGGATGTACTCACCGCCGCTCATCAGCAATCCTTTTAGCATTGGCGCGGCAAAGGCCGTCGGCATGCCGCGCGTGATGCCGCCCGCCTTGCGGGGAACACAAATTTCAGTCCGTGGACGAGAAAATTGTGTAGATTGCGGCGAGGGGGATTGGCTCGGCCCGTATCTCGATCTTTGATGGCGAGTCCCGACGAGAGGGTTCGCTTGATCGAAGCGTCGATCTCGTTTTGCTGATCCCGGGTAGCGATTCCAGGCCGCGAACTGAGTACGGGGCCTCGCCCGAGAAGCTCCAATGAAGCTCCCCGGAGCCAACTTGCCCCTCCTGCTCCTGCAAGCTCACGAGCTTCAGAAGCATCACGATATCCTGACTTTTCATCCCATTCATGCGGTGTGTCCTCTGTCCTAGGACATAAGACCATATCAAGGTGTATGACCCCAGTGCAGAGCGAACTCAGAACATCAAGGTGGCTTGCGCCGTCTCACTCGGCCTCAGCAAACTCGAAAGCCAACTCTCCGCCAGCGAACTGGCCGGGACGAACCGTCCTGATTTCGCTGCCGACCTCCATGACGATGCCGCAGTATTCTTGACCCATGTGCATGGGGCTTCGACATTCTGGATCCCCCTATACGGCCACAGGTCCGAGCCGCAAATGCAGGTCGCCGAGAGCTGGATGATGGGTCAGTCGGATGAAGAACCTTCGGGTCGGCGACTTCATCGCAGCGGATGTCGCCAGGACCATAAAGAACTGTTCCAAGCTTCCAAGCATTGTTGTTGTCCTGTCGTCAGTATGGGATCAGGAGAGGAGTTCGATGCGGAGCGGAATTCGCCTCCCACCAGCAGAGGATCGAAGCCGCCGTCGATGCGACCGAGCCTAATCAATCCCTGGACCAGTGGTAGCCGGCGTAGAAGATCGCAAGTTTGCCCCAAGGTGCATAGTAGCAGAGGTCCCGAACGGGCCGCTGCCCTCTTCGCTGAGCTTGCGCGGCAGGTAGCTGATCTTCTCGTTGTTCGCGGAGCGCACCTACTTGAAGGTTTGGAGAAGGCCAACTGTCGTCTAGCTTTGCAGACCGGGCCGGATGCTTTTCCTCGAGGATTGCAATTATCGTACATTTAGTGGACGGCACATACGAACTGTTTCGCCACTTCTACGGCCAACGCCGGTTCAACAACGGCCATGACAAGCCGTTTGGCGCCGTCGTCGGCGTGCTGAACACAGTGCTGGAGATGATCGAGAATGGCGCCACACACGTTGGGGTGGCTACCGATCATGTAGTCGAATCTTTAGAAATCAGCTCTGGCCCGGCTACAAGACCGGGGATGGCATCGAGCCGGCGTTGCTCGCGCAGTTTCACCCCCTCGAGGAAGCCTTGGCGGCGATGGGAGTGGCGGTCTGGCCGATGATGGAGCTCGAAGCCGACGACGCGCTGGCCTCCGCGGCGCACAGCGCGGCTGCCGATGAGCGCGTGCAGAAGGCGTGCATCTGGACGCCGGACAAGGATCTCGCGCAGTGTGTCCGCGGTGACCACGTGGTCCAGGTAGACCGCAGGACCCAGAAAATTCGCGATGGCGCGGGTGTACGCGAGAAGTTCGGAGTTGAGCCGGCCCTCATTCCAGATTTCCTCGCGCTCGTCGGTGATGCCGCCGATGGCTATCCGGGTCTCGAAGGCATCGGCCTGGTCTCGGCTGCCCGGCTGCTTGGCCGCTACGGCCCTCTTGAACGCTTTCCGCCTGAAGCCCTCGGTAAGGTAGAGAGCTCGCGCTTTTGTTCAAAAATCTCGCGACGCTTCGCACGGACGCTCGGCTGTCCGCGTCCGGGACAGCCAGGACCCACTTAACCGACGGTGAATTTCTGCGCTGGCCAAACAGTGCGGCTGCACCTTATCAAAAATCGCGATCAGGATTGCGCGGAGAACTGGGCTTGATGAGCAGATGATTCTCCGTGGTCTCTTCGACCGCGAGTGTCTCGGCTCGACGGCATCGGTCTTGGCATCGCGATCCCTCACGCTCTGCTGGGCACGATCTCTTCGCCAGTCGTGTCTTTGACACGCTTGGTCCAGCCCGTTGACTTCGACGGGCCTACGACGACCAGTCGATCTCATTTAGACTGTACAGCCAGGGCCTTCTCACGTCCAGGCTAATAGCCCGTTTTGAGGCGTTTCGGCTGCCGCGGGAGAAGGCAGTATTTCGGGCTTGCCGGCATGACCTCACATCAGATCTTCAACCATCCGCGCAATTTTCCCCAGACCTGCGGTGGTCCCTCTTGTTCTAAGGAGTCCCTGTTCAGCCGCGGCCGCCTTGAAGGCCTCGAGCGCAGCTTGCTGGCTGCAATGCCCGGCGAGGGACTCCTCGACCATTCGGATCGCGTTGAGCCGCCCCGGCTTTCCCATTCTAGGCCATGGTTGCTGAAGCACCTTCATTGCGTCGGCTATGGACGCGACCACCGTCAGGTTGCGATTGAGGCAGATTGTAATTGGACTGAAGGCCCGCATTCTTGTCGCTCCCCACGATTGAACGCAGCTAAACGCGAAGACAAGGGCAGTGGTTGCATGAATGTGGACTACCGCGAATTCAAAGAATCGCTGGCCGATGCGATTGAGGCTGAGCTGGCTCTCCTTGGGCCCGGCACTTTGCCTAGCCGGACCATCCTCTCGTCGTACAACAGGACCCGGCCGGCAAAAAGCATCTGTGCACCGTCCGACGCCGCGAACTATTTTTCGAGCTCGTCACGCCGCTTGCCGACGGCTTCTCAAGCACACCGCGACGAATTCGACGGCTGTGAGGGAGGAGATGAAAAGATTATGGTCGTTTCGTTGGGCCCTCCTTTAGAGCAGGGGCTCCGAGGCGGTTTGTATCGAGCAGATGTCGCATCAGATCTTGACCTGGAGATCGGCTCCGGCAGCGGGATCGGCGCAGCGCGGCAAGGATGCCACGTTCCTTCGGCGGCCCACCGGCGATGGTCTGGCTGACGGCCCCGCGAAGGCGCGAAGCATCGAGGCCTTCTTCTGCCAGTCGGGCGAGCCAACTTTCTTTGGCTGGGAGGGCGGTGCAGTGCTTCGGCTCGGAACTGTTGACACATGCGTCAGGCTGGCAGACCGGAAGCGGCGGCGTGCCCTGACGTCATGGAGACTAGCCTCGCTTCCGAAGCCGCAGATTGTGATCTCGTTGGCTATGCAGAGCATCCAGCCGTCGTTTTGATCCGTTTCCGTCATCCAGAGCCAGCGACCATCCATGAGATCCGTCTCAAACGCTTAAAAGCCGGTCTTGCCCCGCCGCGACTGTGTGGAAATCAGCCATGTTTCAAAGTCGGAATGCTGGACGAACTCGACAGGGAACTGGAGCGACGCAAGCACTGCTTCGTTCGCTACGCCGACGACTGCCCTCTATGTTCGCAGCGAGCGTGCGGGCGCACGGGTGATGGCCAGCGTCGAACACTTCCTCGACAGGCGTCTGAAGCTGAGGGTCAAGATACGGAAGAGCGCGGGTCAGCTTGGGAGAGGAGCGTTTCATAGTCTGGTGGGGCCTAATTCGCCTCGTAGTCCTAGTGGTCACCTATCGGCGCTCACCGGTCCCCTGAAGCTCCCGATAAACGCTCCGCTCACTGACCCCAGTTCCTTTGGCTATCGCTGTTCTGGTCATGCCCTCGGCATCCAACTTCACGATCTTGTCGCGCTTCCCCATCGCTGTTGGCTTCGGTCCTGGGTACTTGGTCTTGTCGCCTTTTGGCGGCATCGATCCCGATCCGTTGGCGCTCCAGCATGACGCTACGCTCAAGGCCATCCGCCAGTATCTGGCGCCCTTCTACAAGTGGCGGCAGGCCGAGATCGTGGCGGCGGCCGAGCCGCTGATGCCTGGCCACCAGGCCTTTATCCGCATCATCAACCGGCGCGATCAGGCCAGACCTTTGAAACGCCTGTTCGTGGCCTCCACGCTCATATCGGCGCAGCGGGCGCTCGACATCACTAGAGCTCATTGGCAAGCAGTCCGCCGCTATACACTGGCCGTGTCCAGGCGTGGGCGTGGCCTTTCCGCCTGGGTATTAGGGTGCGGCCTGCCCGATCGGCCGTCCCTCGATCGACCCTGAGTTGCTGATCCGCATGGGGATCGTCGGCCAGCTCGTCCTCGACTCGATGAGCGAAGTCGTCGACGCCGTGCGCACCGGGAAGACAAGCCTGGAGCTGTAGCGGCCTCGCCTGTCCCGCCCCGGTGTCGTCGCTTCGCTGGCGTCACGGTGAGAACGCATAGATCTGGTCCAGTATTTTCAGCATCAGAACGTTGAGCTGGCGGGAACTTGCTCGCCAGCCGAGTTGAGTTCAGGCGGTGGTCGGGGGAGATCAGCCAGCCACACGCTGGTGATTCCAACCCGAGCCGATGTGCCAATCAGCAACCTTCGTCGGTCTTTTTCACCTGGCCCGGCGCGGCGGTATTGGCTGTCGTGTCCTGCTGACCAGGCGCCGCCTGCTGAGCGCTGCCAGTCTGCTGGCCCGGCGCGCAGTCTCTGGCCGAGTTCGGATTTGTGGTGCCGCTGGTGGTCGTCGTGTCGGTGCCCTGATCGCCGGACATGTTGGTGCCGCTGCTCGTCGTGCCGGTGCCCTGATCCGTCGTACTGGGCATGGTTGTGGTGGTCGAGGTTCCGCTCGAAGTTCCGCTAGTCGTCTGGGCAAAGGAAAGCCCGGCCGACACCGCCAGCACGGCCGAAGCCAAAAGGATGCGTTTCATCATCTTTCTCCTGTCTGAATGCGCGGGATGCGCCTGGCAAATTGAACAGGCAGACAGAAGGAGTGTTCCCCGATGAAGTTCAACTTTTGTAACTCTGGTCGTAGGTCAGCCTTACGATTGCGGGCGTATATTAGAAGCCTCTTGAAGAAGACGCTGCCCGCACCAGAATCCATGGCATGGCTCGGGGAATAGGCATTGGTGACCAGGTGGCGATTACGGCCAGGGTTCGAAGGCGGATAACAATAACAGAGGACCGCGTAAGCGTCTCTATCCCAGGTTACGACTTCCCACATTCCATCATCGACCACACCAAGGTGAACCGAGGCCAGCAAATCGACCTGAAAGGCGAGGTCACGCGCATCGACGAGGACACCGTGACGATCGACCTCGGGCCGCTGGTCACGGTCGACCGTGACAAGGTCCGGCTAATGGAGAAATATCGGCCGCCAAAACGACGAAAGGCACTTGTCGATGCCCCGGATTAGAACCGACAACATCGCGACCGGCTATGAGGGCAGGCCGCATGACGGGCCGGTAGAGGACGAGTCGAAGCACTTGGTCTACTGCCCAGTCTGCGGCCAAACGTTCGACGCGCGCGATCTTGGACAGGTCTTTCATCACGCTGAGCCGCAGCACCAGCCGCTTCCGGTCGAGCAATAGTCCAGCTAATTGAGCTCCGGCGGCAGACCGTCATTGAGACCCTTCAGCGCGCCACCGACGTACGTTGGATGAGAAAAGGGTGCTGCGTGCACCGCGCCTTCCCCGCGCGCCGATGCTCCACCTGGACCGCAAAAAAGTCCCGCCGCACTGCCAGAACGGCGGGACCGATCAAACGCTTTGCACCAGGCGGGGGGATGCGGGGGGTGGGCTTGCCAAGTGAGCGCGGACCGTAACCAACCCTAAGCGCCACAGCGGCAACGCGTCCACCAACCGCCGGTTGGAGCGATAGGACGACTGAGCCGCCGGCAGGTCAGGTCATCCCGGGTCGCTATCGCTCGCAACCAGACGGTAGCGGAAATTGTTGCGGATGTGGTCGTTGAAATAGCGGCCCTTGGCGAACGCGGCCCGGAACGCGGCAAAGGTTTCCGGCGGTACCCCCTCAAACTCGTACCGTTTACGGCTGGCGACGAACCACACCGAGAGGGTTCTTCTATCCCGATCATATTCCATCTTGCGGATCGAAGTAGATGGCATGAGCACCACAGCCCCAGGGCCCGCGCCTTGCGGGGAGCGCGGGCCGATCGGGATACCGATCTGCAGCAATACCTGGAGGGGAGGAATGGCTGCGTGCACCGAACTTGCGCGGCGGTCCCGTGTTCCAACCAGGATACAAAAAAGCTAGCTGCACCTTTCGGCATCATGCGGACGTTGGATTTGTGAGAAAGCGGGAGCGTCAATACCAACTTCTGGCGATGGAATTTTCCCGTGAGATAGGCACGCTCCACGGCGAAAGGAGTGCCCCGCCATGACCGTCCTCGCCTACAACCTTGCCAATGACATCGAAGGATTGTGGAGGGTCGTCTTCGTGCCGGACGAACTGCATCTGTATGTGGAATTCAGCCAGCCAGACGCCGACACAAACCCGGCTGATTGGATGAGCGTTGATGATTTCCTTGCATGGCGGCCGAAAGGCGCACTCCACGAGCGAGCGCGCGACAGCTTGGTTTCGCTCATTTGCAAGGCGCTGACAGGGCGATGAGACAAGGGAAACCCGCACCGAGATCCAGTGCGAGCGCCGCGAGTGGGCCTAGGGCCCCACAAGCCAGTGCCACCCCGCCGCCGGCAAACCGCGGCGGGCGAGTGCCTCGGGGACACGATGGTAGATTGCTAATGCGTTCGCGCGTGTGGCCTTAAGTCGCAAACTATTGGCTTCAGAAGCAGGGCGTAGGGCTTCATTGATGGTGCTACCAACACCATATGGTGACCCATAGCCCTCCAAAACGAGAGAAGCTCGTCCCGACGGGTCGCACTGCGGCCGTCAGCTGGTAACTGCTACGAACTAGGAAACCATCATGCCTGAAAATATCAGACCAACTTCGAGAGACGTCCCCCTCATTCAGCTAGGCCTCTATCAGTGCCGCTTCCCGGTGAGCGAAGACGCTTCTGTACCTGGCGGTTATCGTTTTTGTGCTGGGCCAACTTCGCCGGATCGCGTCTACTGCGATCACCACCACAACATTGTGACCGCCGTGGACCCTCGTCGAGCCCGTTCGGGTCTTCACCTCGCTCAACGACGCGCCGCGTAAGCCTGACTGGCGGCGGCCTCCCGGCCAGGCGCTATGGGCTCCAAGGCCTTGGCTACGACGTTGCCGTCGGCTCGGTCTGGCCCATCCTGCCTTATGCCGTCTTCGCCGATGTATCCCCCGTCGCCCGATTGAGAACGACGACTTCTCGCCGAGCCTTTCAGCTCGCTACTCGCACAAACGCGTCGGCTCCAAAGGTTTGTCTGTCAGCACATCTTCAATGTGCCCGCGCCTGAAGCCCCAACATCTTCTGCGACCAAACCGCGTACCTGGCACCGCCGGTCGGTTGCTGCGGCGGATTTTCGCTGTTCGCAGGTGAACAATGCCTATCAACCTTGTCATCGCACCTGGTCGCACGTAGCGGCCGTTCGAATTCTCATCGCTCGGCGCGATGTTTGGTCCGTCTGCCCAGAAGAGCGGAGCAAGCCATTGACACCCACGAAGTTGCTGATTGGGCAGATCGCTGTCGTATTCGCAATTGTCATTCTTGGCGTGTGGACTGCAACCCAATGGTGCGCCCACATGCTCTCCTATCAGCCGCCACTCGGCGCGCCATGGTTTGTGACAGTCGGCTGGCCGATCTACCAGCCGTGGAAACTGTTCGAATGGTGGTTCCAATTTGACGCCTATGCGCCTGAAGTCTTCGACAAGGCTGGCATACTTGCCGGAGCCAGCGGGTTCCTGGGCTGTGCCGCCGCGATAGCTGGGTCCCTCTGGCGCGCACGGCAGCGGGGGTTGGTCACCACCTATGGGTCCTCACGATGGGCCATGAAGCTGGAAATCGAGAAGGCGGGGCTGTTTCAGCCGGCCGGCGTTTTCCTTGGCGGACTGAATTATCGCTATCTGCGCCATGACGGACCGGAACACGTCATGGCCTTTGCGCCGACACGTTCGGGCAAGGGCGTCGGACTCGTTGTTCCAACCCTTCTTTCCTGGACCGGCTCGGCCGTCATTCACGACATCAAAGGCGAGAACTGGCAGCTGACCTCTGGCTGGAGGTCGAAGTTCTCGCACTGTCTCTTGTTCAATCCGACCGATCCGAGATCGGCGCGGTACAACCCGCTGCTGGAAGTGCGCAAAGGTCCAGATGAGGTCCGCGACGTTCAGAACATCGCCGACATTCTCGTCGATCCGGAAGGCGCGCTGGAGCGGCGGAACCATTGGGAGAAGACCAGTCATTCACTCCTAGTTGGCGCCATCTTGCACGTGCTCTACGCCGAAGAGGAAAAGACACTCGCCCGTGTCGTCACCTTCCTGTCGGACCCGCAACGCTCATTCGCTGCGACACTGCAGCGGATGATGACCACAAACCACCTCGGCACGGTGGACAAGCCCCAGGTCCATCCGGTCGTGGCCTCGGCGGCTCGTGAGGTGCTGAACAAGTCAGAGAACGAGCGCTCAGGCGTTCTCTCGACCGCCATGTCGTTTCTCGGGCTCTATCGTGATCCAACGGTGGCCGCGGCAACATCGGCCTGCGACTGGCGCATTGCCGACCTTGTGGATGCCGAGCGACCGATGTCGCTGTATCTGGTCGTGCCGCCGTCGGATATCTCGCGCACTAAGCCCCTGGTGCGATTGGTGCTCAATCAAATCGGCCGGCGGCTGACCGAGCGCCTGGAGGGCGATCCAAAGAAGAGCCGCAAGCATCAGCTCCTGATGATGCTGGATGAATTTCCGGCGCTCGGTCGGCTCGACTTCTTCGAGACTGCGCTCGCCTTCATGGCAGGCTACGGCATCCGCGCTTATCTGATAGCGCAATCGTTGAACCAAATCTCCAAGGCCTATGGCGAGAACAACGCCATTCTCGACAATTGCCACGTGCGGATTGCCTTTTCCTCAAATGACGAGCGCACGGCCAAACGCATCTCGGACGCGCTCGGTACCGCGACGGAACTCAGATCGATGCGCAACTATGCCGGCCATCGGTTGGCGCCCTGGTTGTCCCACGTCATGGTAAGCCGCCAAGAGACTGCTCGCCCCCTGCTGACGCCGGGTGAGGTGATGCAGTTGCCGCAGGCTGACGAACTAATCCTGGTTTCGGGATTGCCGCCGATTCGCGCCAAGAAGTTGCGTTATTACCAGGATCCGAATTTCACGGAGCGAGTGCTGCCTTCGCCGGTGCTGCGCGACGGTGCCTACGCGGATCGGCCCACGTCGCGCCCGGACGATTGGAGCGGACAGGTGCGCGGCGTGGATCGGCGTCTTGCTGGCGATGACGACAGTGCCGGCGCGGCAATCGAAGACGGAGGTGTCCAGCAGCAGCGCCATCCGGGCCTGCGCGAAGAACGGACCCTCGTCGTCCAGGAGCCTGATCAGGGCGATCTGTTCACGCCCGCAGACGATGACTGCGAGACGCTCGCCGACAAGCGCGTCATGGATCGGATTTCCACCGCCGCACGTGCGTACGGCCTCAAGGAGGGAATGGGCGACGACAAGGACATCGTGCCCGGCTTCTGAACGGCGCGCCATACGCGGGCGCATCTCAGCGTAGATAACGGCCGTAAGCGATTTCGAGGATCTCGACGATGCTCGTTCCCGTCGCCGGTGCATCAGCGCCGGTCAGAGGGAACGAGCAGCATGAAGTCCCACCGCATTCGTCACCAGTTTTTGCTTGAACCCGAGTTGAGCGAGAAGCTGGAGAACCTCAGCCGCAATCCATCGACCACCAAATCGGCCATTGTGGCGCACGCGGTCGAGACCTTTATCGAGCAGCGTGGGGAGAATGAACTCGACCAGCGCTACGGCAAGAGGCTCGACCGTCTTTCCCGCGAGCTCGGACATGTCAGGCGCGATGTCGAGATGATCCTGGAGAGCCTGGCGCTCTTCATCCGCTTTTCGATCACGCTTCATGCTCACACGCCGGTGCCGGACAGGGCCACGCAAGCGATTGCCCAGGAGCGCTTCGACAAATTCGTTGAACAGGTCGGCCGCCAAATCGCTTCCGGGAAACGGTCACTTGGCACCGACGATCGCAGGGGAGGGGAAGGATGAGTTCTCATCCGGAAGCCGACCATCGCCGCCGCGTCATGCTGCGCACCGCCATGGGTCCGGCGATCACCGAAGCCCTTGCCGATCCGACCGTCATTGAGGTGATGGTCAATCCCGACGGTGCGCTGCGGCTCGACCGGTTGGGTGAAGGCCGGGCCGACACCGGCGTGCACATGCATCCTTCTGAGGCCGAACGCATCATCCGCCTGGTCGCCTCCCACGTGCGCGCCGAGGCGCATGCTGACAATCCGATTGTCAGCGCCGAATTGCCATCGGGCGAGCGCTTCGAGGGTCTGCTGCCGCCTGTCGTGCTGGGGCCATGCTTCGCCATCCGAAAGCCTGCGGCGAAACTCTACACGTTGGCCGACTATGTCGCCGACCGGGTCATGCTGCCGCTGCAGGCCGATGCGCTGAAGAAGGCGGTCCGCGAGCGGCGCAACATCCTGGTCGCCGGCGGCACGTCGTCGGGCAAGACAACACTTGCCAATGCGCTGCTGGCACAAGCCGCCGATTGCGACGAGCGGGTGATCCTGATCGAGGACACGCGCGAACTGCAATGCGCGGCGAAGGATTGCGTTGCCTTGAGGACGAGGCGGGGGTCGGTCACGCTCGCCGATCTCGTGCGCTCGACCCTGCGGCTCAGACCCGACCGCATCATCGTGGGCGAAGTCAGGGGCGCGGAAGCCCTGGACATGCTGAAGGCATGGAACACCGGGCATCCCGGCGGCATCGCGACGGTTCACGCCAATTCGGCGCGCTCCGCTCTCTACCGTATCGAGCAGCTCGCCCAGGAAGCCGTCGTCACCGTTCCCCGCCGCCTCATCGCTGATGCGGTAGATCTGATCGTCTTCATCGCTGGGCGCGGATCCTCGCGCCGCATTGACGCGATCGCTGAGGTCACCGGTCTCGACAGCAGCGGTGATTACGCCGTCACCCCGCTCACGCTTCCGCAACTCCAGCAGTTTTGAAAGGTCACCTCATGCTCAAGAAGCTTCGCTTCCTTTCGTCCACCGGGCTCGCGTTTCTTCTCACCGTCCCGGCCCACGCAGCGGGCTCCGGCATGCCTTGGGAACAGCCGCTGCAGCAGATCCTTGAGTCGGTCCAGGGACCGGTCGCCAAGATCGTCGCGGTGATCATCATCATCACCACCGGCCTGACCCTTGCTTTCGGCGACACGGCAGGCGGTTTTCGCCGGCTGATCCAGATTGTCTTCGGCCTGTCGATCGCCTTCGCGGCATCGAGCTTCTTTCTCTCCTTCTTCTCCTTCGGCGGCGGGGCACTCGTCTGATGGCCACCGGAGAGCAGCATATCGAGGGTTTCGAAGTCCCCGTTCACAGGGCATTGACTGAGCCGATCCTGCTGGGCGGCGCGCCGCGAGCGGTGGCGATCCTCAACGGCACGGTGGCCGCGGCAATAGGCCTTGGCCTGCAGCAGTGGATCGCCGGACTGGCGCTCTGGATCGCCGGCCACACGCTCGCGGTCTTTGCCGCTCGCCGCGATCCGGACTTCGCCAGCGTGCTTGTCCGTCATCTTCGCCTGAAGGGGTGGCTTGCATGCTGAACCTTTCGGAGTATCGCGGCAAAGCCGATCGGCTGGCCGATCATCTGCCCTGGGCCGCTTTGGTCGCGCCCGGCATCGTGCTCAATAAAGACGGTAGCTTCCAGCGAACCTTCCGGTTCCGTGGCCCCGACCTTGAAAGCGCGACCGAAGCCGAATTGGTCGGCATCTGCGCACGAGCCAACAATGCGCTACGAAGGTTGGGCTCCGGATGGGGGTTGTTTTTCGAGGCCGAGCGCGTTGAAGCGCTGGGCTATCCGAGCTCGGCTTTTCCCGATGCTGCCTCATGGCTGGTCGATGAGGAACGGCGCGCGGCCTTCGAGGGCAAGGTCGCGCACTTCGAGAGTCGCTATCATCTGACCTTGGTCTTCATGCCGGCGCCAGATGGCCAGGCGCGGGCGGAAAGCGCACTGGTCGACTCGCATCACTCGGGAGGGGCTAGAGACTGGCGCCAGGAGCTGGCGTGGTTTCGCGACGAGACCGACCGCGTCCTGGATTTGCTGTCCGGCTTCATGCCGGAAGTGCGCGCCCTCGATGATGCCGAGACGCTAACCTATCTGCACGGCACAATCTCGACCTACCAACATCCGGTCGCCATGCCGGAAACGCCAATGTATCTCGACGGTGTTCTGGTTGACGCGCCGCTTACCGGCGGCCTGGAGCCGATGCTGGGTGAGCAGCATCTGTGCACCCTCACCATCCTTGGTTTCCCGAACGTCACCCGGCCAGGGATCCTCGACGCGCTCAACCATCAGGATTTCGCCTACCGCTGGATGACGCGCTTCATCCCGCTCGACAAGACGGAAGCCACAAAGACACTGACCCGGTTGCGCCGTCAGTGGTTTGCCAAGCGCAAATCGGTCGCAGCCATCCTGCGCGAGGTCGTGACCAACGAACCCGTCCCTCTCGTCGATAGTGACGCCGACAACAAGGCGCTCGATGCGGATGCCGCCCTTCAGGCATTGGGCGGCGATCACGTCGGCTTCGGCTATCTCACCACAACGGTGACGGTATGGGACCAGGACCGGCAGGCCGCCGCGGAAAAGCTCCGAGCGGTTGAGCGCATAGTCAATGGGCTCGGCTTCACCACGATCCGTGAAAGCATCAATGCGGTCGAGGCGTGGCTCGGCTCATTGCCCGGCCATGTCTATGCCAACGTTCGCCAGCCGCTCATTCATACATTGAACCTTGCCCATCTCATGCCGCTATCGTCGGTTTGGGCCGGTCCGGCGACAAACGAGCATCTCGCGAAAGTCACCCGGATCGAAGCACCGTCGCTTCTTGTTGCCGAGACCAGCGGGTCCACCCCGTTTCGGCTTTCCACCCATGTCGACGATGTCGGTCACATGCTGATCGTTGGTCCGACCGGTGCCGGCAAGTCGGTTCTGCTCGCGCTAGTCGCTCTGCAGTTTCGACGCTATGCCGGGGCGCAGGTCTATGTCTTCGACAAGGGCAATTCGGCTCGTGCGGCAACACTGGCCATGGGCGGAGAACACCACGCGCTGGGCGCGGATGGTGCGCTTGCCTTCCAGCCACTGAGCAATATCGGCGACCAGACTACTCGCAGCTGGGCGGCGGAATGGATAGCCGGCCTCGTTGCCTATGAGAATGTCAGCGTTACGCCGGAGGTAAAGGAGGCGATCTGGTCGGCACTCATCAGCCTTGCGACTGCGCCGGTGCAGGAACGCACGCTGACGGGCCTGTCGGTTCTGCTTCAGTCCAATGGGCTCAAGGCCGCGTTGATGCCCTACACGCTCGACGGTCCCTTCGGCCGGCTGCTCGATGCCGATGAAGATCGGCTGGCTTTGTCGGATGTGCAGTGTTTCGAGACCGAAGAGCTGATGCACAGCCAAGGCGCTGTGCTCCCGGTGCTCACCTATCTGTTCCATCGTCTCGAGGAGCGGTTCGACGGACGGCCGACGCTGCTGATGCTCGACGAGGCGTGGGTCTATCTCGACAACCCTCTCTTTGCCGCCCGCATCCGCGAATGGCTGAAGGTGCTGCGAAAGAAGAACGTCTCCGTGATTTTCGCCACGCAGTCACTTGCAGACATCGCTGCCTCGTCGATCGCGCCGGCAATCATCGAGAGCTGCCCACAGCGCATTTTTCTTCCCAATGACCGTGCCGTGGAACCGCAGGTGCGGGCAGCCTATGAGTGCTTCGGCCTGAACGAGCGGCAAATCGAATTGGTCGCCCGTGCCACACCGAAGCGCCAGTATTATCTGCAGTCACGCCGCGGCAACCGCCTCTTCGAGCTCGGGCTCGGCCCGATCGCTCTTGCGCTCTGCGGCGCCTCTGATCCGGCCACGCAAGCTTTGATCGACAGCGTCCTGTCAGAGCACGGGCAGGACAGCTTTGCCTCCCGGTTCCTGAGTGCGCGCGGCCTCGATTGGGCTGCCGAGCTTCTCCAGCAATTCCCTCAACCAGACAAGGAGCAATCGTCATGATGCGGCGCCGCCTTCTCACCAGCCTGATCATCGTTTCCCTGATCGCAAAACCAATGGCCGACTACGTTCAGCCGGCCCACGCCCTGATCGTGTTCGATCCGTCGAATTATGCGCAGAACGTGCTGACAGCGGCACGTTCCCTGGAGCAGATAAACAACCAGATCCAGTCGCTTCAGAACCAGGCGACGATGCTGCAGAACATGGCGCGGCACCTTCAGCGCCTGGATTTTTCTTCCGTGGGCCAGCTCACAGGTTCGCTCCAACGGATCGACGGCCTGATGACCCAGGCCAGCGGCCTGAGCTTCGATCTCGACAAGCTTCAGAACCAGTGGCGTGTGCAATATCCGGAAAGCTACGACGCCACAATCGAGGTCAACGATGTGGCGAGCGCCGCGCGCGAGCGCTGGCAAAACGCCATGCAGGCGTTCCGCCAAACCATGAGCGCGCAGTCGCAGATCGTGGAGAACGTGCGGGCCGACGGCGACCTGCTTACCGATCTCGTCAACCGCAGTCAGGGCGCGGCAGGTGCCCTTGAGGCAAGCCAGGCCACCAATCAGCTGATCGCGCTTTCGACCAAGCAGCAGATGCAGATCCAGACGCTGCTCGCGACCCAGTTCCGGGCTGAAGCCGAAGATGCTGCCCGCAAGGCGCAGTCTGAGGAAGCCGCCCGCGAGACGACGAAGCGTTTCCTGGGCACCGGTACGGCCTATCCCGGCAACTGATCAGCAGTTCTTCAAGACAACGAGGAAGGCGGCGACATGAATGACCTCGGCGTCATTGATCGCTTCATGGAGACTTTTACCCGCTATATTGATAGCGGGTTCGGTCTGCTTTCGGGCGACGTCGCCTTTCTCACCACCATCCTGATCGGCATTGACATCACGCTGGCGGGCCTGGTCTGGGCGTTCGGCGGCGAACCCAATATTCTCGGTCGGCTCGTCCGAAAGGTGCTCTATGTCGGCGCCTTCGCGTTCATCCTGAACAATTTCAGAAGCCTTGCCGACATTATCTACCGCTCCTTTGCCGGGCTCGGCATCAACGCTTCGTCCGGCAATTTGTCCGCCGACAGTCTCCTGCGGCCAGGCCGCATTGCCGCGGCCGGCTTCGAGGGCGCCTGGCCGCTGCTCAATCAAGCGAGCCAGCTAGTCGGCTTTCCCGAGATTTTTGGCAACGCGCTGACCATCTTCGTGCTGCTTCTCGCCTGGTTCCTGGTCCTCATCGCCTTCTTCATCCTTTCCATCCAGCTTTTCATCACCATCCTGGAGTTCAAACTCACCACATTGGCCGGCTTTGTTCTGGTGCCCTTCGCGCTCTGGAACCGCTCGGCGTTTCTGGCCGAGCGCGTGCTCGGCAATGTGATCTCGTCGGGCATTAAGGTGATGGTGCTTGCCGTCATCGTCGGCATCGGCTCCACGCTCTTCGGCGAGTTCGCTTCCGCCCTGCAAGGCAAGGAGCCGGACTTGGCCGCGGCCATGTCACAGGTGCTGGGCGCGTTGGCGCTGCTTGGGCTCGGCATTTTCGGGCCGGGAATTGCCTCGGGTCTTGTCTCGGGCGCGCCGCAGCTTGGCGCGGGAGCCGCACTCGGAACCACCGCGGCGGCCGCCGGATCAACTCTCGTTGCCGGAGGTGCGGCGCTTGCCGGCGCGCGCATGGCAACCGGCGGCGGTCTCGCCGCCGTTCGAGCCGGCACGGCCATGGGATCGGCTGCTTCCACAGCTTGGCAGATGGGGCGTGCAACATCGCCCGAGTCCGGCCTCTCCGGCGTAGCGGCTGGACTGCAGGGCGTTGCCGGCGCAGCTGGCGGCGCCGCGATGCGGGGAATGCGATCTGCAACAGAACCATTCCGGCGCAGCGCCGATGCCGGCCGCGATGCCGCCTGGACCGCGACGGGCGGCACGCCGACCGCATCAATGACCGGAAACCCTGCCGCGTCAGGTGCCAATACCGCGCCGGCGTGGGCGAGGCGCTTGCGTTCCGAACAGACCGCGCGCGCCCATCGCCACGCCGCCACGCAGGCCGTCCGCGATGGCGATCGGGGTGGAAGCGGCGCCAACCCCTCTCTCAACGATAAGGAAGACTAGATGCTCTTCAAGCGACCAGTTCAACGTTACGGGAAGACGCCCCACCCCGTCACACCATACCAGAAGGCCGCCCAACTTTGGGACGAGCGCATCGGCACTGCGCGCGTGCAGGCAAGGAACTGGCGCCTGATGGCCTTTGGCTGCCTCGCTCTGACCACCGGGCTCTCTGGTGGACTCTTGTGGCAGTCGATGCAGGGCCGCGTCGTGCCCTATGTCGTCGAGGTTGATCGTTTCGGCGAGGCGCGCGCCGTCGCTCCAGCAATCCGGGACTACGAGCCCACCGATGCCCAGATCGCCTGGCATCTCGGCCGCTTCATCCAGAATGTCCGCTCTGTTTCCACCGATGCGGTGCTGGTGCGGCAGAATTGGCTCTCGGCCTACGACTTTGCCACCGACCGCGGAGCCCTCTTTCTCAACGAGTACGCTAAGGCCAACGACCCGTTCGGCAAGATCGGGACGCGCAGCGTCTCGGTGCAGGTGACGAGCGTGGTTCGAGCGTCCGACAGCTCCTATCAAGTCAAATGGACCGAGCAGGTCTTTGAGCGCGGCAGCCTCGCCAGCACAACGCGTTGGACCGGGATCCTCACCATTGTGATCCGGCCGCCGAACAATACCGATCAGCTGCGCAAAAACCCGCTCGGCGTCTTCATCAATGCCATCGACTGGTCGCGCGAGCTCGACAGTGCCGCGCAGACTTCCGTTCCCCCAAAGGAGCCCGCCAATGATAAATAGACTCTCGTCGCTCCGCACTGCGCTGGTCCTGTCGACGTCGGCTGCGGTCATCTCCGCCTGTGCCTCGAAGCCGGTGCCGCCACCTCAGATTTCCTATGATGCTGCCAAGTTCCAACCGGCGGCAATCGAGAAGGCGCCGGAGAAGCCCGTCAAAGTCGTGGAAGTGCCGAAACCGCTACCGCTGCCCGGCCAGTTGCAGCCCGAGCCGGGCAAGGCTGCTGAAGACAGGCGCTCGCCTGAAGAACGTGTCGCCGATGCCAACAAGGCGGCGACGCAGCAACCCACCAAATATGGCTATGTGAATGCGGTGCAGGTTTACCCCTTTGCCGAAGGCGCGCTCTACCAGCTCTATGCCGCACCGGAGCGCGTCAGCGATATCGCTCTGCAGTCAGGCGAGAAACTCCAATCCGTGTCGGCCGGCGATACAGTGCGCTGGGTAATTGGCGATACCGTCAGTGGCTCCGGCGATGACCAGCGCACCCATGTGCTGGTGAAGCCCTTCGCGCCAGGACTTGCCACCAATCTGGTGATCACCACGGACCGGCGAAGCTATCACTTGCAGCTTCAAAGCACGGATAAGACCGCCATGGCGGCAATCTCCTGGACCTACAGCGAGGACCAGATTATCGCGCTACGCCGGCGCGATGCGCAGGCCGAGGCTGCTATGCCAGTGGCGTCGAATGTGGCTCTCGAAAATATTCGCTTCCGCTATTCGATTACCGGCGACATGCCGCCCTGGAGGCCGACGCGCGCGTTCGATGATGGCAGCAAGGTCTACATCGAGTTTCCGCGCCGCATCGATCAGGGCGAGGCCCCGCCGCTCTTCATCGTCGGTGCTGACGGGGACAACCAGCTCGTCAACTACCGCATACGCGGCAACTATTACATTGTCGATCGCCTCTTCGCCGCGGCCGAACTGCGCCTCGGCGCCAAGCAGCAGCAGGTGGTGCGCATCACGAGGACCGACGGCAGGCAAGCGCCGTGGCGGAAATTGCTCTTTTCGCGTTCCAGCAGGTGAGGGACGGCCCATGACGGATACTTCCCGCTCCGATGCTTCACCGAAACTCGATCCAGAACAGCTGCAGCTGCGGGCCTCGCCTCGCCGCGCTGTGCGCTTCAAGCGCGGCATTATTGTCGCCATTGCTGCTGTTGGTTCCGGGACCGTTCTAGGCGTCACCATGATGGCGCTGCAGGGACCGGCGCTGCGCATCAAAGAGCAGGCTGAAGAGCTTTACAACACTGAGCGGAAGCCAACCGCGGAGGCAATTGAAAGGCTGCCTAAGGACTATTCCGGGATCAAGCCCAAGCCTCCGGTGCTTGGACCACCGCTGCCCGGCGACCTCGGCCGCCCCATCCTTGAGCACCAACGCCAGCTGGGCATCGCGCCGGGCCAGGAGGTTTCGGCGGAGGAGCAGCGCCTTGCACAGCAGGCGATCGAGGCGCGCGAATCGCAAGTCTTCTTCCGGATCGAAAATCGACCCCGGCAAGCGGATGCCGCCGGCAACGGGCAGGGCGGGCGTCCACCCTTTGATGGAACGGCTCCACAATCCGATGCCGCACGCGATTCAGCTTCCGTTGCACCGGCCGAGGGCGACCAAAACAATCAACAGCGCAAGCTCGATTTTGTCAGCCAGCGGAACACAAGTGGAATCTACAATCTGCATGCACTGCAGACGCCGGCTTCGCCGTATCAGCTGATGGCCGGCAGCGTCATCGCAGCGAGCCTGATCACTGGCATCAATTCCGACTTGCCCGGCCTCGTCGTCGCACAGGTCACCGAGAATGTGCACGACACAGTCACCGGCAGCACCTTGCTCATTCCGCAAGGCTCTCGCCTGATTGGCACCTATGACAGCGTTGTTGCCTTTGGACAAAGGCGCGCGCTGCTGGTCTGGCAACGGATACTGCTGCCCGACGGCTCTTCGATCGAAATCGACAATCTGCCGGCGACGGACACCGCCGGCTATGCCGGGCTTGAGGACAAGGTGGATTTCCACACCTGGCAGCTGATGAAAGGCGTTGCGCTGGCCACGTTGCTGGGGGTCGGCACGGAGCTGAGCCTCGGGCAAGACGAAAGCGACCTGGTCAAAGCAATCCGCGAATCCGCTCAGCAGAACGTTAGTCAAGCTGGCCAGCGCATCACCGAGAAGAACCTCAATATTCAGCCCACGATCACCGTCCGCCCTGGTTGGCCACTGCGCGTCATCGTGCACAAGGATCTTGTGCTACGGCCGTACCCGAATTGACTGGAGTCATCATGACCAATCTGAAACTCGGCAAACTTCCGGATCGGACACCTTCGAAGATCACCATAAGCGTAAGTGCAGACCTGAACCAAGCACTGAAGGACTATGCGGCGCTTTATCGTCAGACCTATGGCGAGTCCGAATCGGTAGCGGAACTGATCCCGTTCATGCTGGCGGAGTTCCTGGAAAGCGATCGAGCGTTTGCCAAGGCCAGAAAGGAAGGGCTCCCTGTCGTCGACATGTCAGAGAAATCGCGGCGGCAGGCAATTTCAGGGTCCGAATAAGTGACAGCGACCAGTGAATCCGAGGGGGCACCTTTCTAGGCGGGCAAATGCATTGAAGCAATTTGCCGGCGGCAAGCCGAAACATAGGGCACAATAGACGAGCTGATCTGCCCCGAACCAATGCCGGCTCTGCGCCTCATTTCTGCCGTTCGCTGCACTCCTACTTTATCCTAAGAGTTGCCATTCGTTCGCGGGCTGCGTTGGACTTGCAATTCGTTGATCTTTGTCGCCGAAACTCACGAACTGGCTCCACGGCGATAGAGGTTGATACGGATCGCATCGCCGAAGAGCGTATCGCCCCACGACGAAATGATGTTGCGCTCATCGAGCCACTTTACGAGTTCGATGTTGACGTCCGTCTTATCGATCCTCGGGGTTTGATATCCGGTCTTGATCTCGGAGAACGGTTCCGGGAGGGCAGCGAGAATCTCGCGCACGTCACCGTCGCCCAAGATTTTCTGGCACTTATTGAATAGTGATATCTGGACCCGGATCGGTGCCGAGTTCAGGATTACCGCGCGCGCGGCTTCGGTATCCAGAGTGCTCATGTCCGCCCCGGTTCTTTCCAAGATCGCGCCCACTTTACCCGCCCGGGATGGCAGGCCACCGAGCAAGGTGAGATCCATTGACCGGATGATCGCCAGTTTACGGGTGTCACCGATATCCTCGCCTAGGAGCAGCTCACGGAAATCGTCTTCGAGCGCGAACGTCGCCTCGTCTTTCAAATAGGCCTCAATGTTTCCGGCCACGAACAGGACTTGGAGGTCAATTTGCCCTTGAAGCGCGTCCAAATTTTCTTTCGTAAAATTGACCCTCGCTTCCTCGATCAATACCCGCAATTTACCAGGGCCAAGATTACTCGGAAATTTAATGAAGGTCCTCGGTAGCTTTTGGACATAGATTCGATACGTCGCGTCTTGCAAGGCGTCGTCGTTGATCAAGAATTGGCGCAGGACGGCTGCCTTATCGTCGTGGGGAATGGCCTGCTGTGGAAGTGCCGCCAGCGCTGCCTTCGTCTCCAGAAAGCCGGTGAAAATTGCCGCATCGAAGGCCTCGCTGCCCATGAAGGCAAGGCAATTCTTCCACGAAGGCTCAATCCTGCTCAGCTGGAACACGAGGGAGTGAAAACGGACTGGCACATCGTCGAGGGAAGGGATGGTCGCCGACTGCCTTTCGAAGAACGCACTCAGATCGCCAAAATCGGCATCCTCTCGACCGACAATGGACAGAATGGTGGCCACGCTCTCGCGCGAATTGTCCTCAAGCCGCAGGAGCACGTTCTTGAGATAGTCAACGAAGCCGCGCTCGATCCTTGAACTCAGGACCGCATTACCGATTCCCGTGACCGTCGTGTAATTCCGGGTGCGTAAGGGCTCGAGATCGCCAATTCCTAGAACCGTTTGGAAGATGAACTCTAGATTCTCAACCGAGAGCGTGTAGAATCCTTCTTCGAAGAGGAAGCGAGCAATTCCAGGAAAGTCTTCTATACTTCTGAGGTCTTTCAGCTCGATCCCAAGGGTTTTTAGACGAGACGGATCGATGTTGATCCCGAGCGCGAGAATCTGAGCCAGCTTTTCGGAGACAAAAGGCGAAGTCTCGGGATATGCGGCCGGCAGCGCTTTGAGGGCCGGCTCAGGCAAATGCTCGATGATCTGACCGACATGGGGGAGATGCCTGGGATTGGCAAGAATGGCCGGAATGAAGCCTGGCCACGCCGCTCGCAACCCTGCGACCAACTTGGGAACCTCTTTTCCCGTGGCGTAGTAACTAGTGAAGAAGGCGTCGCAATTCTCGAAATCAGAAGCCAAATACTCAAACATCTTGGCTCCTTGATCCGCATAAGCGGCCTCGTCACCCAGCAGGCAATCGACGATCTTGACGTTAAGGACGTAGTGCTGACGGAAATCCTCGCCGCGCATCGCCGCCACGACTTCCTTCGCATTGTCGATCAGGAAGTCGGGGTCCGGGTTTATGAAGCCGCGTATCTGGATGAGAAATTTGTTGTCGTTGGGCGACAGTCGACCCGCATGGAACAGCGACGTATACTGGTAATAGGTGTCGTCGATATAGCCTTCCATTATTAGAAACCGAGCTAGCTCGCCATTTTCGCCAAACGAGCCAAAGAGATCGCTCTGTTCTTTTGCGTTCAGTCGAATAACCTCATTGAATTTAGCGGAGCGGAGAGCGGCGATCTTCTCCCGCAACGCTCGCAGCCTTCTAGAGGCAGAGCTCCTAGAATCAGTGGTCCGCTGTTCAACCTCTTCCTTGCGCTGCGCAAACGTCCTCAGACTATCGACCTCGGACTGAAAGCTCGAGATGTTGAGGTTCTGGTGATATCCGTTGATATTCCGATAGGTAATCGTCTGGCTACTGATGATCTGGTCGAAATTTTCACTTCTCGCGAGTTTGTTAAATTCGATCAGGCTCTGCCCATTCTGAACGACGTGAGACGCTTGAGCAGGTAGTTTCTCAAACAACGCCATCGCATAAATTCGACGTAGATCGAGCAGATCGGCCGGAACTTGCCGGTCGGCCACATCGATCTCATGCTCCATGCGCTCAATAGCGGCCCTATATTCTGCTTCTCCGCGAGCAATAAACTCATCATGCTTGCCAAGTAGCTGTGCGAGATTGCCTTTTCCACGATGAAGGTTCTCAAAGTCACTTGGGAATACATTCTTATATATTAGAACCGATAGGAGCTTGTTTGCGTCCAGCACATTGTCGCCATCAGTCTCCAGATTAGCGACATAGATAGCATACTCATTGAAGATGTTTTGTATGAGCCTCAGGTCGTTCAAATATCGCGAAACTTCACGCAGAAACTGGCGATCAAGTCGACTGTCCAGTGAAAGCCGTTTTCCCTGCTCCAGTACTTTATCGATCGAGTTCGAGCTGTTGATGACTGGTATGACGGGGATAATGAACTCAAAGAACTTCGTTCTGTCCGTGTTCACGAACATATCATCACGCAATGCGTAAAGGAAGCGTATTGTCCGCTTCACGCCTGCATTAGCATTTACAAGGCTATTTATTTCACGAAGAGTAACGAATATCTCGGAATTGTTGAACCTGTCGAGATCTTCGATAATGACGAGGTCATACTTCGTTGACTGAAAGAAGTATATAATTTCGTCCAGATGCCGATTAAGAATCGATTCTTGGCTGGCCGCCACAGGTGTGATCTCAATATCTCTAAGAGAAATACTCTTCAGAGACAGGCCGAAGCTCACCTTGTAGAAGTGGTAGACCGTCAGCCAGAGGAACGACGCTCCCACGGCAAACCACAAGAAATTGGGCCAGTTACTTATTGAAAGAGGCAGGAAAAAGCTGCCACTGATGACGCCATCGCTTTTTTGGAAAAGATGCCAACAGGCCACGACGCCAAGGATCACGTACAGAGAAATGACGATCGACCATCTACTGGGCGACTTAATTCGCTTAAACCGCGAGAGCGGCAGCTGGTTCGCGTCCGCGCCATAGAGCATCTGTTGAAGGATGCTTCTCTCGATCTCCTGTTTGCTCACGGCGCCACCGCTGGCGGTTGCCTCAGGAAGGAACGCGGCGAGCGATATCTGCAGAATTGGATGCCGGTATTTTTTTAGGAAGGCCCTAATGATGCTGCTTTTTCCCGAGCCGTAAGGCCCGGTCAACGCGATGTTCGAAACTCTGGGATTGCTCGTCGCGTATAGGAGCGCATCGGAATATACTCCTGCCTCGTCTGCCTTCTCGGTTGGGGCAAGATCGATAAACTTTGATTGTAAGTCGACCGCGTCGTTTGAGCGGCAAAGCAAGTTCAAGATTCTAACGATGATTTGCCGCAAGCTATTTCGAAGTCCCATAAACAGAGGCGTTAGCGCTTCAACGCTTAGCATGCGCGCAAGTATGGCCAAAGCCGATTTAGAACGTAGGTGGGGACGTGCGATGAGCGATGTCGGCGGTTCCTTCGTAAGCTGAAAAGGCGACGGCGCTGGTCGTCCAGGTGCACTCTCAACCTCGTGGCCAAATCAGGCTCAGTTGCCGCCGCCCAACTGATAGATAGATGGTCACGAAACCTGGGTCTATACGCGGGGCCGGCTAAGGTGCGAACTGCATACCGACACCAGGCGTGCCGGGATGGCCGAATGACCGTTTATCGCGAAGTCTTACCAAGACCTGACAGTCTGCCTCCGGCCCCATTTTTGACATTAAGTCAGACGGTCCCGCAATGCGCCGACGACAATTCTTTCTCTGAGATGCCTCAGTTGGCTCCACTTTGCATTCTGCTGGAGCTTCGTCGAAGAACATTCCTGCCGCTAACCCAAAGGTTATCGTGGAATTTTGCTAGCCACTCTCTTTGACAAGCAGCTTGGTTTCAATCGCTCCTTGAGGATAGGTTCTTCGCTTCAACTTTAGTTGGCGACGCTCTTGATGCCAGATGCGACCGCTGCGTTATCAGCGGATTGGGTTATGCTGTTGAAAAGGACACACGCACTTTCTTTTTTGCGGAAATTGAACCCTAAGCAGGATTTGTCGTTTGCACATTGCAGTATGCAGTCTGGATATCGGAGCGGAGAGGTCCAATAGGCGTTGCCAGAAATTTCCGTTTTTGTGGCGAACACCAAATTCGAGTAGCGCAAATTGCTCTCGACCACTTTTTTTGCGGCCATGATCGACTCTTCGCTTTTGACCAGTAGCGATGCGTCCCCTTTCATGAAACAAGCTCGAAATTTTGTGTTATAAGTAACCGCTAGACACCTGAAGTCGGTGTCGCAGGCGGTTTGACACTGCTCAGAACTCACGTTCCTAATTGGCATATCCGGCAGGTCGTTTCCGATCGCGTCCCACCCGGACACGACAACAAATCCACTATCTGGATCGACCTCTGTCGCAGGAGTTTCTGCGGGGACAGTTGCGGCCTGCTCTCGTGACGAGTCAGGAATGATGTCTGAAGACGCAAATGTGCGACCATCCAGCCACGCGCATCTTGTTGCAAGATCGACGGCGGATGAATCATTAAGGCCGACCAACTGAAGCGTCTGAGCAGCAGCGCCAGGCCCGGCTGGTGGCGCTGTCGGGGCAGAACGAGCTGCCAATGATACATTTACGTCTACGCCGTTCACACTCCGCCGAGAGTAACACCACGCTCGGTCCCAGGTTTGGTCGTTCTCATCCTTGAAGTGGTGACCTGTGATTAACTCCCAAGTGGTGCCTTGGAACTCGACGTTCTTGGTGGCGAACTTGTTGAAGTCGACGGTCACCACGTCAGGCTTGGTAGGGACGTCAGCCTGAGGCGCCTGCTCCTGAGTTGGCTTTGGAGTTGGAACAGGAATAGGCGGCTCATCTTTTGGGGAGGTGAGATCGCTTGGCTGCTCTATGGTCGGCAAAGCCGCCGGCTCCGGCAAGGTTTTGTCCCATAGACCAAGATTGATGCCTAGCCCAATCCCGACCGCCGCCACTGCAATGGCTCCGCCAGTCGCCATTCGGCGAAAGGCGGTCGCCCGGGCTGTCTTCTCTTGGGCCGCGGCTTGAGCCTGCAAGGTTGGAATCGCTGACCTTTTGACGGCGAGATCGACGGCTTGCTCGAGCAGGGTGGTGTTATGCCGGACGAGCACTTTTGCGACCCTTCATTGATACCGTCACGAGGTCTGAGACCTCAGGCGGCAAATCCTGGTCGAGGGCCTTGCGAAGGACTTCGGGATCATCGGTGAAGAGCGGAACATAGAGGATCTCTTTGACCACCTTTTCCACAGGCACCTCAACCCGCTTCTCAACCTCTTTCTCGACCATAACTTCGACTGGTACCTTAATCGTTCGAATTCGGCGCCACCGCCAACTCAGAAGCATTCTGCGGAGCAGCCTGGAAGTCTTGCTGTCTGAATTGTCCTCTTCTCGGGCGGCAATGCGCTGGAGCGCTAGAGCGACCATTGCCGTAATTGGTCCCGCGAGCGCGGCAATGAGCGCGAGCGAGCCGAACCAAATCACAGAGATTATTCCGGCCTGTGCCTCAGTCACCAGTTCAGGTTTGCTGCCGTACCACCGTGAGGCAATACGGCGGACCTGATCTGTCCGCGCCATTGGGATCCGCTCCTTGGCCAAGGCGCTGAGGGCTTTGGCAATCTGGTCCTGTCTGACCTGGTTTTGCGCCGAGGTGTTTGCCTTGTTGGCTTCTGCCGCCTGGGCATCTGCGAGCCGTTTGCCCGCTTCATCCAATCGACGCTGCCAAGCCGCGGCATCACTATCGCGCGTTTGCTCCAGAGACGAACGCCTATCGACAAGCTTCTGCCTCTGGTCAGTAGTCATAGGAGGGCTATTTGCCCGCAAACGATCGAAATTTTCGCGCAGCGCAGCAATCTCTTGATCGAGCGGGTCAATCTGAGTGTCGAACTTGGTGATAATTTTCGTGCGGGGGTTGGCAAGTTTAGCCACTTCCGATTCTAGCCTGCGTGCCGAGTCGCTGTCCCCTGAATCGCGCGCCATCTTGATACGTTCAACAAAGCTGTCGCGTTGGCGCTCAAACTGATCGACAGCCTCTTTAACTTCGCGATCACGCTGTTGAATCAGCGCCGATCGAACCGCGTTTTTCTCCTCCACTTGATCGCGAACACGCGAGGCTTCTGGGGTAAGGGCTGTCGTTCCCTCCAATTCCGCATTGGCCTCGGCAATTTGCGACTGAAAGGTCGCACGCGATTTTTCCGCAAGAGAAGTCAGCTGCTCAATTTCGGAACGGGCTTGATCGACCTGATCGGCTCTTCGACCAAGTTCGTCAGCAGAGGCGAGCTTTGTCGCTTCCTGCTCAAGGGCATCAATCTTGTTTACGAGCTCCTCATAACGCAGCTGACGCAATGCGCCTGCCCTCTCCATCCCCATAAAGACAGTTTCGAAAGTGATGCCTGCAAGAACCAGGAGGAAGACCAAGATTATGGGCTTCCAGAGCCAAGACGCGCTGAAAAGCAGTGTAGCTATCGGTATCTTGGTGAGCTCCGCGATTGCCACCATGAGAAAGGGTGCACTGGCGAGCGTCAAATCCATTGCAGTGACAGACTCGCTTGCAGAAAACGCTTGTACGCCTAATGCTACACCTGTCGTAAGACCAATCGCTGCGGCCGCAATCTCTAGGGCCCAGGCACCACGGTAGGTCCACTGGCCATAGCTTGCCAGCTTTTGACTCATCACAGTCTGCATTTTACTCGCCCCCCCGACAGGGCGACATCACGCCTTGATCGCCTGGCAGCATACACTTAACGGTTTTGAAAGTCTTAGTTAAGGCGTCTTCTCTCTATTGTCGCAACAACTTTTTCTGCCCTTCAGATATAGAATACCTCGTCAAAAAATGGGGTTAGCAGACCGCGCCGCCCATGCATGGTCTTCGTTAGATCGGTGTAAGCGGAAAGCCGAACAGGCCGTAGCGCGCATTTCAGCTAGCAGAGTGTTTCGCATGGGATCCCATCCTTGTCGCGATCGAGTTTTCCGCCCCATGAGCAGTTTTGCAGGTACCAGTTGGCTTCGTCGCAGGAACCGATCTGCTTGCACGTTCTCCGCGGCTCGCAAGAATAGCCGCTCTGCGCGACCAGCTTACGGCTGATGATGCCCAGTGGGCGGCTCGACGGCGCCGCGCCGTCGGCGTGCGCAGCGCGCCATTCCCAGGGTGCCTGAAACGTCCCGGCCCACAGGCCGATCTTTGAGGCTTGGGCTTGCGCCTGCTGCCCCGCATAGGCGCCCTGGCTGTAGTGAGGCCAATCCAGCGCCTGGCCGTGCTGGACCATCCAGGCGGCCACGCCCGCGCCGTCGGCGCGCCGACAATCGCCGACAAAGCGGTGGTAGCGATCCCACGTCACGAATGTGCATTCGAGCGGCCTCGACGCGGCCAGGAAAGTGTCCAGCGCTTCGGCCGATCGCCGGCCGCAAGGATACTCGGCGCCATTCGCATCGCGGCACAGCTGTCGGCTCTCTGGCGCGTCGATGCCGTTGAAGCGGACGCGCTGGCCGTGGATTTCGATCGTATCGCCGTCAATGACGGATGCGACACCGGTAAGCAAGGCGGGCGCCGCCCTTCGTGGGCTGGCCTTTGATGCATCGTCGCTGCGTTGCGCGCCCGACGGCGCCAGGAAGGCAGCCACTGCCGCCGCTGCCGTAAGACTGAGCATTGCCGGCACGCTCGCAAGTTGGCGCCGCCACAGCTTGGCACCGGTGGGTCTCTGCCACCGATTGGATCGATATTTGCGGTATGGCCTGCTCATCCGCTACGCCGACCAGCCCGGCCATGCGCTGTCGACCATGGGCAGGCCGGCGCAATAGTAATCGTCAACGAACCGCCCGGTGGACCGGTCGCGGCAGCGCCAGATAACGCTGTAGTTCTGGCCATAGAATTGGTCCCACGCGACGCCATAGATTTGTGGTGGCGGTGGCCGGTAATATGTTCCGCCTCCATAGCCGTTGTTGGCAGCGACACCCACAGCTGCGCCGCCGACAGCGGCGACCGCTATTCCTGTCGCGACAGCATTGTCGGTTTTCACAAGCCTGGTGCACTTCTCTGCTGTTGCGCGCCTGCGCACTAGAAGGGCCGCTACCCGACTACGATACTGTTCGTCCGTGCTGCTGGCGAGAACGTGACATAGCGCAACGGTATTCATTGCCGTGAGATCGCTGTCCGACACGACAGTGCTCGTAGAGCAGCCGCTGACGCACAGGGCTGCACTTGCGATGAGTGCTCCAATTTTCATGTGAATTCCCCCAAACAAATATTGGGGCGAGTCCGACCTAGAAGTCCAGAGTTTTGTTTTTCACATTGCTACGATTCACAGCATGCTGCGGCTAGCTGGCATCCACTGCAACCAACTCTTCCGCCGGTCGTTGACTGATGCTGGGTGATCTCAGCCACTCCAGAACTTGCCCGCTGGCTCAAAACCGGCGGGCTTTTTTTCCGCGACGCCGGAAGGCTCTATCTCGCCGCATGTTGTGGTACATCGGCACGCCGTCATCGGGCCGTGCCGTTGACCAAGGTGGTCCCTCCGCCATGGTCGGCCGGCGCAGCCTTGACCGTCCGCGCGGGCCATCCCAATCAAGCCCGCTGGCTTCGGTCGGCGGCTTTTTATTTGATCCCCGGCGCCGTCGGCTTGGATCTAGATCCTCGCCAGTGCCGGATTTGAAGGTAAGCTGCGGCGGTATGATCGCACTTCGCGCGGGACGGACCATTGGTGTGCAGCAAGAGCGCCGAGTTCATTCGGCCAAGATTCTGCACTAGGCCGAGGTAGGTGAAGGCAGATAGCTATCCCGTAATCGCTGAGATATTGGAGATAATGTTCCCCCATGGAGGTGTGTACCAGTATTATAAGTTTCCAAACTTCATGTACGAACGCCGTGGACGAGCTGCTGTGTGCGCTTGCCGTAAATCGCTTCCGCGAGTTCACAGTCGGAGGTTGGCTAGGACCCTAACGCGAGAGCTTCAACGGCCCCCTTCGCGATGAACTCCTCAACGAGACGCGGTTCACGTCCCTGGCCCAGGCCCGCGCGAGGCTCAATGTATGGCGCGCCGATTACAACGGCGCGCGTCCGCACTCGCACATCGGATGGCAGACACCCAACGAATGTGCATCGACCTTCAACCCGCGACGGTCGCTCGCGCTGCGCAACGTGAAACGCTCCGCGCCAGCACCCGTCGCGTCCACTGGCCATCAGGGCAAATCCACCCGCGGAAACGAACTCAAGACTGGATAAAATTTGGGGGAAACGTCAGGGCGGCCATAACTTTGCAGTCTTCAGACGCGAGGCGGCCTACAACAGCGCTGCCCACCATGCTTGTGGCCCGCGACCCACACGGCTTTTCCCTTCAGATCGTACATTATGCTTCCTTCATGATTACCGATGTCTGCATGACCTTGAGGTCTTCCCGCACCATTTCCGCGGCGAGCTCGCGCACGGATGTCTCATGCACCCAGCCGAGCTTCTCCTTCGCCTTGGTGGCATCGCCCAGGAGAAGATCGACTTCCGTGGGGCGGAAGTAGCGTGGGTCTACCTGGACTAGGCATCTGCCGGTCTCGACATCATAGCCCTTTTCGTCGACTCCCTCACCACGCCATTCGAGCTCGACGCCGACATCTTTGAAAACCCATTCGACGAATTGGCGGACAGGGGTCGTCTTGCCCGTCGCCAGCACGTAATCATCCGGTTGATCCTGCTGCATCATCATCCACATACCACGCACGTACTCACGCGCATGGCCCCAATCGCGTTGAGCATCGAGATTGCCGAGATAAAGCTTGTCCTGCTTGCCGAGGTAGATAGCAGCGGCGGCGCGGGTGATCTTGCGCGTCACAAAAGTTTCGCCGCGCAGTGGGCTTTCATGATTGAAGAGAATGCCGTTGGAAGCATGGATACCATAGGCCTCGCGATAGTTGACCACGATCCAGTAGGCGTAGAGCTTGGCGGCGGCGTAAGGGCTGCGCGGATAAAAGGGCGTTGTTTCGTTCTGCGGTACGGATTGCACGAGGCCGTAGAGCTCTGAAGTCGAGGCCTGATAGAAGCGGGTCTTGTCCTTCAGACCGAGAAGGCGGATCGCCTCAAGAAGTCGCAATGTTCCGATACCGTCGGCGTTTGCTGTGTATTCCGGCGTTTCGAACGACACCTGGACATGGCTCTGAGCGGCCAAGTTGTAAATCTCGTCTGGCTGGGATTCCTGAACTACTCGGATGAGATTAGTCGCATCAGTGAGGTCACCGTAATGCAAAATTAGGCGCGGATCGGGATCGTGCGGGTCTTGGTAGATGTCTTCGATGCGACCCGTGTTGAAGGAAGAGGAACGTCGCTTAATCCCATGAACGACGTAGCCTTTTTCCAGCAGAAGACGCGTGAGATAGGCACCATCCTGTCCCGTTATGCCCGTAACCAGAGCAACTTTCCTGTTCTCGCCCATTTTCTTCCTGCTCTATGGTAGTTGAAGTTTCGAATCTGGCTCGCCACACCGGCGGCCCGCCTCATACCCTATGGTAGGATTTCGACAGATGCGGCGCGGAGCTCGTCATTGACAGTGTCAGCCAGCGAGCACACCTGCTCCTGCTTCGAGGCATAGCAAAACAGAGTCTCGCCGCTAACCTGCCTAAGTCGCACATGCGGCCTGAGTGCCGAACTCAGCTCACGGGGTGAGCGACATAGATTTCAATCACGTCGAACCCGATTTGCTCATCAATCAGCGAGTTAGGACGCCCTTCTGGGATTCTACATCCGTTCTCAAGCACGCACAGTCGGTTGCCCAGCCGCTCCGCTTCTTCCACGAAGTGGGTGGCCAGTGGAATCGTATTGCCCTGCGCCAACAGGGCACGTAGCAGTTCCCAGATAAAATGGCGAGCATGTGGGTCCAACCCACACTAGAACTCCACCATCCCTCTTTTGCGCTGACCAAGTAATCTTTGTCTGCTTCAGCGTCTTCTAATGGAAATTGTTTTGATCAGTGAAATCGATTGTTTGGATGAGGTGCATCCATAAAATGGATTGTTTGACAGGGCAGCGCGGCACCATCGGCGGCACAAAGTCGTGGGCGCGAGGTTTCGCTCCGCGCGAAGACAAAGTTCGTGGCAGTCGGGGGCTTGGGCGAACCGCACATCTGAGACGGCGGCGAAAAGCCGGGTAGGGCATTACGTATTGACCTCCAAGGAATTTCGGGCGCGCTAGCCCGAAAACGGTGGCTGGGCTTCAACGATGGGCGGGACGAGGCGACCATCAAACTGTGATTCATACTGTAGGCGATCGCAGTGCGGCGAATTTGAACGGCCGCCTTTGCCAGCCCTCGCCATCGCATCCGGCTACAGGTGCCGAAGATCTTCTCCATCCGAGTACAAATTCTGTGGATCGGTTGGTTCCAGGCGTCGAGCTTTCGGCCTCGTCGCGCCCCCACATAGCGGTTGCGACGATGCGCGGCCTTCCACCCTTGGCGCGCACCGCGTCGCCGAGATGATTGCCTCGGTAGGCGCTGTCGGCAAACACTTCGCCGGGATTGTCGGGCAGAGCATCAGGAACGGCGTTGCCGTCCTCGGTGTGGGCGCCGTGGGCGATCTCCTCGACAAGGGCCGTATCGGCGTAGGCACCGAAATGGGCTTTGAAGCAATGAAACGCTGGTCGGCGCTTGTACTTGACCCAATGGCCCTCTTCATCGTCTTCGCTGGCCGAGGCGATGATCGCCGCATCGACAGGCGTGCCGATCTTCACCTGGATCGCTGAACTGGCGGGTGATCTCGGCGAACAACAGGGTCATGAACCTCAGGGCCTGTCGAAAACGGACGAGAGCGGGTTCGCACAGGTGTCCGCTCTGACACCGAGAACCCGCAGAACCGTCGGAACGATCCTCCACATGGCTGCAGACGCCAAAATTCCTCTCCCGGCCATCGTCGCACAGCATCGCGTGCCAGTCGCTCAGTCCAGCCGGCTCGAAAGCTATCCGGCAGGAGTTGCGCCATGTTGGCGCACTTGAAAGCGTCAGAGGGCGCCGTGTCGCATCTTTCGATGGGACCGGACGCCATGATGGCCATAAATGACGTGGATGGCCTGCGCCTGACATTCGACGGCTGGCGGGTCCTGCACATCCGTCCTTCAGGAAACGCCCGCAAATGAGATGTTACGTTGAGGCAGTTAAGAATTGGACTTGAAAAAGGGACTTTGTGGACTGCCTCGACCGGCTGTTTCGCTTAGCAAAGCGCGGCCCCACGTCAGCAGAGGCTCATGGTCAAGGAACGCCTTAGTATCCATCACATGGATGGGCCACATTCACGCAATCAATTTTACACATGTCGCCGGGCGCATTAGAGAACGCTGAATTTAAACCGGAAGCGAGTGTACCCGGCGTCAAGATTTGCGAGCGTCACAGAGATAAGGATAGGCAGTGCTGAGGAGCTCTTCTGCCCCACGCGCAGCCTCTACCAAATCGCCCGGCGTAACGGTCGACTAGTATCGATTAAGAGATCCCAAGTCAGATGCAACCTCGTCTCTGAAACGAGATTTCCGAAAATGCAGGTCAGTGGATTGGTAAAGCGCAGGTTCGTCGTCTCTCAGAGGCGTACGGGGTTCGGTGATTGTCTGTGGTCGCTGGCGGCCGCTTGGCGCTACGCTCAGCGGTCGGGACGAACGCTAGCCGTCGACTGGCGCGGGTCCTGCTATCTCGACCAACCCTTCACAAATGCCTTTCCGGTGTTCTTCCAACCGATCAATGACATCGCTGGCGTACCGGCTATTTGCGACGACCGGATCAACGACTTTTCCTTCCCGGGTCCATTCTTCCCGGAGTGGTGGAATAGGCCAGCGATCGACTGCCTTTACCGCCCAGATGAGCAGATTTTCCAAGAGCGCGACGAGTTGGGCGAGCTCTTTCAGGCCGAACAGGATGTCGAAGCGAACACAGTAGTGTGTGACGCTTGCTTGATGTGGCGCTGCGATGAGGATGCCGAGCGGCAGGTCTTCCAGAGTGTCAAGCCTCGGTCTGAAATTCAAACACGCATAGATGCCATTTACCAAGAATGTTTTGAGGGGCACAGCATCATCGGGGTTCATGTTCGACATGGTAACGGTGAAGACATCATGGAGCATGCGCCCTACTGGGCCGATCCGGAGTTCGCCGTTCGACAAGTGTGCAGTGCGGTTGATAAGGCTAAAGCGTTACCGCACCCCAAGCCTGTGCGGCTGTTCTTGTGCACGGACAGCGCGCAGATCCTGGATCACCTGTCGGCCAGGTTTCCCGATCTTCTCACCGTCCCCAAGCATTTCCGATCCGATCAAGATGGCCCCTTACACACTGCAGCACTTGGGATTGACGGCGGAATTTCCGCCCTCGTTGAGATGTATCTTCTCGGGCGCTGCGATACTGTAATTCGGTTTCCTCCGACGAGCGCCTTTACACGATATGCACGCCTTTTCGCACCACGCGTAATTGAGTTCGATCTGAAGGAGCCAAGTCGTTTGATTTTGATAGAGGACAGCCAAAGAATCTCTGGTCTCAGTTAAGACCCGCCACCTGCACAATTCGGCGGATGCAACCAACAGGCATAGTTGAATGTCCATTTCTCATCGCAGCCATGGAAGCGTCGTACGATACCGATAGCGTCGTCATCTGAGGCCGTTCGGCAACGCGCCAGAACTTCGCTGTTACTCGGAGGCCGCAGACCAAGCCAGAGCGACGGCGATCGTGACGCTAACGCTCGAAAGGGCGCGGGCAATCACTCCAGAGACGAAATCGAGGTTGTTTAATGAAAGTGGTTCCCGTCATCATCAGCGGTGGAGCCGGATCGCGGCTATGGCCCGCTTCGAGGCAATCGCACCCCAAACCTTTCCTTAAAGTAGCAGATGGACATTCTCTCTTTCAGCACACTGTGCTGCGCGTCGGTTCGATAAAGGGCGTAGTGGAACTCGTCGCCGTGACATCTGGGGAACACCTCTTCCTTACCAAGGACGAGTTCGACGAACTAGATTCCGTGGTCCTGCCACGCACCTTTCTGCTCGAGCCTGAAGGCCGGGATACGGCCGCAGCCGTTGCGGCAGCCGCCATCCATGCCAAGGCAACGCAAGGCCCTGACGCGATTCTATGCGTCTTCCCAGCCGATCACATGGTTGGCAACCTGCCTGCATTTTTAGACGTCATGTGCCGGGCCATCGAACATGCGAAGCTCGGGCGGATCGCCACATTGGGCATCACCCCAACCAGACCGGACACGGCATTCGGCTATATCGAAGCGGATGGTGAGAAAGTCGTCCGTTTCGTTGAAAAACCGGATCTGGACACAGCCAAAGCCTATGTCGCGTCCAAGCGCTTCTTCTGGAACGCCGGCATTTTCTGCTTTAGCGCACAAACCATGCTCGACGAGATGGCATCGCATTGCCCCGCGGTGATCCAGGCCGTCTCCGACAGCTACGAGAACGGCCGCTTCAGTCAAGGCGAAGGCTTTGCCAAAATCGAACTCGCGCCTGAGCATTTCGGCTCCGCCCCGCGAATCTCGCTCGACCACGCTGTCATGGAGAAGACGAACAAACTTGCCGTGGTTGCCTGCGACATGGATTGGAACGACATCGGATCCTGGAACGCAATGGCCGATTTGATCGCCCCCGACCAAAGCGGGAACAGGATACGCGGCGATGTGCATATGGTCGACACGACCGGCAGCTATGTGAGCTCCGACAAGCGCGTCATCGGCACGGTCGGTGTCAGCGATCTGGTGATCGTCGATTCCCCGGACGCTTTGCTCGTCGCATCCCGCGACCGCGTTCAGGACGTCAAGAAGCTGTTCGAGGGCCTCAAGGCTTCAGGACATGAAGCTCACCTGGTCCACAGCACGGTACACCGGCCGTGGGGTACCTACACGGTTCTCGAGGAAGGCGAGCGCTTCAAGATCAAACGCATCGAGGTGAAGCCCGGTCGGCGGCTGAGCCTGCAGATGCACTATCATCGTTCGGAGCACTGGGTCGTGGTCAGCGGCTCCGCGAAAATCGTCAATGGCGAGCAGGAGCTGTTCCTGGCGACAAACGAATCAGCCTACATCCCCTGCGGCCATAAGCATCGGCTGGAGAACCCAGGCAGAATTGACCTGGTGATCATTGAAGTGCAGAGCGGCGATTATCTCGGCGAGGATGATATCGTTCGCTTCGACGACGTATATGGTCGAACGTAGATTTCACCCGCGTGACGAGAACGGTCAACGTGTCGCTGACTAATTACCACTAGGAGCCCGTCTGCCCACTCAGGACCGGATGCTTGTGGAATCGGGAATTGACCAAGGCAGCGGCGAATGACCGCAATCGGCATCAGGGGTGGGACAAATCAACCGGAAAAGACCGGAGAGCATAGTAACGCAACACAGTCCCACTGTCGAATAGCCTTTGATATTTCTGACTTTCCAAGCACCCTCAGGGCCCACCAAAATTATATCAATGGCTTATGGCCGACTTCGCTCTGAAGTGGGCCAAATCGAGCTCGCATTCCCGCAGCACTCAGTTTGATTGTTTTCGTTGAAAACGAGCAAGGACAGGGGGAGGGCGATCTTGTGCTGGCTTCTATGTGTCCAATCTTGCTCCTGTTCGTCGTGTGCAGCCACATAGCGCGGCTATCGCGAGGCTGGAAGGCCTCCGATCGATAGGTGCGGCGAACGGCGGCAACGAGGTGCGAATAGGATGGCTGAGCGTATGATCGAGAATACCGCAGCTGCGGTCTAGCGCGAAATGCAGCGTCTGTGACTCATGGGTCATTGCAGCGCGATGAACCGGAAATCATGACCCTAAGCCGCCCTTCATCAGCCCACCAGCGCCCAGAAGAAGGCGAAGATCCGTCACAATGCCTACCTGTACCAAGGCTTCAAGCAGTTCAAAGACCGCCAGCCATTGCTTCTTCATTTTCGGCCATTCGCTCGCTACGAATGACGACCACATCCTTAACCGCATAGCGCGTGGCAAGTTTCGCAAGCTCTGTGTTGGCATCTATGGTGAACCAGCATCCGCGGATAACCAGCGGATCATGAACCACGCGAACGAGCTAGCGGTGCAGCGCAACGAAAAATCGCCGCTTGATGTCGTCTTTTATGATGCTGCTACAGTTCATGTCTGGGGTTTCGGCTTAGAAGCGGAATGACTGCCAACCAGGTCATCGAGCCGGAAACTGACCGGCCGGTCGGCCCAAAAATGACATTCAGTTGCCTCCAGCCTTTCGACACGAGCCACTTCACGATCTCGCGATTGCCAGCTAGCGGCTTGTTGCTCGAGCTGCGCGATCCTAGTCTGTGGTCGCTATGCCTCAGCAATAAGAATCCGGTTCCTAGCCGGGCGGAGGCGCAACGAGATAGCCAGCTCAGGACAAGGAGAGCAAACCATGGTCGCTTTTACCCTCAATGGCGAGGCGCGAACACTCGACGTCGATCCAGAGATGCCGCTGCTCTGGGCGATCCGTGACGGCATCGGACTCACAGGAACGAAATTCGGTTGCGGCCTTGCCCAGTGCGGCGCTTGCACGGTTCACGTTAACGGCATGCCGACGCGCTCGTGCCAGACCGCAGTCGGCGACATCGAAGGAGCCTCGATCACCACCATTGAGGGCGTGTCGGGCAAGATCGGCGAAACGGTCCAGGCCGTGTGGGCCGAGTTCGACGTACCTCAATGCGGCTATTGCCAGTCTGGCCAGATCATGTCGGCCGTGGCCCTCCTGACAGAGACGCCGAAGCCGACGGACGATGATATTGATTCGGCGATGAGCGGCAATCTCTGCCGCTGCGCCACCTATCATCGCATCCGCGCGGCCATCCACGAGACCGCCAACCGGCTGGAGACTTGAGGCATGTTGCAGTTTCTCCCGAAGCATAATGCCGTGGGGCCTACGCGCCGCCAGTTCCTCCTCGGCACGGCCGTCACCACCGCGGGCCTCGCCGTGGGCTACCGGCTAATGATGGCCGCGCCCACCAACGCACAAACGACGCCTGCAACGGTCCAGGCGAACCCCTTCCAGACCTATGTCGAGATCACACCGGAGAACCGAATCGTCGTCCACTCGTCGCAGTTCGAGATGGGACAAGGCTCCTATTTCGGCATCGCCACCCTGGTTATGGAAGAGCTCGACGGCGCCTGGGCGCAGGTCCACGTGGTCGGCGGATATGGCAATACCGCGCTCTACGGCAATCTCGCCTGGGGAGGGGCCGCGCAGGGAACCGGTGGCTCCACGTCGATGAGCTCGTCGTGGGAGCGCTACCGCGAGGCGGGTGCTGCCGCACGGGCCATGCTGGTGGCGGCCGCGGCGCAGCGGTGGGACGTGCCAGCCGGCGAGATCACAGTCGCTTCCGGGGTCGTGTCGCACGCCTCAGGGATGCAGGCGCGCTTCGGTGACCTGGCTGAAGCCGCAGCGGGAATGCCGGTTCCCGACGACGTGCCGCTAAAGCCGCGCGACAAGTGGGCCCAGATCGGATCGGACAGCCTCAAGCGCTACGATTCCGCCGGCAAGACCAATGGCGCGCAGACCTACACGATCGACCTCAAGATGGATGGACTCAATACGGCCGTTATGATCCATCCGCCGAAATTCGGCGCTGAGATCGAGAGCTTCGACGCCTCCAAGGCCAAGGCACTCGACGGCATTGTCGATGTCGTCCAGACGCCGCGCGGCATTGCCGTGGTCGGCAGGGACATGTGGACGGCGCTCAAGGGCCGCGATCTCGTGGAGGTGACCTGGAACGAAGACAAGGCCGAAAGGCGCGGCACGGCCGAGATCATGGCCGAATACACTAAGGCAGCAGACGATCCGGGCGCGGCCACCGCGCGCGACGACGGTGACACTCCCGCAGCGTTGGCCAGTGCTGAGAAAGTCATCCAAGGGCACTACGAATTCCCCTATCTTGTCCATGCTTCGATCGAGCCACTCAACGCGGCCGCCCGAATCAACGAAGACGGCACCATCGACGTCTGGGGCGGACACCAGATGCCCGATCTTTATCAAGCGGCTGCCGCTCAAGTAGGCGGCACCACGCCGGACAAGGTGAGGCTGCACGTGATGAAGACCGGCGGCAGCTTCGGCCGCCGAGCGGTCTCGGACGCAGATCTCATTATCGAAGCTGTTTCCACAGCGCGTGCACTGGGACCCGGCAAGCCAGTGAAGGTGCAGTGGACCCGCGAGAACGACATGCGGGGTGGGCGGTACCGGCCGGTCTATGTGCACGCAGTCAAGGCGGGGCTCGACAAGGAAGGCAATGTCGTCGCTCTCCATGACCACATCGTGGGCCAATCGATCGCGGGCGGTTCGCCCTTTGCGGCGATGATCGAGAACGGCATCGATCCGACCTCCGTGGAGGGCGCCACCAACCTGCCCTATGCGATCCCGAACCTGAAGGTCGAGCTGACCACGACGGACGTGAACATCCCAGTGCTGTGGTGGCGTTCGGTAGGCTCCACCCACACCGCTTACGCAATGGAAACCCTGATTGATGAGCTCGCCGCCGCTGCGAACCGTGATCCGGTCGATTTCCGCTTGTCGATGCTCGGTCACCATCCACGGCATGCCGGCGTGCTGAAATTGGCTGCTGAGAAGGCAGGCTGGGACAAGCCTCTGCCGGAAGGCCGTTTCCGCGGCGTGGCCCTGCATGAAAGCCTCTCGACCTATGTCGCCGAGGTGGTGGAGATCACCTTCAACGATGCAAATGATTTCAAAGTCGACCGCGTCGTCTGCGGGGTAGATTGCGGCACCGCGATAAATCCTGACCAGATCCGCGCTCAGATGGAGGGCGGTATCGGCTTCGGGCTAGGCGCGATCCTCGAGGAGGAGCTGACCCTGACGGGCGGTGTCATAGACCAAGAGAACTACGACACCTATACGCCGCTCAGGATCGAGCAGATGCCGCGCGTCGAGGTGCACATTGTGCCGTCCGACGAGCCGCCCACGGGCGTTGGCGAGCCCGGTGTGCCGCCGATCGGCCCGGCCGTCGCCAACGCGCTACGGGCGGCGACGGGCAAGACGATCCGCAAGCTGCCGATCATAAAGAACTTGTCAGCATAGCCGGGAATGACACCATGAAAACGGCCGCGATGAAGATCGCGGTCGTAGGTCGTTTTTGAACGCCTCCTGACAGGCGATCACCTCCATTCGATCAATTTCCGGCGGCTGCCCGGTCCAATATCCGTTTAGAGACGGTAACCCGTGTTCTGAACGACCGCAGACGGTCGTTGGTGCTGGTAGCACTGTAGAACCGCTTTCGAGACGCAAATGCCGCACGCAAATGTCTCGAAAGGGTCACGCTAGAGACTTTTGTACCACCTATTGCATGTCTGCTATCGCTTTCTGGGCGCGAGAAGCGGCCGGTCCTCTGACGGCCCCATAACAGGACATTGATGTCTTCGCGCTGAGCGTCAGCAGTTGGCTCTACCGCGACCTTTCTCAGGAAGGCTGCACACGACGCGACTTCCTTTCACCTTGCGCAAACCTCCCTTCCGAGTGAGGCGTTCAGTGCGTCGGCTTGGTGGACTGAGGCACTTCTGAGTGGGACAACAACATTGAAAAATATTGGAAAAGATTTGAATGCTCTGAAGTCCCACTGATCTCTTACCAATTGATTTTTATGGCTTTCTGAATACCCTCCGGGCCCACCAAGATCTTTGATTTTAGTGCGAAAAAGTGGCCTCGGCCCAAAACGTTTTGGGCCGATTATGGGCCCAACAAAAAAGGGCGGCCGATAAGCCGCCCTGCACCGGTCCGAATTGAAACCATTCACTTGATGACGCGAAGCGGTGTCCGCTGCTTTATGGCGTCGCGTTTCGCCTCCCGCTCGTTGATCGCGCGGGCGATATCGACGGCCATCCGCTTCTTGTTGGCTTCCCGTACGTACGCGTCCGTCACCGTCATGGAGGAATGTCCCATCGCTTCCATAATGGCGCGTGCCTGGATGTTGCATTCGGCGAGATACGTGCCGAAGGTACGCCGGAGCCCGTGCAGGGTGTAGCCCTCCGGAATGCCGGCCTGCTTGTTCCAATGTGCCATCATGCCGGTGAGGCTTTTTTCCGCAAACGGACGCCCATAGCCATTCCTCAATACCGGTCCACCTTTCGAACGGTCTAGCGGCTCCAGAGCCTGCGCCAGCTTGTCCACGACGGGGATAAACACTTCCCTGCCGCCGTGGCGGTTTCGGTTCTTTTTCTGCCGGAACTCGAAGGCCTCGATCAAAACCAGCGAGCCATCGAACAGTTCGATTTCCTCGCTGACCAGATCTTCCCATTCCAGTGTGGCGATATCGCCGCGTCTATTCCCGAGCCAGAAGCCGAGGGCATAGCAGGTGCGCGCCGCCGAGCCGACCGCATGGCGCGCCTCGAACTTTTCACGAATGGCCATCGGCCACCCGGGATTGGCCGTCGATTTGGGAATGCGAACGCGAATTGACAGCGAAGGATCGTCCTGCGGCTTGATCCACTTCTCAACGTCAATCGCCACCCAAAGGAGCTTTTTGATCGCTACCAGCAGGTGCTTTGCGACTGTCCGTCTGGTGCCAAAGACGCCTTCGATAATCGCACGCAGACGGTCGGCATCGAGATGCTCGATCGGCGTGTCGCGCCAGGTCAGCGGATAGGCGGGATCGACCTTCATCTCAAGGAAGCGTTCAATAAGCCGAGCATTCTTCTGCTGGGTCGCTTGGTCGAAGTCCAGCCATTCCATCGTCGTTTCAAGTCGGCGGGCAGCATGACCGAAAGTCTTTGGCAACGCCCGTCCAGGCAAGTCGATGATCACGGCCTTCTGACTCTGGCCTTGAGTTGCCCGTCCATAGGCGGCTTCGAACTCTGGATCACCCGGCCGGCCTGGAAGCCGAATTTCGGGCTTTCCCTTGCCGCGGTAACGATAGACGAGTTTACCGCCTTTTAGGCGCGACGAGACTCCGGGATATTTGTCATCCTTGAATGGCCGGCCCATTAAGCCCTCCTTCCAGCCTTCTGCTGTTCCAAGCGCCGGGGCACCTCGATCGTCGCCGGAGGCGAAGGGCCTTTGCTCTCCATGGCGACCCGAAGGAGCAACGGGTAAGGGAAGCCCCTGCCTTGCTCAATGCCTTCAAATGTGCGCTTGGGTATCCCAAGCACCTTGGCTGCGGCTTCGGCCGTGAATCCTGCCTTGGCGCGCCAAATTTTAACTTCTTGCGCAAGCTTTTCACGATCGTTCACGTCGCGTGTTCCGTACGAGCCCGCGACTTTATTACGCCAGCAGCGTATGCGCAAGCTGCCTATTCTATCTCCTTGCTTCCTTTTTGCTCCGCTCCAAAAGCTGTTGCAGACCGTTGTTTTTGTCGGGTAACGAGGTGAACGCGATGTCGAGCGCTACACGGTCCCAGACGGCCCGACTGTTGATGTGTTTAGGTCTCGGCATGCGCCCGTCAGCAACCATCTCTTCAAAAAGCGTCGATCCGACACCGACGTAGCGTGCGGCTTCGTCGCGAGAGAGTCCTCTCGGCGGATAGGAAATCGCGTCACTCTTCATAGACGCTGCCTCGGAGATATCGGCGCGCAAAAGCCGCAGCCGCGCGAAGCCAAAATAGGCAGTTGCTTCGGCAGCTTCGTGGCAAAGAAACAGGGCTATGTTGCCATGAGTGCAACCAGATCCGCATATCCATATCATCCCAACAGGGCGAGATCATCCTGCCATAATAGGATGTGGCTTTGTGCGGAAGCTGCCTCAATAGTTCGTTCGGCAAAAGCGAACAGCGACGTGTAAATCGGACAAATGATACTCACAGAATATTCCGCTGCAAATGTGGGGGGCCGAGTCGCTAGACCGCTACATCGCAAGACCCCCTATCGAGGAGGCGTTCTTTTGCTATCGTCGGCAAGCGGCCTGACAACAAATCGAGATCGAGCAACCACGAACTCGAAATTGCGAGTCGGGACGATGATGGACTGGACGGACTGATCCGGAAAAGATAATAAAAATCAAAGCTTAATGGGATTTAAGTTGGCGATGCAGTACCAAATGCAGTACCGCTGAAGCGCAGCCGATGATGTTTTCAGGGTCGTAGGACGGACTTGCCGTTGCGAACGTCGGCGCGACAGAGCACTTGCGGAGCCCGTGGTCGCAGAGGTTGCCCGAATGCACATTCGAGACCGGCTGAATCCCAGTCCGCGAGGTCTGCGGCGGCGCGATATGTGCTCTCCAAGAAGACTATGAGGCTTGCTTCCGGATCGGTAACTCTGCGGATCGCATAAGGCAGCAGGTATTCTCCAAGTCGTAGTGGGCGGCGTCGGCAAAGATCTTCGCCGCCGCGAAGCCTTTTGGTAGGGCGGTGGAGCGGTCGACTTTCCGGCCTTCTATTCCTAAGCCTGTCCGAAACCGCTGCTCCTCTGACGCGTCTCCTTCGCACGGACCCGTCGCAGCCCTCTTGGTGCGCGGACGCGCGATGCGCACTCTTCGGCGCTCCGATCCGTTTTTCTAGCGCGAAGCTGACCTGCGCAGTACGACCGGAAGTCACAACTTGTGGCCCCATGACAGAGTTGACAACTCTCTGCTGGTCAAAAACCTTCAAAGACGCCATCATGCAACAAGAATTGCAAGGATGTGCATCGTGGACGAGAAGGTCGAGGCTCCCAAGGACTATGAGGATCTCATCCGCGTGATACACGACCGGTATGATGGGATGAGCAAGTCGTACCAGAAGATTGCGTTGTATCTCACCCAAAATCCGAATGACGTCGCGGTGCGATCGGTGAACTCGATCGGGGAAGGCAGCGGCGTTCACGCGTCCAGCTTCGTCCGATTTGCCCAAGCATTGGGGTATGAGGGGTTCAAGGACCTGCAGAGCCTCTTCCAGAAACGATTGTCCACCGCGGCTCCTGGCTTCGAAGCCCGCGTCAAGGCGTTGGAGAAGGAACTGGGGGAGCGGACGGATCGCAGCGAGATGGGATTCATGCACGATCTGGTCGTCCGTGACATCGCGTCCCTGAAAGAGATGCTCACCGGTATTCAGCCCGAGGATCTGGCGGAAGCCGTTAGCCTGCTCGAGAAGGCCGACGTCGTCTATCTGATGGGACAACTTCGCTCGGCACCGGTCGTCGAACTCCTTCGCTATATACTGACCATGCTGGGTAAGCGCTGCGTGCTCCTGGATCCGGGCGGCGGACTGGCCACGCATATGGCCCGCGCGATGCGGAAGACGGACCTGCTGTTTGCGGTGTCGTTCCGCTTCTATGCGAACGAGGTCGTCAATGTTGTGGAAGAAGCCGCGGGGAGAGGTATACCCATCGTGGCGATCTCGGACAGCACGCTGTCTCCATTGGCCAAGAGCGCGCGCGTTCTCTTCGCCGTTCCGGAGCACGAATACACTTTCTCGCGCTCGCTGGCGGCTCCTATGTGTCTTGCCCAGGCTTTGACCGTGGCCTTGGCGGCCAGGCTTCAGAACAACGCAGTCAATCCCCGCATTCCAACGGTTACCGAGCGGTAGGGACTCCAAACCGCGAAACCTGTCGCAGCACCGGCGATCCTCCGGCCGTCGATTCTCAATCGGTGTCGGAAGGTTAAAACGCCATCGCCTTTTCAGGCACGGCCATGGGGCCGGATGCGGCACCAAGGACTGTCTGGTCGTAATCCACCACCGAACCTGTCATGAGCCCGGCATCGTCCGAAACAAGGAAGTTTACCGCCCGCGCGACCTCGCGGGGGTCGATCAGGCGCCCGAAGGGCAGGTTTGCGACCGCTTTCGCTTCCCAATTGGAATCGCCCGTCTCACTCGCCTGTAACTCCCGCTCATGGTCGGAGGCCATCCAGCCGACATCAAGCTGGTTGACGCGGATGCGGTTCTTCATCACGGAAAACGCCGTGTTGCGGGTCAGCGTCGCCAGCGCCGCCTTAGTGGCACAGTAAACGTTGATGAAAGGCTGGCCGGCATGTTCCGAGATCGAGCCGATGTTGCAGATGGCGCCTTCAATGCCGTCGCGGATCATGCGGCGGATGGCCTCCTGCATCAGGAAGTAGGGTCCGCGCACGTTGACGGCGAACAGGGCGTCGAAAAGTTCGGGCGAGGTATCGAGGATGGTGCCACGGTCCGTGCGGGCACCGGCGTTCACCAGCACATGTATCTTGCCATGAACGCGCTCGGCCTCCGCCATCACGCTTCGGCAATCTTCGACTTTGCCGAGATCGGCCTTGACAAAGTGGACAGGCACGCCGGTGTCGTGCGTGATCGCCTCGGCCGCGGCACGGCCCTTCGCCTCGTTGCGGCCGAGAGTGACAAGACCGGCAGCGCCGGCTTCCGCCAGCCGGCGCGCAATGGCCGCTCCCAACCCCTGCGTTGAACCCGTGACAACGCAGACCTTTCCATCCATGCGATTCATACTTCAGCTCTCCACAGTGTAGCCAGCCGCGGCCATGACGCGCCGCAATTCCTTATGCCCGATCTTCGCCATTTCGAGTGGCGGACTTTTGACGGGATCCTGCTCGGCTTCAACGACGAACCAGCCTTCGTAACCGTAGGAGGCCAGCCGCTTCACGATCGCCTCGAAGTCGAGCGAGCCGTCACCGGGTACGGTGAAGGCCCCCTTTACCACTGCGTCGAGAAAACTTTCCCGGCTGCGGTCGAGCCCGTCCACGACCGCTTGGCGGATGTCCTTGGTGTGTACATGCGAAATGCGGGCGTGGTGCTTGTCCACCACCCGCAGCACGTCGCCGCCGGCAAAGGCCATATGGCCGGCATCGTAGAGCAGGGGCAGACCCTCGCCGGAATGCTTCATCAGCAGATCGACGTCCTGTTCGCTTTCGATCGGCGCGGCCATGTGGTGGTGGTAGCAAATCGGCATGCCCTGACCCGCGCACCATTCGCCGAAAGTGGTGAGCTTACGGCCGTAGGCCTTGATCTGATCGTCGTCGAGACGCGGGCGCATAGCCAGCGGCGTTCCGCGGTCGCCCTGAATGGTGCGACCCGTCTCGCCATAGACGATGCAGGGCGCGTTGGTCGCCTTGAACAACTCCATCTGCGCGGCGATGCGGTCCTTCTCTTCATCGATATTGCCGACCAGCAAGCGGCCGGAGAACCAGCCGCCACAGACGCTCATGGCATGCTGCCTCAGGATGGGCTCAAGCACGGCCGCGTCCATCGGGAAGCGGCGGCCAGTCTCCATGCCGGTGAAGCCGGCCTCACGGGCCTGCCGCAGGCACTCCTCCAGCGAGACGTCGTCGCTCAGTTCGGGAAGGTCGTCGTTCCACCAGGCGATCGGCGCGATGCCAAGCTTGGCTCTCATCGTCATCTCCAATCATGATTTTCGAATGCTGCTGGCTGCCTGCGCAGCGACAAAAAACTGCCGGAACAATGCTCAGGGAGTTTTGCATCGTTCCGGCAGGGGACGCCCCCGCGCGCCCGAACGGTTCAGACACCCACGCGCTGCTTCTTGCGACCTTCGGTTTGCGCGGCATGCGCGTCGCGGACCTGCTGGCGCCCGCTGATCTCGGGCACGCCGACGTCCCACCATGCATCCCCGGGCGTCCAGCTGAAGGCGTCGGATACGATGGCAATGACGGTGGTTCGGTCGGTGGTCTTCGCCCATTCGATCGCTTGGCCGAGATCGGCAAGGCTTTCGACACGCCGCGCCAGCGCGCCCATGGCTTCCGCGTGCTTGGCGAAGTCGACCGAGAACGGCTCCTTGACCCGGCAGTCCTTGATAAGGTTATTGAAGGAGGCGCCGCCCTTGGCGTTCTGCAGCCGATTGATCACCGCATAGCCGCCATTGTCGCATACCACGAGAATCATCTTGTGGCCGGCGAGCACCGACGAATAGATGTCGGAGTTCATCATCATGTAGGTGCCGTCGCCGATCATGACGATCGGCGTGCGGGTAGGGTCGGCCATGGCCGCGCCCCAGCCGGCAGAGATTTCATAACCCATGCAGGAGAAGCCGAACTCGCAGTCGAAAGTGTTGGGTTCCTTCACCCGCCAGTTCTTCATCACCTCGCCGGGCAGTCCGCCGGCCGCGGTGATCAGCAGGTCACGCTCGCCCGCCTTGGCGTTCACCACGCCTACGACCTGCGCATAGGTCGGGACCGGCTCGTTGGTCGGCTTCTGGAAGCCGTCAAGCATCGTGTTCCACTTGGCGAACTCGATGCGACCCTTGTCTGTCCAGGCCCTCTCCGCTTTCCAGTCGCCGAGGGCACCTTCGAGTTCGCTCACCGTCTCCAGCGCGTCGCCGACGACGGCGAGCGCCCGGTGCTTGGTGGCATCCCAGCGTGCGGCATTGATCGAGACGAACTTTGCGTCGGCCGAGAAGGCGCTCCAGGATCCGGTGGTGAAGTCCATGAGCCGTGTGCCGACGGCGATGATCACGTCGGCTTCCGCCGCCAGCGCGTTGGCGGAGGTTGAGCCGACGATGCCGATCGGTCCGACATGCGCGGGGTGGTCGTGCGTAACCGTGCCTTTGCCGGCAATCGTCTCCGCGAGCGGGATCCCATGCCTTTTGGCGAAATCGCCAAGAACCTTCTCGGCACCCGAATAACGCACGCCACCACCCGAGATGATCAGCGGCCGCTTTGCGCCTTTGAGGAGGCGGGTCGCTTCGGCGAGCCGGCTGCGATCGGGCCGGGGGCGCGGCACCTCATTCACCGTCTGTTCGAAGAAGGCTTCGGGATAATCCCAGGCGATCTCCTGCACATCCTGCGGCAAAGCGATGAAGGCAGGCCCGCAATCGGCCGGATCAAGCAGCACCGCAACCGCCTGCGGCAACGACGAGATGATCTGCTCGGGATGGACGATGCGGTCCCAGTAGCGCGTGACCGCCTTAAAGGCGTCATTGACGTTGATGGTTGGGTCGCCGAAGTGCTCGACCTGCTGCATGACCGGATCGGGCCGGCGACTGACGAAGGTGTCGCCTGAGAGCATCAGCACCGGCAGCCGGTTCGAATGGGCGACACCCGCCGCCGTCACCATGTTCAGCGCACCCGGACCGATCGAGGTCGCCGCAACCATGATCTGGCGCCGGCGCTTCGCCTTTGCAAAGCCGATCGCTGCAAGCGCCATCGACTGCTCATTCTGGCCGCGCCAGGTCGGCAGCACGTGCTTCACCGCCTCGAGTGCTTCAGAAAGGCACGTCACGTTGCCGTGCCCGAAGATGGCGAAGACTCCCGGAAAAAGCGGAACTTTCTCGCCGTCGACGACCGTGAACTGGTTGCACAGATAGCGCACGAGCGCCTGTGCCATGGTCAGACGGACGGTGGCCCTGGTCATCTTTGTCTCCTCCCTAACGACGGTCTTTCCAAATCTATACGGAATGCCCATTGACAAATCAATATGTTTGCAACGATCATTGCAAAAATTCAAACCGGGAGGATTTCTTGCTCAGGATTGCTGTGCTCGGCTGTGGTCGGATAGGTAGGATGCATGCGGCAAACATCGCCGCGCATCCCCGTGCGGAACTGGCCACCGTCTATGACATCGACGAATCGTCCGCGGAGGCTGTCGCGGCGCGGCACGGCGTTCGCGCTTCGGGATCCGCCGACGAGGTATTTGCCTCGGCAGATGTAGATGCGGTCCTTGTCGCGACGGTGACTGACACGCATGCCGACTACATCGAAAAGGCGGTGGCCGCTGGCAAACCCGTGCTCTGCGAGAAGCCGATCGATCTTAGTCTGGAAAGGGTGAACCGTTGCGCCGAAGCAATTTTGTCCAAGGGCGTGCCGGTCCAGATCGGCTTCAACCGACGTTTCGACCCCGGTCATCGTGCGGCGTGGAACGCCGTACGATCCGGCGAGATCGGCGACCTGCACCAGGTCATCATCACCTCGCGTGATCCTGGCATGCCGCCCCGTTCCTACTACGAGGTCGCGGGCGGGCTTTTTCGCGACATGACGATCCACGATTTCGACCTCGCCCGCTTCATGCTGGGAGAGGAGCCGGAGGAGGTGTTCGCCATAGGAGGCCGGCTGATCGACCCGGCGATGATGGAGGAACTAAACGACTACGACAGCGTCATGGTCGTGATGCGAACCAAAAGCGGCAAGCAGTGCCACATCAACAATTCCCGCACCTCAACCTATGGATACGACCAGCGCGTCGAGCTTCTGGGCAGCACCGGCATGGTGATCAGCGGCAACCGGAAGCCTCATGAGTTGCGCCGTTACTCGGCCGCGCGGGCCGAAGCCACCACGCCCTACCTCGACTTTTTCATCGAGCGATACCGCGAAGCGTTCGATGCCGAGATCGACGCCTTCGTTACCTGCGTCGAGAAGGCCGAGCGGCCGCTGGTCGGTTTCGAGGACGGGCGCCGCGCTCTGGTCTTGGCCGAAGCGGCGATGAAATCGGCGGTCGAAGGCCGCTCCGTGAAGGTCAGCGAGATCGGATAAGCCATGTACGCGAAATACGGATTGTTTATCGATGGTCGTTGGCGACCGGCGTTCGGAAATGCCACCTCCACGGTCCTGAGCCCGGTCACAGAAGAGTCACTTGGGAATGCGCCATCTGCCGCCTTCGTCGATACCGAGGAGGCTCTGGAAAGTGCGGTCCGCGGCTTCGCCGCCTGGAAAGTCAAAAGCGCCTTCGAGCGGGCTGACGCGCTTCACGCCATCGCCGACGAGATGATCCGCCGCAAGGACGAAGCGACGCGGATGATCTCGACCGAGACCGGCAAGCCAATCGCCCAGTCTGAGCGGGAATGGGGACTCTCGATCGACCAGTTCCGCTGGTATGCCGAAGAGGCGCGGCGCATCTATGGTCGAGTCATCGAAAGCCGCGTACCGGGCGGCCGGTTTGAGGTCCTGCGCGAACCGGTCGGGGTTGCGGCAGCGTTCACGGCCTGGAATTTTCCGGCTGCTCTGGTTGCCCGCAAGGTGGCGCCGGCGCTAGCTGCCGGCTGTTCGACTATCATCCGTCCGTCGAGCCAGACTCCCGGCGTGGCGATGGTGATGGTCGACTGCATGCGCGCCGGCAGGCTTCCTGCCGGCACGGTGAACCTCGTCATCGGCCTGACGGACACGACTTATGCGCCCATCATGGCTTCGCCTGCTGTCCGCAAGGTATCGCTGACCGGCTCCACTCGAGTCGGCCAGCAAATGATCCGCGATGCCGCCGACACGGTGAAGAAGGTGTCGATGGAGCTTGGCGGCAACGCGCCGCTGATCGTCTTCGACGATGCAGATCTAGACACTGCGCTCAACCTGTCGGTGCCAACCAAATACGCTAATGCCGGGCAGGTCTGCGTGACGCCTGATCGCTTCTTCGTCCACGAAAGCCTCCACGACTCTTTCGTCGAAGGCTTCGTCGAACGCGCAAGAGCATTGAAGCTGGGCGACGGCCTCGACCCCTCGGTTCAGATGGGACCGCTAATCAGCGACCGCCGGCTTGCGGAGATCGAAGCCATCGTCGACGACGCGGTGGGGGCCGGAGCAAAAGTAGCGACCGGAGCTGGTCGCGCCGCCTCGTTCAATGCGGGCCATTTCTATGAGCCCACCGCTCTCAGTGACGTTACCGACAACATGACGGTCTTTGCCCAAGAGAACTTCGGACCCATCGCGGCGATCGCCAGATTCAGCTCCGACGACGAGGTGCTCGCGCGAGCAAATGCTTCGCCGGTGGGGCTTTCGGCCTATGCGTTCACCCGCAGTCCAGACAGGGCCAGGCGAGTTGTCGCGGAGCTCAAGGCGGGCATGGTGGGCATCAACAGCTTCGCTCTTGCCGCGTCCGAGGCTCCGTTCGGCGGCACGAAATATTCCGGAATGGGTCGCGAAGGCGGCAGCGAAGGTATCGGTGACTACCTCGACACCAAGCTTGCGCAGATCGTGTTCTGAGGAGGCCGCCTTGATCAAGAACGAGCTCAAGCAGATCTGGGCCGAAGGGCGGCCCACGATCAATGGCTGGCTTTCGATCGGCAATCCATTCACCGCCGAGATCATGGCCGCGCAGGGCTATGACAGCGTGAGCATCGATGTCCAGCACGGCGCGCTCGACTATTCGATGCTGCTTCCGATGTTCCAGGCGATGCGTGCATCCAGGGTGGTGCCCATGGCGCGCGTGCCGTGGGTGGAGCCGGGCATCATCATGAAGGTGCTGGATGCCGGCGCCTATGGCGTGATCTGTCCCATGATCAACACGCCGGAACAGGCGGCTCAGCTCGTCAGCTACCTGCGCTATCCGCCGGCCGGCCAGCGCAGTTTTGGGCCGACGCGTGCCAACTTCTCGGCGGGTGCCAACTACGCGGCCGAGGCCAATGACGAGATCCTGGCTTTCGCCATGGTCGAGACCGCCGAGGCAATGCGCAATCTCGATGCGATCGCCGCAACGCCAGGGCTCGACGGCATCTATGTCGGTCCCGCAGACCTGACCTTCAGCCTGCACCAGGGGCGTCTCGCGCCGTCCTTCGATCGCGAGGAGCCTGACATGATCGCCGCTCTGCGGACGATCGTTACGGCCTGCAAGAGGAACGGCAAACGCGCCGCGCTCCATTGCGGCACGGCCGACTACGCCGCACGTGCCGTCGAATGGGGTTTCGAGATGACAACCATCTCGGGTGACTCCCGACTGCTTGCCTCCGCCGCGCAGGCAAGTGTCGCTCGCTTCCGCGAATTGACGGGTGCGAAAGCCGTCCCGGCCGAAGCCGGCAAGGGAGGCTATTGATGCCCCACGTCCTGGTCGCCGGAAAGCTTCATCCGAGCGGCATCGAACTTCTCGATGGGTCGCCCGGCGTCACCTACGACTATGTCGAAGATGTCTCCGAGCCAAGCTATGCACCTCTGATCGGCAAGGCCGATGGTCTCGTCATCCGCACCCAGCCCTTGTCGGCTCCGACCGTCGCACGCGCCGAGAGACTGAAGATCGTCTCGCGCCATGGCGTCGGCTACGACGCCGTGGATCTGCCTTCTCTCAACGAACGTGGTATCGCGCTGGCGATAGTCGGCGACGTGAATTCGGTGTCGGTGGCCGAGCACGCTATGATGCTGTTGCTGGCGGCAACCAAGCGGCTCATCCGCGCGGATCGTTCGGTCCGCGACAACGAATGGGGTTGGCGCAACCGGCTGGAGCCAAACGAACTCGCGGGCAAGCGACTGCTGATCCTCGGGTTCGGCCGGATCGGCCGCCACTTGGCGCGCATGGCGGCAACATTCGGCATGAACGTGCGCGCATATGATCCATTCCTTGCAAGGCAAGGCTGGCCGGAGGGGCCGGTCGCGTCGGTGAGCGACTTGCAAACGGGACTCGCCTGGGCCGATGCGATCTCCGTCAACGTACCCAAGGCCGAGCGCCCGGTGATCGGGCCAATGGAACTCTCGGCGATGAAGCCGACTGCCGTACTCATCAACACTGCGCGGGGCGGCGTGGTCGACGAGGCGGCGCTGATCGCGGCGCTGCGAGAGGGGCGCATCGCCGCAGCCGGTATCGACGTCTTCGACGATGAACCGCCTGCCGCGAACCATCCGCTCTTCGGCTTCGACCAAGTGATTCTGACGCCGCATATAGCCGGGCTCACCGCCGAATGCGGAGAACGCATGGCGATCTCGTCCGTGCGGAACGTGCTCGATTTTTTCGCCGGGCGGATTGACTCGGCGCTGGTGGTAAACGGAGCCGCGTTGAATGGCCGGTGAAAAACCTCAACTCAGAATCGGCCTGATCGGCACCGGCTTCATGGGCAAGACCCATGTGTTCGGCTTTGCTGCCGCACAACGTGTCTTCGATCTTCCCTACGAACTGGTGCTCCACACGGTTGCGGACAGAACCGATGACCTCGCCGCGCAGGCGGCGCAGGCCTTGGGGTTCGCGCGGGCGAGCGGGGACTGGAGGCGTCTGGTCGAGGACTCGGAGATCGATATGATCGATATCACGGCGCCGAACGCCTTCCACAAGGAGATGGCGCTCGCCGCCATTGCCGCCGGCAAGCACGTCTATTGCGAGAAGCCGCTGGCGCCCGTTGCGGCGGATGCCCGACGGATGGCCGAGGCGGCGGAAGCGGCCGGCGTCAGGACGCAGGTCGGGTTCAATTATCTCTGCAACCCGCTGCTCGCGCTGGCGCGGAAGATGATCCGCGCGGGCGAGTTGGGCGAGATCCGCAGCTATCGCGGCATTCACGCCGAGGATTACATGGCGGATGCGGAAAGCCCATTTACCTTCCGGCACGATCCTGTCGGCGGTGGCGCATTGGTGGATCTGGGCAGCCATGCTCTGGCCACGGCGGAGTTTCTGCTTGGCTCGGTGGAACGGGTCCTCGGCGATTCCGTCACCGTCATAGCGAGCCGTCAGGATGGCCGAGGCGGGCGCCGGACCATCGAGGTCGACGACATCGGTCGCGCATTTCTGCGTTTTGCCAATGGTGCATCCGGCAGCATCGAAGCGAGCTGGGTCGCCACCGGCCGCAAGATGCAGCACGATTTCGAGGTCTATGGCACCAAGGGGGCGCTCGTCTTCAGCCAGGAGCGCTTCAACGAGCTGCATTTCTACAGCACGGCCGATCCCGGCGGCCGGCGTGGCTTTCGGCGCATCGAGGCCGGTCCGGATCACGATCCCTATGGATTCTTCTGCGTCGCACCAGGCCATCAGCTCGGCTTCAACGATCTGAAGGCTATCGAGATTGCGCGGTTCGTCGATGCGATCGCCGGGAAGCGAGACGAGTCTTTCGGCTTCCGGGCCGGCCAACGCATCCAGGAACTCGTGGAGGCAATTCAGGGCTCGGCCCGGGAGAGCAAGTGGCTGCGAACAGACTGATGCGAGGGAGAGTTGGTCGCCGCCCCGCATGCGTCTGAAATAAACGTTGCATGTTTGTACATTTTGCAATATAGATTGCAGCCGGAGAGAGGTACGTCGGCTGAGTGCTCAAGTCGACGTCGCACAGGGAGGAGAATGTGTCTGTGCTGGACGTACGAAGCGTCTCGAAAAGCTTTGGTGCTATCCGCGCCTTGTCAGATGTTAGCTTCGCGGTTGCTGCCGGCGAGGTGGTTGGCCTGATGGGCGACAACGGTGCCGGGAAATCGACCATGGTGAAGCTGATTGCGGGGAACTTCCCACCCTCCGACGGCGAAATCGCGGTGGACGGCAAGGTCTGCCATTTCCACAAGCCGATCGAGGCACGGGGCGAAGGGATCGAGGTCGTCTATCAAGATCTGGCCTTGGCCGACAATCTGACGGCCGCCCAAAATGTCTTTCTCGGCCGCGAGATGAAGAAGGGGTTTTGGCCGCTCCGCGTGCTCGACAAGCAGACGATGATCAACCGCTCGGCAAAACTGTTCGCGGAGCTGAAGTCGGAGACGCGGCCGCGCGATCTGGTCAAAAAAATGTCAGGCGGCCAGCGGCAGGCGGTCGCCATTGCCCGCACCCGGCTATCCAACTCCAAGCTCGTGCTGATGGATGAGCCGACCGCGGCGATTTCCGTCCGCCAGGTAGCCGAGGTGCTGGAGCTGATCCGGCGGCTCAAATCGCAAAATGTGTCGGTAATGCTGATCAGCCACCGCATGCCCGATGTGTTCGCGGTCTGCGACCGCATCATCGTGCTGAGACGCGGCTCGAAAGTGGCCGACAAGGCGACGGAGAAGACATCGCCGGAGGAGATCACCGGCCTAATTACGGGAGCAATCCGTGATGCATAGCCAGAGCGACATGCTGAAGGAAGGCCATGCGTCCATCGGTGATGTGGTCGGCATAATAGAGCAGAGCGTTTTCCAGAAGATGATCGCCAGCCAGGCCTTCTGGGTCGCGATCGCGCTTTTCGTGTTGGTGGTCTTCATGACGTGGCTGGAGCCCAGCTTCGGCACGGTCGACAACGTTACCAACACCACCCGCAATTTTGCACCTATCGCCATCATGGGGCTGGGCATGACGGTGGTGCTGATCACCGGCGGCATCGATCTGTCGGTCGGCTCGGTGATGGGGCTGGTCGCGATCGTCGCCGGCCTGCTGCTCACTTGGCACCAGCCTTGGTATGTGGCGTTTGGCGCGGGTCTGCTCGCAGGCATCGCCTGCGGAGCCTTTAACGGTTTCTTCGTGGCCTATATCGGCATGCCGTCCTTCGTGGTGACGCTAGGCATGCTGTCGATCGCGCGCTCGCTGGCGGTCGTGCTGTCCGGCAACCAGATGCTTTACCAGTTCGGACCCGATGCGCCGATCGTCAAGGCCATCGGCCAGGCCAAATGGCCGAGGCACACGCCTGACGGCTGGGTGCCTCATTGGATCCCGGAACTGTCCTCGCAGTTCTGGGTGATGGTGATCCTCGCGCTCATCGTCGGCTCCGTCTTCATTTTCACCGCCTGGGCGCGCCACCTCTTCGCGATCGGCGGCAACGAGAACGCCTCGCGGATGACCGGCGTCCCCGTCGACTGGATCAAATTCCAGGCCTATGTCTTCTGCGCATTTACCGCATCGATCGCGTCCCTGCTGCTGCTCGGCTACAGCGGCTCGGCCATCAACGCGATGGGAACCGGCTACGAGTTGAGGGTGATCGCCGGCACCGTCATCGGGGGGGCCAGCCTGATGGGCGGCTACGGAACCGCGTTTGGCGCTGTGATCGGTTCGGCCTTCCTCGAGGTCATCCGCAACGCGCTGCTGATGGCCGGGATCGATTCGAACTGGCAGGGCGCCTTTGTCGGGGCTTTCATCATTCTTGCCGTGCTTCTCGGCATGCAGACCTCGGGCAAGTCGCTGCGGGCGACGCTGGAGGGTATGTTTACCTGGAAGCGCAAATAGAATCCGGCGGCCGCAAGCCGTCGGGGATAGTGGACGTCAAAACAAAGTGGAGGAACAGGTGAAAAAATACATTCTGACGGCGGCCGTGGCGTTTTCCGCGCTGATGGCAGGGCAGGCCTATGCCCAGCAGAAATACGTCTTCGCCCTTGTGCCGAAGAACATGAACAATCCTTTCTTCGACCAGGCTCGTGACGGCTGCAAGAAGGCCGAAGCCGAATCCAGCGGCGCGATCGAATGCATGTATATCGGCCCCGGCGAGCATGGCGGCGGCGAGGAGCAGGTGCAGATCGTGCAGGACCTGGTGGCCAAGAAGGTCGACGGCATCGCCGTCGCCCCGTCGAACGCCGCGGCAATGGCCGTCGCGCTTCAGGCCGCCAGGGAAGCGGGCATTCCCGTGCTTACCTGGGACTCGGATGTGCTACCGGAGAACAAGGACCTGCGTGTCGCCTATATCGGCACGCACAATTACGAAATTGGCGTCAACCTCGCCAAGATCGTGCAGACCATCAAGCCGAAAGGCGGTACCATCTGTATCCAGTCGGGCGGAGCTGCCGCGGCCAACCACAATGAGCGCATGAAGGGTATACGCGATACGCTGGCCGGCAAGGAGTCGGCTGCCTCGCCAGGTGATGCCCTGACCGGCCAGAACGGCTGGACGGAAGCACCGGGCTGCCCTCTCTATACCAACGACGACTTCCCTCTGTCGGTTCAGCAGTTCCAGGACTTCATGGCGAAGACGCCAAACCTCGACGCCTTCGTGCCGACAGGCGGCTTTCCGCAATTCATACCGGATGCCAATCGCGCTGCGGTCGAGCCGTACAAGGATAAGATCGCCAAGAAGGAGCTGGCTCTGGTCGTCGCCGACACGCTGCCGGTGCAGATGGACCAGATGAAGGAAGGCCTGTCGCTCGGCCAGGTCGGACAGCGGCCGTTCGAAATGGGCTACAAGACCATGCTGGCGCTGAAGGACATCAAGGACGGCAAGCCCGCGCCGGCCGACCCGACCTACACCGGTCTCGACGTCTGCACCCCCGAAACCGCCGACACCTGCATCGGAAAGTAGGCGGGGGGCGCAACTCTGCGGCGGGCGAGGGATGACTCTTGCCCGCCTTTGCCCCTGAGAGGCGACAACAGACCCATCGAGCGACTGGCTCAAATCGACCGCTGCCGTCAGGCCTCAGAGACGCTCCGCTGGCCACGGCGTGACCATTTTTAGACGAGTGCCGGGAGTGATCCCATTCGGGAGGAGCAATTGAGAAAGATACGATATGCCGTGGTGGGCGCGGGCTGGATCACACAGGAAGCCTTTATGCCCGGTGTGTCCCAGACCGGAAACTCGACAATCACGGCGATCGTCAGCGGCTCGGCCAAAAACGCCGCTAAGCTCGCCGAATTCTACGGCGTGGAACACGTCTTCAGCTATGAGCAGTACGACCAGATGCTCGCATCGGACGTCGCCGATGCAGTTTACGTGGCATTGCCGAACTCCATGCATGCCGACTATGCGATCCGAGCCCTGAGAGCCGGCAAGCACGCGCTCGTTGAGAAGCCGCTGGCCACGACCGAGGCGGAATGCGAGGCGATGATCGCCGCCGCCAATGAGAGCGGAGCGTACCTGATGACGGCGTATCGGCTGCACAACGAGCCCGGCACTGTCGAGGTGCTGGAGCGCATCCGCAGCGGTGAGATCGGCGATCCCCGCATCTTTGCCGCGGTCTTCTCCTTCGTAGCGTCGTCCGACAATCACCGCCTCAAGGCCGCCTATTGGGGCGGTCCCTTGCAGGACATCGGCGTCTATTGCCTGAATGCCGCGCGCCATATCTTTGCCACTGAGCCGATCGAGGCAGTCGCGGTAAGGAGTTTCGGCAGCGCCTCAGTCGGGGAGGTAGAGGAAAGCATTGCCGTGACGTTGCGCTTCCCCGAGGGCCGGCTTGCACAGTTCATTGCCAGCTTCGGCGCGGACAATTCGGATTTTTACCACGTGGCCGGAACGAAGGGGAGCGTAACAGCCGAACCTGGCTTCCGTTTCGAGACTGCCGTGCAAATGAAGCTTCGGCATGGCGACATCAGAACCGAAACGACGTTCCCGCAGACAGACCATTTCGCCGGACAGACCGCGTATTTCTCCGACTGCATCCTGAATGCACAACCGCCTGAAGCCGACGGTGGAGAAGGATTTGCCGACGTGCGCGCCCTGCTTGCCATTGAGCGCGCCGCCAGCACCGGTCAGCCTCAGAAGATAGACACGCCGGCACGGCAGGTTCATCCTACTGCGGATATGATCCGCATCTTGCCTACAACGGACCAGCGGCTGCTTCTCTGACGCGCTTTCGCCCGCGGAGCCGGCCAGGATTCATTGCGAGAAGCGTCTCACGAAACGGCATCGCGTACCGCGTTGTACCGTGCAACCGTTCATGCGGAGGCAGTCACGATCTTGTTTCCGAACGTGCTCGACGGGCTGCGCTGGGTGAAATTCATCCAGGCGGCCGCCGACTCGCACGAGGCCGGAAAAGCCCGGACAACAGGCTGGCTTGACTGAACGCATTGGAATAATACGGAGGTCAACTTGAGTATACGCGTTGGAATTATCGGCGTAGGGGTAATGGGTGCGGATCACGCGCGGATGCTCGCATCACCTCAAGCCCGGCTTGCCGCCCGACGGGAGCATTCCGCGCCCATCATCGCTGCCCTGAAACCATGGTTCGAAAAGCAGCTATCGATGATCTCCTCCGGCTCTGGCCTGGCCGAAGACATCCGGCATGGGCTCGGCCACTGGCAAGGCATGACCCGCTTCCTGGACGATGGCCGCCTGGAACTCGACACCAACCCGGTCGAAAACGCGATCAGGCCAGTATGCCTGACCAGAAAAAAATGCCCTGTTTGCAGGTCACGAAGTCGGGGCCGAAAATTGGGCGCTGCTCGCCTCCATCGCCACCTGCAGGCTAAACGACGTCAACCCGGTCGCCTACCTCGCCGAAACCCTCGACGCCATCATCAAACGGCCATCCGCAGACCCAGATCGAGGAACTCATGCCCTGGCGATTCCGAAAAACGTCAAGCCCAAATCCACAGGCGATCCGCGAGGCGCTCACCCTAAGCTTTATCATTGACGGTCTGACTTGACGTCTGGCCCGAGGGCGGCCTTCGCTACTATTCCGAAACTTAAGGTTTCGCCCTACCGCGTAGTTGGGGTCGGCTGTCTTAAGAGGGCCGCTGCCCAAGGTGCCTACTTCTTAACGCATTGGCGGACTGGTGCGGCCGAGCAAACTTCGCCCACGCCGCAGTCCAGGTCGCGTGAACAAGGTTCCGGCATTTGCGGTGGCTCCAGCGTGACGAAGGGCGTCCTCGGCTCTTCCCCCGGTCTCGCCGTTCTCGGGAGGAAGGCGCCGGGATCACCGAGCGACTTCACATATCGATAGAATGACCGAATGTCGCTCTCCGGCATGACGCGAACGTTGTACCAAGGCATCGGGTGATGTCCGGGTTTTGCCCAAAGGGACATAGGGGCATCAAATCAGGCGGTTGCTTTCCGCAATTTGACGCGCCCGCCGCACCGTGCCGTCGGTGTCGGCGGACTTTCGTCTTGTTGCTTCGTCGCTTCTGATCGTCAGCCGCTTCGACAGGATTTTTCCAGTTTCGACGATTGGCTTGACCGGTATGGCCGGAGCGTCCGGAGTTTTCATGTACCTCATGCTTATTATCCTTTTAGGCAAAAATGAAAGAGAGCGCGGAGCGGCTGTCCGCCCCGGCACCTTGCACGGCGATAAAATTACGGTCGCACGATCCAGGCCAGCAACGCCGGATTAAAATCGGAGTTGCCGGTATAGTCGCGGATCAAAAGCGCGGCGTATGCCTGCCACTGATCCTCGGGGATCTGCTTTTCAATGACCGATGTTCTGAACGCGTCACGCAGGATATTGCAGTCAAAAGTCGAAATCACATCGGCCGATTGATCGTTGTCCATAATGCGGCTCCCATCGAGGGGGCGGGAGTACGATGGACGCTCTCAAGCGCCGGTGCCCATTGTTCTGTGGCCGGCGACAACGGACTGTACGCCCCGCACAGGTGCTTAGCGAATCATTCCGGCGAATTTGCTCGCCGGTGTGCTAGCTCAGCGGCCGGCCTGTTCCCGCCGCTTGGCGTCTTCATCGTTCAGCCGGCCGACCATCTCGTCCGCTTCGCCGGCATTGATGCCGACCATGATCTTGTGATCGGACTCGGCGGGCTGGCCGGTGAAAACGTCGAAAACGGTCCAGCTGTCCGGGCGTTCCATGCGAAACGCGTAGCGGTTTGCCATAGTCGCGTCCTATTCATTTTTGCCGGCACCAATTTGTGTCGATCGGTTCAGGCCTGCACAATGACAAAGACTGCCGCCAGGCCAACGACTGTCCACAGCACCACGCACACCTTCAAAGCCAGGCCCCCGTGCCGTGAGATGCCCTCCCGCATGCGGGGTACCCCGTTCTTCATTCTCCTGCCCGGCGTGGCCGCAACGCCGACCGGCGGCTTGACCCTAAGTCTGCCGAATACCGGAAGCAGCGTCGGCTCACGCACGGGCTTCTCCGGACGCCAAGGTCTCAGTATCCCATGCTGCCGCCGCCACCGCCGCCGCCACCACCAACTGCCGGTGCGGCTTCCTTCGCCGGAACGTCGGTGATCATGGCTTCCGCCGTGATCAGAAGCGCCGCAATGGAGCCCGCGTCCTGCAGCGCCG
>NZ_JAMYMD010000015.1:0-115277 GCF_040318335.1 Mesorhizobium sp. M1182
ATGGCAAGGGCCGCCGGTCTGGGTCCATGGCGACGTCGCCTCGGGCAATCTGCTCGTCGAAGATGGCAAGCTCTACGCGGTCGTCGATTTCGGTAGTTCGGCTATCGGCGATCCTGCCTGTGATCTGGTGATCGCGTGGACGGAATTTTACGGCGAGAGCCGTCAGGCGTTCCGCGACGCCATTGCCCTTGACGAGCACAGCTGGGCGCGCGCACGGGGCTGGGCGTTGTGGAAGGCGCTGATCGTCGCTTCGGGACATGACGGCAACCAGCGCGAGCCGGAAAAATCGTGGCGGGTCATCGATGAGGTGCTGGCGGATCACACAAAACAGTCGAAGCGGGAAGGCTAATTCAGTCTGAACGCGTCCCGCTCTAATAACGAAAGCATTACTGCCCGCCCATCTCCTTCCTGAACGTATCGAAATCGACCTGCATGCCGTTGAAGATCGTGCTCCAATGGCGGGTCAGCGCTGAAACGGCGACCGCCTCCTGGATCTCCTCGTCGGTGGCGCCGGCGCGCTTGGCGTCCTGCGTGTCCGACCAGATACAGTAGTTGCACGGGATTTGCGCCGCCACCGCCAGCGAGATCAGCGACTTGACCTTCGGCGGCAGCGCCGTCTTGTCGCTGAGCTGGATGGCCTTGACCTCGGCCCATGCACCGGGCAGACCGGCTTTCGGGAACTGCTTTACGAAACCGGGCACCCCGCCCATGGTCGACTGGATGTCCGTGACGGTCGCGTCATACTCATCGGCATAAGAAGGAGCTGCAGCCAGGGTCAGCACACAGGTGGCGGCGAGCAGGCAGGCGCGGCGGATGGAAGAATGCGTTGATGAAAGAGTACGATAGGCAGACATGACATTCTCCTCTGGCGTTTGTTGGCCTTACGGTGTAAGGTAACGTCGAAAATGAACCTTACAGCGTAAGTTGTCAAGCGGCACCATGGACACATCGATCAAAAAAAAGCGACCGCGCGGCCGGCTGTCTCGCGAGATGATCGAGGATGCCGCTTTGAAGGTGATCGAGAGCGAGGGCCTCGCCGGGTTTTCGATGCGCAAGCTGGCGGCAGAACTCGGCTGCGAAGCCATGAGCATCTATCACCACTTTCCTTCGGTGGCGCATCTCTTCGAAGCCTTGGTGGATCGGCTGATCGGCTCCCTCGAAATGCCCGACGCGGACCTCCCTTGGCGACAAAGGTTACGCATTGCCGTGCAGGATTTCCGCCGCGTCGCGCGTGAGCACCCGGCCTTTGCCACGTTCCTTGTAACCTACCGGATGAATTCGCCGACCTGTCTCACTTGGCTGAACGGCATCCTTGGCCTGTTCGAGGCCGGCGGCTTCGGACCGCAACTGGGTGCGCGGCTGTTCCGCACCACCGGCTATTATCTGATGGGTGCCATCCTCGACGAGACTGCCGGCTATGCAAAGGGGCCTTCGGCCGTGACCATCGTCAGCGACGAGCAACTGGCGCAGGATTTTCCAAAAGTAGCTGCGGCCGGGCGTTATTTCGGCACCGCCGAATTCGACCGGACGTTTGATCTCGGCCTTGACATGCTCCTGGACGAAATGGAGCGCGCCCGCGACGGCACCATCGCGCCGAATACCGGGACTTGACCTCATGCGCTCCCTGTTCGCCCTGATACTGCTCATCGGTACCGGCATCGGCGTCGTCTATCCCTGGGCGATGACCAATTTCTCCGGCCGTGAGATCGGCACCTGGCGAGTTTACGACCAGGGCCGGTTCAAGCCGGTGACCGTGCCCCTGAGCGCACGCGACGGGCCGCTACGCCTGCTGGTCGACCTTACGGCAAGAGCCGAGCGCATCGTCTCGCAGCAGCGCACTGTGTTGACCCTCACTGCCGCCACCGGCGGCAGGACGGTGCTCGCCTCGACGCTGCAGTTCAATCACTCCGACAATCCGCGCCAGGTCAGCCCGCAACTGCCGGACAGGATCTTTCGCGACGAGGCTGGCCTGATCCCGACCGTTACCCCTGGTTCCTACATCTTCACCGTCGGTCCGGGCGACGCCGAAGGCATTCCGATGCGGGCCGTCGATCTCGTCCTGCGCTCGGGGGCCGGCGAGGTCGACCGCCGGGCGCGCCCGGTTGGTTTTTCCCTGATGGCGGCGGGCCTGGTCGGGCTGGTGCTGGCATTCCGTTTCGGCGGCCGTCGGCCGGAAAATCCGAACTCGCAGCCGCCACCGCCGCGCTGGGGCAGGGGCTCCAATTGAACTATCGTCATGCCTACCATGCCGGGAACTTCGCCGACGTCGTCAAGCATGTCGTGCTCAGCCGGCTGATCGAATATCTGAAACAGAAGGACAAGGCGTTTCGGGTCATCGACACCCATGCCGGGATCGGCCGTTACGATCTGTCCTCGACCGAAGCGCAAAAGACCGGCGAATGGCAAGGCGGCATCGGCCGGCTCGTCGATGCGGCCCTCGATGCGCCGGCGGCAGCACTGCTGGCGCCGTATCTTGAAGCCGTCCGCTCGCTCAATCCGGACGGCGGCATGAAAAAATACCCGGGTTCGCCGCTGATCGCCCGGCACCTGATGCGCAAGCAGGACCGGCTGTCGGCGGTCGAACTGCACCCTAAGGATGCCGCCAGGCTGAAGGCGCTGTTCGACGGCGACTTCCAGACCCGGGTGATCGAGCTCGACGGCTGGCTGGCCCTCGGCGCGCATCTGCCGCCAAAGGAAAAGCGCGGCCTCGTGCTCATCGATCCGCCTTTCGAGGAAGAGGGCGAGTTCGGTCGCTTGGTCGACGGGCTGCAAAGAGCCCATCGGCGCTGGCCAGGAGGGATTTACGCGCTGTGGTATCCGCTCAAGGACCGCAGGGCGGTCGCCGCCTTCCGCAAGGCGCTGAAGCAGACGGGCATTTCGAAGCTGCTCGACATCGGTTTTGAGATCAGGCCGGACGCCGTCGAGCCGAGCCTCGACGGCTGCGGCATGGTGGTGGTCAATCCGCCCTTCACGCTGGAAGGCGAGTTACGGACGCTGCTGCCGGCGCTGCACCGGCTGCTTGCACTTGAGCAGCCGTCGCATTGGACGCTGGACTGGCTGGCGGGAGAGTAGTTTGAGGGCGCGGCCCTGCCGTTCCGTCAGCGCAACCATCGTCACCACAACCACGGTCGCTACAACCGCTTGACCGCGCGTCAGCGAATCCGCACAGTGCGCGTAGTCGACCTTGAGAGGCTGCCATGACTCGCTTCGCCCAATCCGCCCTTGCCGCACTGCTCGCCTTTTGCACGCCGCTGGCTGCGCCTCTTGGCGTCACCCAGGCAGTCCAGGCGGCCGACCTTGCAATCTATACCGACGAGGATAGCGGCGTCTGCGGCGAGGCCTGGGTGCTGAACAAGATCACCGACCGCTTCTCCTATCAGGTGCATCACGTGCCGCATCTGCCGGATGTGCAGATCGTCGACTTCCAGCGCATCCACCAGCATCGCTATCTGCCGGCCGACGACACCTGGCCGATCGGCCGCCGTTATTGCGGCGCCACCGTCAGCCTCTCCGACGGCGGCGCTCGCACCATCTGGTACCTGATCGAAGAAGGCCAGGGCTTTGCCTCGATCGGCGACAATGTCGAATTCTGCGTCTCGGGCTTCGACCGCTGGATGGTCTACAACGGCCGCTGCCGCGTCCTGCGCTGACCAGCGCTTTCCGATCCCGACGGATTGTTGCGTCACTTAGGTGGTCGAGAAAAGGAACACCTGACGGCCATCAGGATCACGGACGATCACACGTCGGCCCATAGCCGTCGCCTTGACGTCCGCAATGATTCCAAAGCCGTTGGCCTTGGCGGCAGAAGCAGCTTCATCTGCGTTGGCGACTTCGAAGCCGATCATCGTTCCCGCTCCTTCCGGCGTCGTTGCTTCTGCCGGGTAGAGTTCGATCGCAAGCCCTTCACCTTGGAACGCGAAATGTATCGGACCGGAGCCATGCTGCTCTTGCCTGAAGGCAATTCCGAAATTCGCGTAGAAAGCCGCGGCTGATCTGGGATCAGCCGAAAACCATGTGACAAATGCCAAGCTCGGCAAGGAGGACATTCATACCTCTCTGGTGTTGAGGGTCCAAGGTCGGACGAGGTTGCGAAAATCGGAGACTTCCATGCATGTCAACGCCAACCGACCACATCGATCATTTTGCGGGGGAAACAGCACCACATGGATTCGCTTGTTTATACTGTTGCTCTCGGCGCGGTCGTTGCAGGCTTCGTCCAGGGGCTTTCCGGGTTCGCTTTCAGCCTGGTTGCCATGTCGATTTGGGTTTGGACCGTGGAGCCCCAGCTTGCTGCCGCCATGGCGGTCTTTGGGGCGCTCACCGGCCAGATCATCGCCGCCGTCACCGTCCGCCGGGGCTTCGACCTCAAGCTTCTGCTGCCATTCCTGATCGGGGGGATCATCGGGATTCCGGTCGGTGTCGCCATCCTGCCTTTGCTGGATGTGCAGTTGTTCAAGTTGGTCTTCGGAGCGCTGCTGGTCGTTTGGTGTCCCTTGATGCTCTTTGCCCGTCGCCTCCCTCCCATCACGGTCGGAGGTCCTGTTGCAGACGGCGCAATAGGTCTGGTCGGCGGCATCATGGGTGGACTTGGCGGCTTCACCGGCCCGGTTCCAACGCTGTGGTGCGTGCTGCGCCAATGGGAAAAGGACCGGCAGCGTATTGTTATCCAGAATTTCAACCTTGTGACCCTCTCCATGACGATGGCTGCCTATCTTGCGGCCGGAAAGATCAAGCTCGAAATGCTGCCGATGTTTGCCGTCGTCGCGCCGGCGATGTTGATACCGACACTCCTTGGCGCGAGACTCTACATCGGCGTTAGCGAGGCGACTTTTCGAAAGATCGTCCTCACACTCTTGGCCGCATCAGGTGCGGCATTGTTGGCATCGTCCTTGCCGCACCTCATAAGCCGGGTTTGAACGACACACAGAAATCCCGACTTCCGCCGTGCCATGCGCTATCGACCGATGCGGCCTGCTCCCGATAGGTAGGCGCAGATCAGTTCGACGAGTTGCTTTTGCAGCTCCGGCGCGGCGAGCATGTTCCGGCGTGCCGCGTTGTGGATCACACCTTCGATCGCTGACGACAGCACGCGCGCCACGGTCTCCGAGTCGGCGCCTTTCCTTGGCTTGCGATAAGTGGCGACAGCAGTCGCATAGTGATTGAGGTATTGTGCCTGGAACGAAGCATGGGCGGCCCTGGAGCCGCGATCGCCCGGCGCCTCGTCGAGCAGCACCTGATGTAGTGTCGGGTGAATGCTGTGCGCCGCGATCATGCCGCGCACCAGCTCCTGCGCGAATTTCCTTAGCGGCTTTTGGTCTTCCGCCGAATCGCGAATGACCGACAGCACATGATCGAAGTGACGGCGCCGGACGGCAGCGAGCAGGGAAAGCTTGTCGGGAAAGTACTGGTAGAGCGTGCCGATGCTTACACCTGCTGTCTCGGCAACCTTGTTGGTGGTGAAGCCGGCCCAGCCCAGCCCGCTCAGAACATGAGCCGCCGCCTCGATGATCGCCTCGACGGTTGCCCTGGAACGCGCCTGGCGCGGCTGTTTGCGCATGCGCGGATGCGGTTTTGCAATGCGAGTAGACACGTTCGCCCATTCTCCTGAAAACATAAACAACATACTCGCATTTCCGGAAAAGGACACCGACTATGAATGCGCTCGCTCTGCTTCGCAGCCTGTTTGCCTATCAGGCCTGGGCCAATGACGAACTGCTGGAAAAGCTCGCGAGTCTCGACCCGCATGTTCACGGCAAGGAACGGCAGGCCGTGATAGGGCTCATCGATCACAGCCATGTGGTGTCGCGGATATTCTCGGCGCACCTGGTTGACGCAAGCCATGGCTACTCCGCCGACACCACCGAGGACACGCCGGCGTTCGACGAACTTCGCGCCGCGGTCGCAGCGACCGATCGCTGGTATCTCGATTATCTCGAAACCGTTTCGTCGCGGCAGCTGTCCGAGTCCGTCGCATTCGTGTTCACCGACGGGCATTGATGTCGCGACAGGAAATGCTGACCCACGTCGTACTGCACGGCGGCTATCATCGCGGTGAAGCGGGGCGCATCCTGGCGCAGATTTCGGTCATGCCGCCATGGGATACCTTCGCCGTCCATCTCCACAGGGCCGAGCCTTCGCGCCGGCTGCAGATGAGCCGTGAGCCGCTCGGCGCCTGAACGGCCGAGCGCATTCGATCACGAGGTCGGCTCGACCGGATCTATCGAGCGATATCCTGTCCTTCAGAAATGCGAGCTATCTGCTTACTTTCATCGCGTCGTGCAAGATAGTGCAGCGGCGTGCTCGTCGCGTTGCTTCCTACTTACCTGTAGTTTATCTTTTCGAACAAGACGAGGCGGGCGACCGCCTTCGTTCTTGACAATGTTCGCGCTGGGCGTCGGACGTTGAAGCGCAAAAGCTGGTCGAAAAGGTCCTGAGCTTGACGAGAAGACCGGTCGAGATAGAGCGACCAGAATTTCTGTCGCAGAACTTCGCTGCGGGACACAAAGATTCGCAGCCGGTTTTTGCGCGGGTAAAATGGTCGCGCGCTCGCCGTAACCGAAACTTAAGCTGCAAAAATCATTCTAATGCTTCGCTGGCTAGCAAGCCGCGAGTCAGATATGCAATGCGCGCCGGGTCAATAACGGCCGTCGGCACAACGGAAGGGGCATGATATGGCTAAGCAGTCATCCAAAGCGCCGGCATCCAAGGCACCGGCAAAGTCACCGGCAAAGAAAGCACCGGCAAAAGCAGCCGCGGCAAAGGCCGCAACTGCTGTGAAGAAAGCAGCACCCGCGGCCAAAGCGAAGGCCGCTGCGCCTAAGGCAAAAGCAGCGCCGGCCAAAAAGCCGGACGCCAAGGCCGCGGCAAAACCGGCCGTGAAGAAAGCAGCACCTGCCAAGGCAAAAGCAGCACCGGCCAAGGCCAAGGCTGCACCGGCCAAGAAGCCGGCTGCAAAGGCCGTGGCGAAGCCCGTTGCGAAGAAGGCAGCACCGGCAAAGGCCGCCGCTGCGAAATCTTCCGCAGCAGTGAAGAAAGCAGCGCCCGCGGCCAAGCCGAAGGCAGCGCCCGCAAAGGCGAAGGCCAAGAAGTAGTCGCCGTTCTCCGATCGCCGGGGACAGTACTCAAGACAGCCATGGCGGGATGCCTAATAGGCGCCTCGCTTGCTGGCTGACGGTCGGGCAGGACGAGAAAGAGGCGGGAGGAAGACATCTTTTCGCAGCTCCCAGGACTTCGCCGTGCGGCGAAGTCCGGTGGGATTTTCGTGGCTGCCAAAACCAAACCTTCGGTGCAAGGCCTAGTTGGTAGTTGCTCGGATCTGGATTGTCCGACGCGCTCGCGTCTGCCGACGCACCTCCGATTCATCGCATCCGAACGCGAGACAATGGTTGTACGCTGGCGGCGCGGTTATCCGCCTCTGGCCGTTGATGAACCCTGCATGATCGGTCAACGTGCCCATGCACGAGCCCCTGTCGGAATCGATTTTCGGTGAGGGTCATGCACGAAGTCACAATGCTACCGCATCCTTTGCGCGTCCAATGGGGCATATGGAGCTGTAGCCGGCAAACAGGAATCGACAATGCCCAGACTGCTCTACGCGTCTACTTCTCCCTACAGTTCCAAGGTGCGCATGGCAGCACTTCATGCCGGCATCGCCGTCGATCTCGTGCCGATAAAGACCGAGGAAAGACCGGCCGCGCTGATCGGCGCCAATCCGCTCGGCAAGATCCCGGTGCTGGTGCTCGACGACGGCCGCTCGGTCCATGACAGCCGCGCCATCACCCAGCATCTCAACCGGATGTCGAAGAACGCATTGTTTCCGCGCAATCCCGACAAGCGCCTCGAGGCGGAGGTGCTGGAGGCATTGGCCGACGGCATCTGCGACTGCGCGCTGTCGATGGTCTACGAGCGGCGCACACGGCCGGAAGAGATGGTCTACCAGCCTTGGCTCGAGCGCCAGTGGACGAAGATTTCGGACGCGCTCGATCTGCTCAACGCAAACCCGCCGAAGCTGCCGAAGAAAATCACCCTCGGCCAGATCGCATTGCGCGCCTGCCTCGGCTATCTCTCGCTGCGCTTCGCTGGAAAATGGGAAAAGGGCCGCGGCCGGCTGACGCGCTGGGCGGCACGCTTCGACGAGAAATTCCCGGAGCTGAAGCCCGCCATCCCGGCTTGAGGGCGGGCGGCCCCAACCGGTGCCACAAAAAAAGCCGGGCGCGAGGCCCGGCTTTTTCGTGTCGTGGCTTGGACGACTTAGAACTTCATACCGACGCCGAAAGTGACGCGATTGTCGGTCGACTTGACCTTGCCGATACCGTCGAAGTCCTTCCTGCCGAAGTCCGTGTAACGATACTCGACACGGCCGAACACATTGTCGGTGATCTTGATGTCGGTACCGACGCCGGCTGTCCAGCCAAACTGCGTGTTGGTGTCGCTTACGCCGGCAGCTTCAATCTTCTGGTTCTTCAGCGCGCCACCGGCGGTGCCGTAGAGCAGGATGTCCGGGGTGACAGCGTAGCCGAGGCGGGCACGCAGCGAGCCCTCGAAGCCACCCTTGGCCTCGATGCCGGCATCGTCGCCCTTGACGCCGTTGTAGCCGATATCGGCTTCGGCACCGTAGACGAAGTTCTCCTGCTGCCAGTTATAGCCGCCGAAGACGCCGCCGACAAAACCCTTGGTGTCGACGTCGACGCCAATGTCTTTGGCTTTGGCGTGGCCAGCGAAGCCGTAGCCGACGCTCACACCGGCATAGGGACCGGCCCAGGATGCGACCGGAAGTTCTGCGATCGGGGCAGGTGCCGGCGGCTCTTCCTGAACCACGTCCGCGGCATAGGCGGTTCCGCCGAGGGCGAACAGCCCAAACGCCACCGCGAGCGGTCGCGCAAATTTAAGATTGGCTTGCATTGTTCTTTACTCCTTAAGCCACAGGACACAGGCTTGTTGTTTATGAGCGCCCTCAACCCGTCCGGGGGATGAAACGGATCCGGCGTTCAACGGTTCCAAATGTCGTGTCGAAATGCGGCTGAAGCGAACCTGAACTTGGGTCATTCCCTGGCACGAATGAGGCAGAACCTTGACGTTGCATCTTCGCAACAGCGAATGTCAGCAGGTTCGCCGTGCTGCACTGCACACGGCTTGGTGTAAGGGCTCCAGAGCCCTATATTGCGGGCGGGCTGGCCCGAATTCCGGTCGAGCCAAAACGCCCACCGGGCACTTTGCCACAATCCTGCCCCAGGTGGAAATGGGATTTAACGCTTGGCGGGCCATAATTTGCCGGCGCGATCCCGGCAGGCCGGAATCGGCATCGGATTAAGGATTGACAGATGAGCAAGGTCGCCGCGACGGCACTGGTGACGGGCGGTGCGAAACGGATCGGCAGGGCGATCGTCGAAGATCTTGCCGCGCATGGTTTTGCCGTCGCCATTCACTGCAATCGCTCGCTGGCCGAGGCGGAGGCACTGGCGGCCGAAATCAACAGTGGTCATTTTGGTCGACATGGCCGGGCCGCAGTGATTGCTGCCGACCTGACCGAGATGGACGCCGTCAGCAACCTGGTCGGTCGCGCGGCGGCGGCGCTCGGGCCGGTGTCGCTGCTGGTCAACAACGCCTCGCTGTTCGAGCACGACAGCGTTGAGGATTTCGACTGGCCGGCCTGGGATCGCCATTTCGCCATGCACGTCAAGGCGCCGGCGCTGTTGGCACAGACTTTCGCCCGGGCCTTGCCGCAGAACAGTGAGGGGCTGATCGTCAACATGATCGATCAGCGCGTCTGGCGGCCGACGCCGCGTTATTTCTCCTATGCGCTGTCGAAGTCGACGTTGTGGGCGGCGACCGAGATGATGGCGCAGGCGCTGGGTCCCCGCATCCGTGTCAACGCCATTGGTCCTGGCCCGACCTTGAAGAACACGCGCCAGCACGACAGCGATTTCGATGCTCAGATTGCCGGGCTGATCCTGAAACGCGGCCCGGAATTGCCGGAATTCGGTGCCACTATCCGTTATCTCTGGGCGGCACGCTCGGTCACCGGCCAGATGATCGCGCTTGACGGCGGCCAGCATCTTGCATGGCAGACGCCCGATGTGACAGGCATGACGGAATGAGCCCCATGGACCAGAAACAAAAAACGCGCGGTGGCGCCGACGACCTGCCGCCCGAAATCGACCTCGAGGACGAGGCGGCCGAGGAGGTCGTCGAGCCTGCAGCCAGCGGTCCGGACGTTACCTTCACCGCCATCGACTGGACCCCGCATGCCGGCGACGCCGACGGCATGGTCGGCGCCGAGGTGATCCAGACGCTGGTAAAGCGGCTGCCCAATGCGCCCGGCGTCTACCGCATGATGAATGCCGCCGGCGACGTGCTCTATGTCGGCAAGGCACGCAGCCTGAAGAAGCGGGTCACCAGCTACGCGCAAGGCCGGTTCCACACCAGCCGTATCGGCCGCATGGTGCGCGAGACATCGACGATGGAGTTCGTCGTCACCCGCACCGAGATCGAAGCGCTGCTGCTTGAAGCCAACCTCATCAAGCGCTTGCGGCCACGCTTCAACGTGCTGATGCGCGACGACAAGTCGTTCCCCTATATCCTGTTGACCGGCGACCATGTCTCGCCCGGTATTTACAAGCACCGCGGCGCGCGCTCGCGCAAGGGCGACTATTTCGGCCCCTTCGCCTCGGCCGGCGCAGTTGGCCGTACCATCAACTCGCTGCAGCGCGCCTTCCTGCTCAGGAGCTGCACCGACTCCTTCTACGAGAACCGCACCCGGCCTTGCCTTTTGTTCCAGATCAAGCGCTGCGCCGGCCCGTGCACCGGCGAAATCTCGCACGGCGACTATGCAAGGCTTGTCGCCGAGGCGAAGGATTTTCTCTCCGGCCGCAGCCAGAAGGTGAAGACGGAGATCTCCGCCGCCATGCAGCAGGCTTCGGAGAACCTCGATTTCGAACGCGCCGCCATCTATCGCGATCGGCTGGCGGCGCTGTCGCATGTGCAGAGCCATCAAGGCATCAATCCGCAGACCGTCGACGAGGCCGATGTCTTCGCCATCCATCAGGAGGGCGGCCAGGTCTGCATCCAGGTGTTCTTCTTCCGCACCGGCCAGAACTGGGGCAACCGCGCCTATTTTCCCAAGGCCGATCCGGCGCTCGAAGCCGGCGAGGTGCTGGGATCGTTCCTGGCGCAGTTCTACGACGACAAGCCGACGCCACGCACCATCCTGTTGTCGCATGGCGTCGAGGACCAGGAATTGCTGGCGGAGGCCCTCTCCACCCGCGCCGGCCGCAAGGTGTCAATCTCCGTGCCGCAGCGCGGCGAGAAGAAGGACCTGACCGACAACGCGCTGCAGAACGCGCGCGAGGCGCTCGGCCGGCGGCTCGCCGAAACCTCGACCCAGGCGCGGCTGCTCACTGGCTTTGCTGAGACCTTCGGCCTGGAAAAGCCGCCGGTGCGCATCGAGGTCTATGACAACTCGCACATCATGGGCACCAACGCGGTCGGCGCCATGGTCGTCGCCGGGCCGGAAGGTTTTGTGAAGAACCAGTATCGAAAGTTCAACATCCGCTCGACCGAGATCACGCCGGGCGACGATTTCGGCATGATGCGCGAGGTGATGCAGCGGCGCTTCTCGCGGCTGTTGAAGGAACATGGTGACGCCCCGCAAACCGAGGGCGCGGACGAGGCGAGCCCTACCGAACCGGGCGACGATATCGAGGACGCGGGCGCCTTCCCCGCCTGGCCCGACGTCATCCTCATCGACGGCGGCCAGGGCCAGATGACGGCGGTGCGCAAGATTCTCGCCGATCTCGGCATCGAGGACCGCGTCGTGGCCATCGGCATCGCCAAGGGTCAGGACCGCGATGCCGGCCGCGAACGCTTCTTCGTCAAGGGCAAGGCCCCATTCTCGCTGCCCGTTCGCGATCCGGTGCTCTATTTCGTCCAGCGGCTGCGCGACGAGGTCCATCGCTTCGCCATCGGTTCGCACCGCGCCCGCCGCAAGAAGGAGATGGTCAAGAGCCCGCTCGACGAGATCAGCGGCATCGGCCCCGGCCGCAAGCGCGCGCTGCTGATGCATTTCGGTACGGCCAAGGCGGTCAGCCGTGCCGCCGTCGAGGACCTGGTCAAGGTCGACGGCATTTCCGAGCAGGTGGCGAAATTGGTCTACAATCATTTTCACGAGAGCTAAGACGTATTGCCGACATTTCGGCTGGCTAATCGATTCTGGCCTGTTGACCCCCCACATTCGCTTCTGATTTGACTAAGCAGGCAGAAAGAGTTCCCAAAACATGGCTCAGCGCGCATTCAACCTGCCCAACATGCTCACCTATGCCCGCATCCTGGCGGTGCCGCTGGTGGTGCTGTGCTTCTTCCTGGAAGGGCATCTGAAATCGAGCGACTTCGCGCGCTGGTCGGCGCTCATCATTTTCCTGCTCGCCTCGATCACCGATTACTTCGACGGCTATCTGGCGCGCGCCTGGCAGCAGACCTCCAACATCGGCAAGATGCTCGACCCGATCGCCGACAAGCTGCTGGTCGCCACTTGCCTGCTGCTGCTTGCCGCCGACACCGACCGCCATGCCGGCATCGCCGGCTGGTCGCTATGGGCGGCGATCATCATCCTGTGCCGCGAGATCCTGGTCTCGGGCCTGCGCGAATATCTGGCGGCCTTGAAGGTCTCGGTGCCGGTGACGCAGCTCGCCAAATGGAAGACCACCATCCAGATGATCGCCATCGCCTTCCTGCTTGCAGGTCCCGCCGGCGACAAGATCTTCCCGCTGACCACCCAGACCGGGCTGGTGCTGCTGTGGATCGCAGCCCTGGTGACGCTCTACACCGGCTACGACTATTTCCGCGCCGGCCTCAAGCACATCATGGATGAATAAAATGTCGACGAAGCTCATCTATTTCGCCTGGGTGCGCGAGCGGATCGGCAGACCGGAGGAAGAGGTCGAACTGCCGGCCGGCATCGAAACGGTCGCCGACCTGTTGCGCTGGCTGAAATCGCGCGGCGAGGAGTACGAGAACGCGCTGCAATATCCTGACGTGATCCGCGTCGCCATCAACCAGGAACATGTCGAGCACCGCGAGAAGATCGCCGGCGCGCGCGAGATCGCGCTGTTCCCGCCGATGACCGGTGGCTGAACCATGTCCGCGGTGGTGCCGGTCGTGCGCATCCAGGCGGAGGATTTCGACGTCGCCGCCGAGATCGCCAGGCTGACCAGGGGTCGCAACGATATCGGCGCTGTGGTGACCTTCTCCGGCCTTTGCCGCGACGAGCAAGGCAGGCTCTCGGCGCTCGAGCTCGAACATTATCCCGGCATGGCGGAAGCCGAGATATCCCGCATCGCCGGCGAGGCAATCGAGCGCTGGCCGCTGCAGGGGCTCACCGTCATCCATCGCCACGGCAAGATCGCGCCGGGCGAAAACATCGTGCTGGTGGTGTCCGCTTCCGCCCACCGGCAGGCGGCGTTCGAGGCCGCGAATTTCCTGATGGATTATTTGAAATCACGGGCGCCGTTCTGGAAAAAGGAACACCATAGCGACGGTTCCGAGGGCGGCTGGGTCGATGCCAAGGATGCCGACGACAAGGCGGCGAGCCGCTGGAAGCAGCCGCCGTCCAAATAAATCCCTGCGACAGCCATCCCATACCCTGCCGGCCATTCATTGACCGTAATCCTGCGAGACCCTTTGCCGGAAGGGGAGCAGGATCATGCTGGACAGGATCGCCGAGTTCTTCATCTTCGGACTGGTGCCGCTGGCCGTCGGCATCCTGGCCGTCCCGGATCGTTCTGCGGCTGCCGAAAAGACCCTCAAGGGCGAGGTGATGTATCGCGAGCGCATCGCGCTGCCGCCCAATGCCGTGCTTTCCGTGCAGCTTGCCGACGTGTCGCTGGCCGACGCGCCGGTCGCAATCATCGGTGAGCGCAAGGTGGTGCCGGCCGGCCAGGTGCCGATCAAGTTCGAGATCAGCTTCGATCCGCGGGTGATCCGGCCTGATATGACCTACGCGCTGCAGGCGCGCATCACTGTCGATGACCGGCTGCTATTCGTCACCGATACGCGCCTCCAGGTCGACCCGCTCAGCGACGCGCCACAGACCATCATGCTGAAAATGGCGGCGCCGGGCGACGAGCCGGCGGCAGCCTCCGTGTTCGGCCAAAGTTGGCTGGTCGAATATATCGACGGCATCGGCGTGATTGCCGAGCCACGGGCGACATTCCGCATCAGCGAAGCCGGCAAGGCCGGCGGCAGCGGCCCTTGCAACGTCTATTTCGCCACTGCCAAGGTAAACGGCTCGACGATCGCCGTCAGCGACATCGGCTCGACCTTCAAGGCCTGCGCGCCTCAGGTCATGGCCGAGGAAAAGGCGCTGTTCGAGGCGCTGGCCAAAGCAGCATCCTACCACGTCGACGCCGGCAAGCTTGTCATCGCCGACAGAGACGGCCGCGACATCCTGCGCTTCAACGCCGCGAGCTAGCGCATCACCCAAGCCGATTACTCTCTGCGGCAGCTGTATGCCGATCACATTGTGTTTCAGCGGGAATAGGCCGGGCAGAGGGCGCGTTAGTTCCACATAAAAATGGCGGGTAAGGCAAAAGGGACGTCGTCCCTTCGTTGAAGCCGCCAGAATGGCTGCGGCTCGTTCTGGCCTTAACTCAAAGGAGTCCAGACATGAAAACGCACACGCTTATCCTTGCCGCCACCGGTGCATCGCTCCTTGCCTTTACCGGCCTTGCCAAGGCGGACGACCATCTCGTCAATGCTCTTGACCACGGTCTCAAAGCGGACAGCCAACCGTTCCAGACCAACAAGGCCGGCCATAGCGGCGATCTCGCACCGGGGCAGGGCAGCCCGTTTTCAGGTGAAGAGACCAAGACCCCGTCCACCGACACGGAAGCGGCGAACGAACATGCGAACGTGAAGGAACGCGAGGCGAAATAGACTGGCAGAACCCGCCGCTAGGGGGCGGCGGGCGACATGTATCGGGCGACGATGCCGCATCTCATGCGATATTTCTCAATTCGTCGCGAGTTTGAATACCGCGCCATAGTGATAGGGCGGCACATCAACCAGCTCGGCGAGCTTGAACCCGCTCGCTTCCACCGACGCGGTGGTCTGTTCGGGTGACAGCCTCAGCTCGGTCTTTGGCCCGCGCGGCTCGCCCAGGACCGTGGTTTGCTCGCGCGGATACTGGTGCCAGTTGACGATGGCAAAACGACCCGCAGGGCCAAGCGTCGCGCGCACGGCGCGGGCAAGCCGCGGCCGATCCGGAACGCCGTGGAAAGCGTTGGCGATAAAGACGAAGTCGACGGTTTGAGGCACCAGCCTGGCAAGGTCATAGGCGTCCCCCGCCAAAAACTCGCAATTGCCCGCGCCGCCTTCGGCCAGCCGCCGCCTGGCGACTTCGAGCAGATCGGCATCGATGTCGATTGCGATCACATGACGGGCGACCCTGGCGATTGGCAGCGTGAACCAGCCGTCGCCGCAGCAGAGATCGACCACGTCCGTGCCGGGCTTCATGCCGACCGCCGCCAGGACGCTGGCGGGCTCGGGCCACAGCGCTTCCCACCAGCCGCCGGTTGGCATTTCGGTGCCTTGGAAGAAACCGGGAATGGTGCTGGTCATGGCCTGGTCGGCTCCATTGTCGGGACCGCGTTTGATCCGCCCCTCCGAGCTTAACGCACCCGTGACCCGTCGAGGAGCCTGAAGCTGAAAATGTCCGCCACTGCATGTCGCGCAAAACTGTGCAGCGGTTTTGCGATAACGACATGCATCAAGACAAGAACCTGAAGCCCGTCGCAGGAGGCCGGTCGAACGCGACGCGCTTTAGCAAAAAAGGCCGGCTTTGTGCCGGCCTTCTTGATGGGGTTCGGGATGCCGGCTCAGCCGACGATCTCGGTGTCCGAGAACCAGTATTTGATCTCCTGCGCGGCGGTTTCGGGCGCATCGGAACCATGCACGGAATTCTCGCCGATCGACAGCGCGTGCAGCTTGCGGATGGTGCCTTCGGCGGCGCTTGTCGGATTGGTGGCGCCCATCACTTCGCGGTTCTTGGCAATGGCGTTCTCGCCTTCCAGTACTTGTACGACTGTCGGGCCCGACGACATGGATTCGACCAGCTCGCCGAAGAACGGACGCTCCTTGTGGACGGCATAGAAACCTTCCGCCTCGCGGCGGCTCATCCACACCCGGCGCGAAGCGACGACGCGCAGGCCGGCATCTTCCAGTATCTTGGTGATAGCGCCGGTGAGGTTGCGACGGGTCGCGTCCGGCTTGATCATGGAAAAAGTGCGTTCGAGCGCCATGGGATCGTCCTTGTGATGGAGAGTGGAATTGAAGGTGGCGGGCTCTATACAAGCCGCCCGCCGGCTTGCCAAGGGGAGGCCGGTGCAGCGCGCATTTCTGCGCTGGGGCAGCGGACTTTCAAGTCGAACCATGCCGCCGCTCATCTTTTTGCTGAGCATCGGATTTTCCGACAACCGGTACCCACTTTGGAGCCGACCGAGTGGCCGCCCTATAGCGCGTCGTCGTCAGCCTGAGACTACGTCGTCATAACTGCATCTCGATCGTCAGGTTGGCCGTGTCGCCAGCCCCGAGGCCTTCGCGAACCCGCACCGCGGTCTTGATCGGCAAGAGCAGGCTGCCGGATTTCTGGTCGGGAAACAGCGATGTCCGCCATCTGGTCTGGCCGATGACGGCTTCCACGCCAAGCGAGCCCCAGGGCCTTGCCATCCCCACCATCGCCGTCTTGATCCGGGCTCCAAGCTCCGGCGGCAGCGTCACGAAATGCCAGCCGCCCTTGCCCGGATAGACCCAGATCTCGGCCTGCATGTCGTAGCGAAACATTCTATGCCCTTCCTCAGGTCAAGCCCGTCACGACTGGCTTTGCCATGGTGTCTCGCTGGCAATGCTGATGATCGGCGAAACCATCCATGACATCCACAGCCCTGCAGGGAGGAGTCATTCTTCCCCGCGCAGCGCCGCCATTCCACTACCGCCTTGTCACGATAGACGGCCGCCGGGTTTCCCAGCCTTCCCGTTCCAGTTCCGGCACGCTGTGTTCCTCCGAGGGATAGCCGATGCAGAAGTAACCGATCAGCGTCCACTCCGGCGGCACATCCAGGATCGTCGCCATCTCCGCCGGATCGAGGATCGAGACCCAGCCCATGCCTATTCCTTCGGCCCGCGCCGCCAGCCACATCGTGTGGACCGCCATGACAGCCGAATAGTCTATGGTGGCCGGCATGGTCTGGCGGCCGAGCCCATGCCCTTGCTCGGTTGCGCGGTCGGCGAAAACCGCAAGCTGGCAGGGCGCCTCATTCAGGCCGGCAAGCTTCAGGCGCGAATACAGGGCGGCGCGTTCACCGCAAAAGGTTTGGAGTGCCTCCGCGTTGCAGCGCTCGAAGCAGGCCCTGACGGCGGCGCGGCATGCTTCGCTCTCGGCGACGACGAAGCGCCAGGGCTGGCTCAGCCCGACGGACGGCGCGGCGCTGGCAAGCTCGAGCAGCCGCTCCAGCGCTCCATCGGGGAGCGGCGTCGGCTTGAACCGCCTGACGTCGCGCCGCCACAGGAAAAGGTTGGCGAGCGCAGCGCGAAAATCGGCCGGGAACTCTGGGTTTGCCGTCATGGCGCGCTGCCTTTGTTGTGATTGCCCGGTTCGCCGGATGTTCGTCTTGTTTGCTTCGATCCAGGCACTGATGAGGCGCTTCGAGCGACACTTCGTCTACCCGCATTGTCGCATTTCGCCGGCTGGCAACTTGCAGCTAAGGCCGGACGACATCCCTGCCGGCAACGCCGTTGGACCTCGATCGGCAAAACAAAACCCGCCTCGGCAGGCCGGGCGGGCGTCGGTGCGAATCATCACCATATCGAGATTAGTAGCATAGCTGCCGGCACAAAGCAAGAACAAAATGTGGCGCCTCCGATAAAAACTGCCGATTTCAACTCTCGAGCGGGGCGATCGCTGCCGCCGCGACGTTGCGGCCGAGGCCGCCATGCAGATCGAGGCATCGTTCGAACCATTGCGCCACGACGTCGCTGTCGTCGAGCAGCCGGTAGGGCGTGGCGATGCGCGCCCATTGCAGCGCGCCGAAGACGATGTAGTCGGCAAATAGCGGCGACCGGCCGCCGATGAAGGGCTGATAGCCAAGCATCGAGCGCAGCGGCTCCAGCGAGGCGCGGAAGCCGGCGAGCCCGGCGTCGCGGGTGGCGTAAACCGCCTCCAGGGGCTTGCCGAAGCGCTGCTCGCGGTTCTGCCGGAAATAGGCGGCGTTCGCCTCGTCCTGCATAGCGTGCAGGTCCAGTATCGCAGCGGTGGTGACGTAGGGATGGATGGTCAGCTGCGACCAGCGTTCGATGAAGCACGCCGTCGCCTTGCCGCCGTCGCCGGAAAACAACGTCGGCCGCTCGGGATAGGTCTCCTCGAGATAGAGCGCGATGGCGAAGGAATCGGCGACCACCGTCTCGCCGTCGCGGATCACCGGAACGAGCTTCGAGACGCCGCCTTCCACCTTCGGCACTTCGACGAAACGGGTCGGCACGCTGGTGATGTCGAGCCCTTTGTGGGCCAGCGCCATCGCCGCCTTCCAGCAATGTGGGCTGAATGGGCGGGCGGCATCGCGTCCGACAAGGTCATAGAGCAGAATGGTCATTGGCGGCAGCGTCCTTGCAGTCTAACTATGCCCGAAACAGACCCGCGCAGGGGGTCTCGCAGGTCGAGAGAAAATGAAACAGCATTTCAGGATGTTTGCGGCCTACAATCAATGGGCCAACGGCCGCATCTACGATGCCGCCGCCGATCTCGACGAGGAAGAGTTCGACCGCAATGTCGGCGTCTTCTTCGGTTCTATGATGGGAACGCTCAACCACCTCCTGGCAGCCGACCGTATCTGGATGAAACGCTTCACCGGCGAGGGCGACGCGCCGGCAAGGCTCGACACGGTCCTGCACCGCGCCTTGCCAGGCTTGCGGCTGGCGCGCGAGGCCGAGGACAAACGGATCATCGACTGGGTCGACGGCCTGAGCGACAAGGCGCTGTCGGGCCGCTTCTCCTACATGACCGTCTCGGATATGCGCACCGTCTCGCAGCGGCTGGCGCCGGCGCTCGACCACTTCTTCAACCACCAGACCCACCATCGCGGCCAGGCGCATGCGATCCTGACCATTCTGGGCAAGCCAAGCCTCGGACTGGACCTGACGATGTTCCAGCGCAGCGAGGAGGGCAGGGCTTTCGCCTGAACCTGGGGCGGCTGGTGAAGCGGACGGTGGATAGAGGGCGATCTGCCGAGATTGCAAAACGCGCCAAAACATTTTATGGAGCGGACGGTCGTGAGGGCGGCCGCTTCAGCAGCATTCAGCAGCATCCAGCAGCAACAGCGAGAATTGGCACGCATGCCCAATGAACCCTTGCGCCTCGTGGCGTTCTTCGCCGTGGTCCTGGCGCTTCTCAACTCCGGTTATTATTTCCACCAGGGCGACATTGTCGCGACCATCTATTTCATGATCGGCGCCATTCTTGTGACCGCGGTAACCCGGATGAGCATCAGACGGCAGCTGATTTAGGACCGATCTTCTTATCTGGCCGCCATCTCGACGGCTGGTTCGCTTCGACTGCGATCGAATTGAAAGCAAAGTCTTAGGACTTCGTTTGCGCTGTTGCTTCAAGGTAGCCTGCTGAAGCAGGAGCAAAAGCATGCAGATCGATTTGTCCCCGACGAGCTGGGGCAGGGTCGTGGCCGTTACCGTCGCGGGCACGGCGGTCTGCATTGCAGCCGCGTTCTTCGTCGATTCCTTCAATTTCCCGTATTTGTCGCCGGAAGCGCTGTGGCGGGCGCAGCTCACAGACCTGCTGCTGCCGCTTGTCCTGGCCAGCTCGTTCTTCTTCTTCCTCATGTGGAAAATGCGCCAGCTGGCGATCGCGCAGAAGGTACTGGCCGTCGTCGCGGCGACCGACAGCCTGACGGCGGTATTCAACCGGGGTGCGTTTTCCATGCTCGTCGAGGCCTATCTCGAACAGGCCCGCAGCCATTCCGTCGTCAATGCCGGAGCCTTGCTGATCGTCGATGCCGACCATTTCAAATCCGTCAACGACCGCCTCGGCCACGACTGCGGAGACCAGGCGCTCAAGCTGATCGCCAGGACAATCCAGGGCCAGCTACGCGGCGCCGATATCGTCGGCCGGATCGGCGGCGAGGAATTTGCGGTTTTCCTTCCCGGCGCAGATCCTTCGCAGTCCTGGCTGGTGGCGGAGACAATTCGCCGGCGCGTCCGTGAGGCGGAGTTCTCGCCTGGCGGCCGGCCCTGTCCTCTCTCGGTCAGCATCGGCGGCGTCGCCTTCAGCGGGCCGACCACCTACGCCGAGATGTTCGTGGTGGCGGACAAGCACCTTTACAAGGCCAAATCGAACGGCCGCAATCAGGTCAGTTTCGAAACCGCGGCAGCGGGCGACCCGCCGGGCGGCGGCCCGATGACGGTCCATTGATGGTCGTTTCTGTCAGGCGGCGTAGCCGCCGAGGCCCCGGGCGACCGGCTTGACCGAGACCGCCGGCTGGGCGGCCGGCCAGAGGATGCCTGCCGTTACGGCAAAGGTGATCAGGGCGTCGCGTGCCGCTTCGGCCGAGATATCGCCGGCACGCGCCGCCTCGCAGGCCTTCACCGCGGCGCCATAGCTCAGCCGGCGGCGCGAAGGCGGGAACTCGGTCAGGAATTCGTGCATCTCGGAGAACGAAGCGATCGTACGCTTGTAGCCGGCTCCAACGGTTAGGGCGACCGGGGTGGAAAACGTCCTGTCGTGCATTCTGGCCTCTCGAATGGGCGGAGGTCACGGCGGACGCCGTTCTCCGGTCTGGGGGTCGGGCAGAAACGCGGATCACGGCGCGAGGTTCCATGTTGCCGGGATTGTTTTTTCGCCGGCTCCGGGAGCGGTCGCCGGGCGAGCAGCGCCGACGTCGAGGCGGGTGCCTATTTCCACATGCCGCGCATGCGGGCGCCGAGGTCGACACGCACCTGCGGCTGTCGGCGCGGATCGTCTCTGGCCTGGACGCTGGCCCATGCCACCTGCTCGAAGGCGCCGAGGATCGAGCGCGGGATGAAGCGCGTGCGCGAGGCATAGACATGGCGGTCGCCGCGCGCCGCCTGGCCATGGACGAAAAAGCGATGCGGCATGACCAGGTGCAGGCTGTCCTTGGCCCGCGTCATCGCCACGTAGAGCAGCCGCCGCTCCTCGTCGACATCCTCCTTGCTGCCGACGCCGAGATCGATCGGGATGCAGCCGTCGACGGTGTTGAGCACGAAGACGTTCTTCCACTCCTGGCCCTTGGCCGAATGGATCGTCGAAAGGATCAAATAATCCTCGTCGCGGTGTGGCGGGCCGGCCTCGTCGCTGGTCGCGTCCGGCGGATCGAGTGTCAGCTCGGTAAGGAAGCGCTCGCGCGACGCATAGCCGGAAGCGATCTGCTCGAGCTGCAGGAGATCGGCCCGGCGCGTCGTTGCATCCTCGTGGATGCGTTCCAGATGCGGCTCGTACCAGAGCCTGACCTGTTCGATGTCGGCCGGCCATTTTTGCGCGCCGGCGCGCAGGCCGCTATAGAGCGCGACAAAGCCCGGCCAGTCGTCGGCGGCACGCTGCGGCGGCCGATAGCGGGCAAGCCCCATCGTCTCGTCAAGCGAATTTGCCATGGTCTCGACGATCGCATTGGCGGCCGAAGGGCCGATGCCCGGCAGAAGTTGCAGCACGCGAAAGCCGGCGACGCGGTCGCGCGGGTTTTCGGCAAAGCGCAGCACGGCCAGCATATCCTTGACGTGGGCGGCATCGAGGAATTTCAGCCCGCCGAACTTGACGAAGGGGATGTTGCGGCGCGTCAGCTCGATCTCCAGCGGGCCGCTATGGTGCGAGGCGCGAAACAGCACCGCCTGTGCTTTGAGAACGGTGCCGGCCTCGCGTTCGGTGAGTATCGCCTGGCAGACATAGCTCGCCTGCTCGGTCTCGTCGCGCACGCTGACCAGCTTCGGCTTTTCCGCAGATTTGCGCTCGGTCCAGAGATTTTTGGTGAAACGTTCCGACGCTTCGCCGATTACCGCATTGGCCGCCGCCAGGATGGTCTCGGTCGAGCGGTAATTGCGCTCCAGCATGACGACTTCCGCCGGCTGCGCGAACTGCTTGGGAAAATCCAGGATATTGCGCACTTCCGCGGCGCGGAACGAATAGATCGACTGCGCGTCGTCGCCGACCACCGTCAGCCCCGATCCGTCGGGCTTGAGGGCCGTCAGGATCGAGGCCTGCAGCCGGTTGGTGTCCTGGTATTCATCGACCAGCACATGGTCGAAACGCGCACCCAGATGCGCGGCGATTTCCGGCTCGCCGGCCATCTGCGCCCAGTAGAGCAGCAGGTCGTCGTAATCGAGCACATTCTGCGCCTGCTTGGCCTCGACATATCGTGCGAATAATTGCTTCAGCTGTTCGGCCCAGCCGGCGCACCACGGGAACACCGAACCCAGCACCTCGCCGAGCGCCGCCTGTGCGTTGACGGCGCGCGAATAGATCGCAAGGCAGGTGCCCTTGGTCGGGAAGCGGGCTTCGGTCTTCGAAAACCCAAGCTCGTGGCGGGCGAGGTTCATCAGGTCGGCGGAATCCTCGCGATCGTGGATGGTGAAGGCCGGATCGAGACCGATCTCCAGCGCATAATCGCGCAGCAGCCTGGCGCCGATGCCGTGGAACGTGCCGGCCCAGCTCAGCGCATCGGTAATCACCGAGGCATCGCGCCCCAGCACCTCGCCGGCGATGCGCTCGACCCGCTTGGCCATTTCCGCCGCGGCACGGCGCGAAAATGTCATCAAAAGGATGCGGCGCGGGTCGGCACCCCTGACGATCAGATGCGCGACCCGGTGCGCCAGCGTGTTGGTCTTGCCGGAGCCGGCGCCGGCGATGACCAGCAACGGTCCGGCGATCTTGCCGTCGCCATGTTCGACGGCAAGCCGCTGCTCGGCGTTGAGCTTCGCCAGATAGGCCGGCTGGAAGGACGAATCACGGGCGGCGAGGTTCATCGCCCATCAAGCATCGTTTCTGCTTTGTTCGCAACGGTTTGCGGAGCCGGAATAGGGCTCGTGAACGAAGAAGCCTTGCGGGCAGGCGTGTCGACTAACGCTCGGGCTCGACGCCCATCCTTGCCGATTGCCGCCGCAGCGCCTCGCGATCGTCCTGTGGCGGCGGCAGCAGCAGCGGATCAAAATCGTCGGGCACCTCGTCGATCACTTTCTTGGCGACGCGATAGGCGACATAGACGATTGCCCCGGCGATGAGCAGACGGATCATGCCTTCCTCCATTGATTGTGCAGCAACCGGAGACGCGGCATTTTGTTCCCGGGCCCCCTGGCGAATGCAGGAACGACACCGGCCGCGCAACCAAATCGCCGACGCCTCGTTGTCGGGCGAGAGGAGACTGCGATGAAAAAGCGCTCAATCCTGCTGCTTATGGCAGCTCTGACTGTTGCGGGTTGCGACAACAACATCCAGCCGACCAAGGCCCCTGGCGACACGGTCGATCAGAACCCGCAGGTCGACAAGAATCCGGTGCCGAAGTCGACGACCGGCGGCGATCAGCCCGGCACGCCGCCGAAACAATGACCGCCTCAGATGGCGTCGGCTCCGGTCAAGGAAGGTGGCCGGCGCCGCTTGGGAGGAAGCTGATGGCGCCGGCCAGGCGGAGATCAGGCCCGCCGCACATCCAAGGATAGCCGAGTCTTTCCGCAGCGTCATGGTCGATAGCGTACAGACGGCACGCCCCTGTGGACAAACCTGCCGGCCACAGCAGCGTTTGTTCATCACATAGTTCGTTCTTCCCATGGAACAAACCAAGCTGCTGCGTGTTTGGATGTCGATCGGACGCTCCCAAGGCCGCCGTTCACGAAAGAACCCGCTCTCCTTGTCCCCCCTCAGGATAGCGGGTTCTTTTTGCGTTTTGCGGGAAGTCGCGGCGCGCGGGGTCGACATCACCAGCTCTGTCGGTTTTCGCGGCTTATGCGGCGAACCGGGGCTCAAGCCCTTGCGAAGCATGGTTGTCCCGTGCAAAAGCCCGGCCATGCTGATCATCAACGACCTTTCGCTCCGCATGGCCGGACGCCTGCTTCTCGACCATGCCTCACTGACCTTGCCGGCCGGTAGCAAGGCTGGCCTTGTCGGCCGCAACGGCACCGGCAAGACGACCCTGTTCAAGGCGATCACCGGCGACCTCGCCTCCGAGACCGGCTCGATCAGCCTGCCCAAGAACACGCGCATCGGCCAGGTGGCGCAGGAAGCGCCGGGCACCGAGGAGCCGCTGATCGAGATCGTGCTCAAGGCCGACCTCGAACGGAGTGCGCTGCTCGAAGAGGAAAAGACGGCGGCCGACCCGCACCGCATCGCCGACATCCACATGCGGCTGGCCGATATCGATGCGCACTCGGCCGAGTCACGCGCGGCCACCATTCTCGCCGGCCTCGGCTTCGACGATGCCGCGCAGCGGCGCCCGGCCTCGTCCTTCTCCGGTGGCTGGCGCATGCGCGTCGCGCTGGCCGCCGTGTTGTTTGCCGAGCCCGATCTGCTGCTGCTCGACGAGCCGACCAATTATCTCGACCTCGAAGGCACGCTGTGGCTGGAAAACTACGTGTCGAAATATCCGCACACCGTGCTGCTGATTTCGCACGATCGCGACCTGCTCAACCGCGCCGTCAATTCGATCGTCCATCTCGACCAGAAGAAGCTGACCTTCTGGCGCGGCGGCTACGACCAGTTCGAGCGCCAATACACCGAGCAGCGCGAATTGCAGGAGAAGGGCCGCGTCAAGCAGGAAGCCGCGCGCAAGCACATGGAATCCTTTGTCGAGCGCTTCCGCGCCAAGGCGTCGAAGGCGAGGCAGGCGCAGTCGCGCATCAAGGCGTTGGAGAAGATGAAGCCGATCGCCGCGATCGTGAACGACACGGTGCGGCCGTTCTCCTTTCCGGAGCCGGTGAAGTCGGTGGCCTCGCCGATCATTGCGCTGAACAACGTCAACGTCGGCTATGTCGAGGGCGAGCCGATCCTGAAGAAGATGACGCTGCGCATCGATGCCGACGATCGCATCGCGCTGCTCGGCGCCAACGGCAACGGCAAGTCGACTTTCGCCAAGCTTTTGGCCAGCCGGCTGAAGCCGGAGACCGGCAGCATGACGGTGGCACCCGGCCTCAAGGTAGCAATCTTCGCCCAGCACCAGCTCGACGACCTCAGGCCCGACGAAAACGCCTATGAGCATGTCCGCCGGCTGATGCCGGATGCGCCGGAATCCAAGGTGCGCGGCCGCGTCGCCCAGTTCGGCCTGACCACCGAAAAGATGAACACCGCCGCCAAGGATCTGTCCGGCGGCGAAAAGGCGCGGCTCCTGATGGGCCTGTCGGCCTTCGAGGGGCCGAACCTTTTCATCCTCGACGAGCCGACCAACCATCTTGATATCGACAGCCGTGAATCGCTGATCCATGCGCTGAACGATTTTCCCGGCGCGGTCATCCTGATCTCGCACGACCGCCATCTGCTCGAAGCGACCGCCGACCGGCTGTGGCTGGTCAAGGACGGCGCGGTTAATCCGTATGACGGCGATCTCGAGGATTACAAGACGCTGGTTACCGGCGTCTCCGGCGACCGCCGCGGCAAGCGCGAGGCGGACAAAGCCTCGAAGGCCGACCGCCGCCGCGACGCAGCCGCGCGCCGCGCCGCCTTCGAGCCGCTGGCCAAGGAAATCCGCGCCACCGAAGCGCTGATGGACCGCCTCCGCAAGCGCATCGACCTGATCGAGGACGAACTCGCCAACCCGGCCGTCTACGAAAAGGACCCGTCGACCGCGACAAGGCTGGCCAAGGAGCGCTCACAACTTGCGCAACAGCTGGCCGGCCATGAGGAAAAATGGCTGTCGATGTCGGCGGAGTACGAGGAAGGCACGGCGGAGTAGGGAGAGCGCAATCTCCCCCCTCGCGGGGGAGATGCCGCGCCTACGACGCGTTGCTCAAGCCTGTCGCGGTCATGGCCGGGTACGTTCCTGGATACCCACGTGGTTCGCCGTAGGGGGTGAATGAGATGCTTGAAGGTCGGGAGTGGCGCAAAAAAGATGGAGCGTCAGACGAAGCGATCGAGAAACTCAGGGACGTGGGGCCTTTGGTCCTGCCTGAAGGCTATGTTGCCCTTCTCTCTTTCAGCAACGGTGGTGAGGGCCCCCTGCCAGTCCAGCCGCTATGGCTTGCCTTGCACGCTGCGGAAGAGGTGATCGAAATAGAGCAACAGGGGACATTCAAGGAGTTCTTTCCGGGTTTTTTCGTTATCGGCAGCAACGGGGGCGGCGAGGCGATTGCGTTCGATCTACGCACAGTGGGGCTTTATCCGCTCGTTGCGTTTGACATGACAAATATCGATCTTGTCGAAAGCGTTTGGCCCATTGCGCCGGACTTTGATGCATTCTTGGACTTGATCGGCCTTTCCGACGAATAGCCCAGAGGGGGATGTAGGCCCGCCCATCTGGCCCTACACGTCGCCATATCAACCAGCTAGTTTGCTCCCATGAATCAGCACGCCAAGCTCAAAATCGGCCATTCGGCCTGTCCGCATGATTGCCCTTCGACCTGCGCGCTCGAGGTCGAGCTGCTCGACGCCAGGCGCATCGGCCGCGTCCATGGCGCCAAGGCCAACAGCTATACGGCCGGCGTCATCTGCGCCAAGGTCGCCCGTTACGCCGATCGCGTCCATCATCCCGACCGCCTGCTGAAGCCGCTGGTGCGGGCCGGCGCCAAGGGCGACGGCGCCTGGAAGGAAGCGAGCTGGGAGGTGGCGCTCGATCTGGTCGCTGAAAAATTCATCGCGGCGGAGGCAAAATACGGCTCGGAGACGGTCTGGCCCTATTACTATGCCGGCACGATGGGGCTGGTGCAGCGCGACGGCATAGAGCGGCTCAGGCACGCCAAAAAATATTCCGGCTTCTTCGGTTCGATCTGCACCAATCTGGCCTGGACCGGCTGGATGATGGGCGCCGGCGCGCTGCGCGGCCCCGACCCGCGCGAAATGGCGAAGTCCGACTGCGTGGTGATCTGGGGCACCAACGCCGTGGTCACGCAGGTCAACGTCATGACCCACGCCATCAAGGCGCGCAAGGAACGCGGCGCCAAGATCGTCGTCATCGACGTCTACGAAAATGCAACGATGAAGCAGGCCGATCTCGGCCTGGTGCTGAAGCCCGGCACTGACGGCGCGCTGGCCTGCGCGGTGATGCACGTGCTGTTCCGTGACGGCATGGCCGACCGCGCCTATCTGGAACAATACACCGACGATCCGCACGGTCTGGAAGCGCATCTCAGCACAAAGACGCCGCAATGGGCCGCTGATATCAGCGGGCTTTCTGTCGACGAAATCGAGGCCTTCGCCCGTCTCGTCGGCACGACGAAGAAGACCTACTTTCGCCTCGGCTACGGTTTTTCGCGGCAGCGCAACGGTTCGGTCAACATGCACGCCGCGGCCTCGATCGCCGCGGTTACCGGCTGCTGGCAATATGAGGGCGGCGGCGCCTTCCATTCCAATTCGGGCATCTTCAAGCTCAACCAGGAACTGCTCGAAGGCACACGGATGCGCGACCCCGCGATCCGTCATCTCGATCATTCGCGCATCGGCCCGGTGCTGACCGGGGCTGAGGATGCGCTCTATGGCGGCCCGCCGGTGACGGCGCTGCTGATCCAGAACACCAATCCGGTGAATGTCGCGCCGGAGCAGCGGCTGGTGAAGCAAGGTTTTCTGCGCGACGATCTGTTTTCCTGCGTGCACGAGCAGTTCATGACCGACACCGCCAAGCTCGCTGACGTGGTGCTGCCGGCGACGATGTTTCTCGAGCATGACGACGTCTACAAGGGCGGTGGCAACCAGCACATCACCCTCGGGCCGAAGCTGATCGATCCGCCGGAAGGTCCGCGCACCAACCATTTCGTCATCGAGGAGCTCGGCAAAAGGCTCGGTGTCGCCGATCGTCCTGGCTTCGGCATGACCGAGCAGCAGCATATCGACATCATCTTGGGCAAGCGCGGGCTGGGCAGCTTTTCGAGCCTGAAAGAGCAGAAATGGGTCGATTTGCAGCCGGATTTCGAGGCCGCACATTTCCTGGACGGCTTCGGCCATGCCGACAAGAAATTCCATTTCCGCGCCGACTGGACGGGCCAGGCCGCACCCAACCGGCCGCCGAAAAGCATGGGCCTGTTCGGACCGGTGGCGAGCCTGCCGGAATTCCCCGACCACGTCGACCTGATCGAGGTGGCTGATGAGAAGCATCCGTTCCGGCTGACCACCTCGCCGGCGCGCAATTTCCTCAATTCGACCTTTGCCGAAACGCCGGTATCGCAGGCAAAGGAGCGCCGGCCGGAGTTGCTCCTGCATCCCGATGATGCGGCGGCACTCGGCGTCGCCGACGGCGGCCGTGTCGAGGTCGGCAACCAGCGTGGCGAGGTGGTGCTGCACGCAAAGCTGTTCGACGGCATCAAGCGCGGCGTCGTCGTCGCCGAAGGCATTTGGCCGAACAGCGCCCATGAGCGCGGCGAGGGCATCAACGTGCTGACCGGCGCCGATGCGCCGGCGCCCTATGGCGGCGCCGCCTTCCACGACAACAAGGTCTGGCTGCGCCCGGCGGATTGAGCGTCGGAACGATATCTCCATCCGGCCGTTTTCGCGTGGCGGGTGGAGGCATTGTCATGGCAGAAGTGTTGCCGGCGCCGGATCCCATCGGAAGGACACTGTCGTCCGGCGAACTCGTAACCACGATGTCCCACTTTCATCGCGCCGAGATTGCGCGCATGGCTGGGTGGCGTGACCGCCTGGACCGGACGAGCAACTGGGCGATAACCGTTGTCGCAGCCATGCTGTCCGTTTCGCTTTCGACAGCCAGCGCTCACCATGGTGTGCTGCTGTTTGCCATGCTGCTTGTTCTGCTGCTGCTGTGGATAGAGGCCCGCCGATATCGCTTCTTCGACTTCTATCGGGCTCGCGTGCGCCAGTTCGAACGGCACTATTTCGCGCAGATATTCTCGCCGCAGCCGGACTTCGCGTCCGATTGGCTGTTGATCGTCGGCGAGAGCCTGCGCGCGCCGAAATTCCTGATTTCGCAACGCATGGCTTTGGCGCGCCGCCTGCGTCGCAATTACATCTACATGCTGCTGATCCTGCTGCTGGCCTGGATCCTCAAACTGTCGACCCCCAGTCTTCTGACCGAAGGTGTCCGCATCGGCTTCGTCGGGTCGATGCGTGAGGCGGTCGCCAGTGCTGCCTTGGGTCCAATTCCGGGCGCCGTCATCGTCGTGCTGGTCGCCGTCCTCTATGCGGGCCTGCTGGTGACAGCATTTCTGACAGAGAGCGACGACGGCGAACTCTCCTTCGGTGACGTCCACGTCTAGCAACGCAACGCCCTGTCTAGCAACGCAACGCCCTGTCGCGCGTTGTTGGACACGTGCATTGGGCGATGGGGGTTTCATGGCTTGGCAGGCTCCGACACGTTCCAGCCTGGCGCTGCTGGTTTGCGCTTTCGTCCCCGCGGGGGCGGCCTGGGCAGCGCAGACGCTCGTTGCCGGTACCCGGGCCTCCGGCATGGGTGGTTCGGGCGAAGGCGCTTTCGTCGCCGAGATCGTGCTTCTGCTGCTTGTCGGGCGCGGCTTGGGCGAAGTGCTGCAGCGTTATGGCCAGCCGGCAATCATGGGCCAACTGATCGGCGGCATCCTGCTCGGTCCTTCGCTGTTCGGCTGGCTGTGGCCGTCGGCCCAGCACCTGATCTTTCCCAGTGATCCTGCGCAAAAGGGCATGATCGACGCCGTCTCGCAGCTCGGCATCCTGATGCTGCTTTTGCTGACCGGCATGGAGACGGACCTGCGGCTGGTGCGCCGGGTTGGCGCGGCCTGTTTTTCCATTTCGGCTACCGGCGTCGTGGTGCCCTTCATCTTCGGTTTTGCGCTGGCGCAGTTCCTGCCGGACGCATTGCTGGCTGACCCCACGCAGCGCACCGTCGCCGGGCTGTTCCTGGGCACGGCGCTGTCGATCTCGTCGGTCAAGGTCGTCGCCATGGTGGTGCGCGAGATGAACTTCATGCGCCGCAACCTCGGACAGGTGATTATTTCCTCGGCGATCATCGAGGACACGATCGGCTGGCTGGTCATCGCCGTAACCTTCGGCATCGCCACCAATGGCAAGCTACAGTTCGCGCCGCTGGTGACCACCATCGCCGCGGTGGCACTGTTCATGGTGTTCTCCTTCACCATTGGCCGCCGTCTTGTCTTCACCTTGATCCGCTGGACCAACGATCAATTCCGCAGCGAGTTTGCGGTGATCACCATGATCCTCATCATCATGGGAGCGATGGCGCTGATCACTAATCTGATAGGCGTCCATACCGTGCTGGGGGCGTTCGTCGCCGGCATCCTGGTCGGGGAATCGCCCATCCTCTCCAGCCATATCGAAGGTCAGCTTCGCGGCGTCATCACCGCGCTGTTCATGCCGATCTTCTTCGGCATGGCGGGGCTTTCCGCCGATCTCACAGTGCTCGCCGATCCAACCCTTGCCATGCTGACGGGCGCTCTCGTGATCATCGCCAGCATCGGCAAGTTTGGCGGCGCGTTCATCGGCGCCAAGCTCGCCGCCATGTCGCTCAAGGAAGCAATCGCCGTCGGCAGTGCCATGAACGCACGCGGCTCGACCGAGGTGATCGTCGCCAGCATCGGCCTGTCGATGAACATCCTGTCGCACAATCTCTTCACCATGATCGTCACCATGGCCGTGATCACCACCTTGGCCATGCCGCCGATGCTGCGCTGGGCGCTCGGCCGGCTGCCGGTTGGGCACGACGAGCAGCAGCGTGTCGAGCGCGAGGCGTTGGACGAATACGGCTTCATTTCCAGGCTGGAGAGGCTGCTGGTGCTGGTCGACGACAGCAGGATCGGCAAGTTCACCGCATATCTCGCCGGACTGGTCGGCGGAGGCAGCGGCATGCCCACCACCTTGCTTCGCCTGCCCACCACCTTGCTTCAGCCGAAAGACGGCCGAGTTGACAGGCCGACCGACAGCAAGGGACAGGAGCGCGCCCTCCAGGAAATCAAAAAGGGTGCAAAAAAGAGCGCTCAGGCGGTGAAACGGATCGAAGATACGCTTGTCGACAAAGTCCATCTGACGGCCCGCACCGAATTGGATGCCACGGGTGAGACGATTGCCGAAGAGGCCCGCAAGGGATACGGCCTGTTGCTGGTCGGCCTGGACAATGTGCTGACCGCCGATGGCGCCTTCGCGCCGGCCCTCAACGACATTGCCGCAGGATTTGACGGCCCGCTTTGCCTGGTCCTGAACGGCGGCAATGCTGGCGAAAAGATGCCGACGCTGAGGGCCGGCACCAGCATTCTCGTCCCCGTCAACGGTACCCAGGTGGCGCGTCGCGCCGCCGACCTGGCGCTGGCGCTGGCGCGTCCAAACCGGGCGCGGATCAAGGTTCTCTACGTCTCGCAAAAGGCAGCCAAGGGCCGCAGGTCGACATCGGTGTCGCATAGCCGCGAAGAGGCCGTCCTGAAAGACATCGCTGATCTGGCGGGCCGCTACGGCCTGCATATCGACACAGCGTTCCATACCCGCGTCACACCCGACAAGGCGATCACCCGGGAGGCGGCCAAAGGAGCGGCGATCGTCGTGATGGGCGTCACCCAACGTCCGGGTGAGGACCTGTTCTTCGGTGAAACCGCCGGCGCTGTTTTAGCCGCCTGCAACTGCCCGGTCGTGCTTCTGGCCAGCGCGCGGCCCAAGCACGACGCCGCTGGCGCTGAGCTGGCAGCGTGAATTTCACCGCGCATTGATCGGTCGGCAGGAATGTCGATCGAGCCTCTGAAAGCGCTGATCAGCCAAGCGTAAAAGAACTCGAACCGAACGGCTCGGTTCCGTTAGCAGAGAGTACAGGAAAGGGTGAACGCCGGCTCAAAGAATGTTCGCGCGGCAAATCACCACTGACCGCATAACTAATTGAAAAGAAATCAGAAGATTGTGGCAGAAGGGACCTTATGCCGGATTTTCAAGCGGCCAATTTGGCGCACCCGTACAAAATTTTCGTGATTGGAAACGACAGGCTTGCCGACCCATCTCGGGGTGGTCCGAGCGACGCGAATTCCTCCCGAGGCACGCCACTTGACGGACAGACCAAAGAACTACCGGAGTACCTGAAATGACCAAGCTCGCTCTTGCCACCGCCGCCATCCTCGTTGCCACCGGCACTGCTTTTGCCGGCAGCGACCATTATGGCTCGGACAACGTCAACCAGCCGGCCGCTGCTGCTGCTGCCAACGTAGACAACACCTTCACCGGTTCGATCCGCAAGCCAGTTACTTCCGAGCATACCGGTGCCAAGATAACCTCCGAGTCGGTGGCGCCTGAATCCGGCCAAGGCATCTGGGGCCGCTGATTATTACGGCCCGCAACACAAAGAGCGGCGGGCTTGGCCCGCTACTCTTGCTTTCGCGTATCAACGGGCGTGTGCGCCGAATAGCATCCTGCGCCAATCGAATACTTTGATTTGCAGGTTTCATCTGTAGCCACAATCTCGGTTGCTGAAATCGTCCAGCAACGTGCACATCGGAAAAGCCGGGTGCGTATTCGTCAGCGCGGACAGCGCTCTCATCTCGAATGCGTCGAAAGCAACGACAACTCACGAATGACCAGTACACTGGAGTACCTGAAATGACCAAGATTGCTCTTACCGTCGCCACCATCGTCCTCGTCGCCACGGGCAGCGCCTTTGCAGGCAGTGATCACTATGGTTCGGACGGCGTCAACCAGCCGGCCGCGCCTGTTGGCAACGCGCCTGTCGGCAGCATCGACAACGGGTTTACCGGTTCCATCCGCAAGCCGCTGACGGCCGAGCACAATGCCGTCGACACCGAGGCGACGACCCGGTTCGGCGCGGATCAACCCGTAGTGCCCCAATCTGGCCGGGGCAACTGGGGCCGATCGTGCCTCAACCCCCGCCGCACGACGCGCGGCGGGCGTGGCCCGCCGCTTTTGTTTGCGCGAAGCCGGGTTTGGTCGAAAGGTCGGCGATCCCCCGGCCTGTCAGGCAGTCGCTAGCGAAGATCCTTCGGCCAAATGCAGTGCGTCAGTCGGGCGCTGCCGAAGGTGAGACCGGTCCAATCGCCGTCGACGTCGAACCGAGCCAGGCCCGCGGTGGGGTATTTTTCCGCCAGCTTCTTCAGCGCCGCTTGGTCCGATCCAGCCCCGGCAAGCCCGCGCGCGAACTCCTCCAGCCCGGGATTGTGGCCAAGCACCAGCAGCATTCCAGTCCCCGCCTTTACTTGCCGCACCTTGGCGAGGATGTCCGCCGCCGCCGCCTCGTAGAGCGCCTGGGATAATTTGGCCTGCACCTTCGCCGGCAATTCCGCCGAGACCAGCCGCCACGTGTCGCGGGTGCGCAGCGCCGGCGACACCAGCGCCAGCTCCGGCACCCAGCCGCGCCGGGCCAGTTCGCGCCCGACCAGTGGTGCTGCCTTCAGCCCGCGCGCGGACAGCGGCCGGTCGAAGTCGATGAGGTTGGGATCGTCCCAACTCGACTTGGCGTGACGCAGGAGCAGCAGTTGCTTCATGGATTCAACTCAAGTCCAAGGGATGTCGGGCTGAAAGTCTTTCCCATAGCCGCCGCCATGTTTTGTGCCCATGGCGGTATCAAAACTCGCCCAAAGCGCACCAAAGATGAACAGGCCTACATGCCGTTCATCTTTATCCCATCTGACCAAAATGTCTGCTTCAGTGATGGCCCAATCGCCCGATCGAACGTGAATTGCATCGATGACAGAATCGGCCCGCCCGTCCTCGGTTCGACAAAGATAGAAATATGCCGTGGCACTTTTCGGATCGTCCGCCGCGTCGTACTCGAAGACGCCGGCCAGATCACGCTTTGTCCGGATCGCGCTGTCGAAAACGTCCATTTGCTTGTCCGCAATCTATCAAAACAGTGCCGAAGCGTCGCGGGCGCCGTGTACGGCGCGGACGATCTCGACGCGCTGTTCGGCCAGGCGATAAAGCACGAGATAGTTGCCGATCGTCAACGCCCGCACCTCGGCAGCGATGTCGGGCCTCTTGGGACCGGATTCCGGGAATGTGCCCAATTGCACGATGCGCTCGGCAATAGCATCCAAAAAGCGGTCCGCGGCAAGCGGGTTGTCCCTTGCAATGCCAAACCAAATATCGATCAGGTCGTCTTCTGCCGCCGGGCTGCGGACAATGCGGATGTCAGCCATTCCGCCGGTTTTTGCTGGTGTTGCCCAACCGGCTGCGGGCTTTCTGTTTTATGTCCTCGATGTCGAACGGCGCAAACGGACCGCTCTCCAGCCCTTCCGTCCAGGCTTTCCGCAACCGCTCCGCTTCGGCCTCGCGCAAGGGCTGGCGAAGCCGCCATTCGCGCAGTGCCTCGCGGATCACTTCACTTGCCGAACCGTACTGCCCGCTGGCCACCGCGCCTTTGACCATGTCCAGCAGTTCCGGGGAAAGCGCTACGCTGACTTTTTCGACTGTCGCCATCAAGCCGTCTCCTCACGAAAACGGTAGCAAAATTTGCTACCAAATTCAAGAACTGACCCTCACGGCGTGATCCGCGCCAGGTGCTCGAGATCGGTCTCTTCGCGCAGCGGGTCGGGCGCGATCACCACCGACGTGGCGTTGTCGGCATCGTCGGCGAAGCGCGAAAACACCGTGCGGCCGCCTTCCATTCGCGCCTTGCCTTCGGCGACCAGCCCCAGCGCCAGCGGATAGAGCTGGTGCTCGGCCTTGAGCACGCGCGCGGCCAGCGTGTCCTCATTGTCGCCGACCATCACCGGCACGGCGGCCTGGGCGATGATCGGCCCGTCATCCATGTCGAGCGTGACGAAATGCACCGTGCAGCCATGGATGCGCATGCCTGCGCGGAGGGCCCGCGCATGCGTATCCAGCCCCTTGAAGGCAGGCAGCAGGGCAGGGTGGATATTGATCATGCGGCCCTGCCACTTCTCTACGAAGCGCGCGCCGAGGATGCGCATATAGCCGGCCAGCGCGACGATCTCGGCGCCGAACGATAAGAGGGCCGCGTCGATCGCCTCGTCATGCGCTTGCTTGCTGGCATAGTCGGAGCGCGAAATCACTCTGGTGGCGATGCCGCGCGCCGCGGCGATGCCAAGGCCGGCGGCATTGGCGCGGTCGGAGATGACGCCGACGATCTCGGCCGGATAGGCCGGGTTGCTCGCCGCCGCAACCAGCGCCGTCATGTTGGAGCCGCGCCCCGAGATCAGTACGACCGTCCCTTTCCTGGTCATAGGCCAATCGAGCCCCGATAGATGACGCCGGCATCGCGGCGCGGCACGATCTGGCCGATCGGCGTCACCGTCTCGCCGGCCTCCTGCAGAACGGCAGCGACCTGCGCCGCCTGGCCGGAGGCGACGACCAGGATCATGCCGATGCCGCAATTGAAGGTCCGCATCATCTCTTCCGGCGCGACGCCGCCGGTCTTGGCCAGCCATGAGAACACCGGCGGCACCTCGATGGCGCCGAGATCGAGCTCGGCCGAAAAATCCTTGGGCAGAACGCGCGGGATATTTTCGGGAAAGCCGCCGCCGGTGATATGGGCCAGCGCCTTGATGCCATGCGTGTTGCGAATCGCCTTGAGGATCGACTTGACGTAGATGCGCGTCGGCTCGAGCAGCGCCTCGGCCAGCGTCGCCTCGTCATTGAACGGCGCCGGATCGCCCCAGCCAAGGCCGCTTACCGCGACGATGCGGCGGACCAACGAAAAGCCGTTCGAATGCAGGCCCGACGAGGCGAGGCCGAGCAGCACATCGCCCTCGACGATGTCGTCGGTCGGCAACAGCTGGCCGCGTTCGGCGGCACCGACGGCAAAGCCGGCAAGGTCGTAATCCTTGTCGTGATACATGCCGGGCATTTCCGCCGTCTCGCCGCCGATCAGCGCGCAGCCGGCCTGCCGGCAGCCGGCAGCGATACCGCCGACGATCGAAGCACCCTGGTCGGGATCGAGCTTGCCGGTGGCGAAATAGTCGAGGAAGAACAGCGGCTCGGCGCCTTGCACGACGATGTCGTTGACGCACATGGCGACGAGATCGATGCCGATCGTGTCGTGCTTGCCGGCGTCGATGGCGATCTTCAGCTTGGTGCCGACGCCGTCATTGGCGGCCACCAGCACCGGATCGGTGAAGCCGGCGGCCTTGAGGTCGAACAAACCGCCGAAGCCGCCGATCTCGCCATCGGCGCCTGGCCGGCGGGTGGCGCGCACCAGCGGCTTGATCTTCTCGACCATGAGATTGCCGGCGTCGATGTCGACGCCCGCTTCGGCATAGGTGAGCCCGTTCTTGCGCTTGCTCATTTCCGGCGCCTGCTCATCTGTTGCGCTTGCCTGTCGCTGGTTTCATTCGCGTGCGGGCTCTTCGCATGAACGGTTTTGCCCCGCAAGGCAAGCGCGCGATGAGGGTGTTTTCAGTTGGATGCCGGGGGAACCGGGCGCGATACACTCCAACAATAAAAAGAAATCCCTGCCAGAATTGCGGCGAGGCCTCCGACGGTGGCAAGAGACCTGATCTCACCGTCGAAGGGCAGGGTCCCATACGAGAAGCCGGCGGCGATCAACGCCGCCGCGGCAGCCCACAGACCTGGATTTGCAACGACTGATCTTGAGAAAACGAACGCGACGACAGCGGCGGTCAGCCAGAGGGGCCAAGAGACGACCACGCCCACGGCCAGCTCAAGAGCGAAGGCCCACAGGAGATCTTGCGTCGCCACCTTGCGGTGCGGGGCTCCCAAAAATGCGAAGACCAAAAGACTTTCTGTCAGTCCGGCCAGATAACAAAGCGTTACTCGCCAAGCGATTGTGATTCTCTGCGCCATCGTCATTCAGCAGTGGGGAAATAGGCTGTCGCTTCACGGGCTCTTCGCATGGGCAACAGCGTCTTGCAAGGACGGCAGCGGAATACCGGGCACTTACGTCTCTTCCAGGAAAGGCACCGCCGTTTCGTCCGTCCAGAGGCGACCGCCCTTGGGGAGGGTCTGCTGCTGTCCCATAAATCGTTCATCGTGCCCGCGTCCTCCCGGTGACTGGAAGAAGGCATATTGAACATGTCTTGGGTTCCAACGCGCCCCGGCTGGATGTCCCTCATGAACGTGCCGCCAGATCGAACCCCAACTGGGTTCCCAGATATCAATGAACTTGAGAAATAGGCTGAGCAAAACCTTTGTATTCACCGGTTCGGCTCCAGCTATGTAGCTAAACTCCAGCGAAGCATTGTTCTGGCTGTCTTCCGACAGATATTTGGACCAGGAACTGCAATGGACTGATGTGGACGCCTCTATATTTGCCTGGCGCTGGTTCCACAGCGACACATTGTATCCCAGTTCAGGAACGGGCTGTCTCGGAGGCATGTCCGTCTTGTTCCGGCCCTTTAACAGCCAGCGATGGAGAACCTCGCACGACGAGGTGTTGACCGGCTTGGAGGCGATTGCTTTTTTGAGCGATCTGCCGCGCGGGGCCCACCTCGCGAACCTGTCGTCGGCTTCGTCCAAGGCCCGGAAATGCGCCTGCAGCTGCGGGACCAGCTCTTCGGCGTCCTTTCTCCTCGCCCCCAGTAGACATAGATGTTGATCGACATGGCGTCCCCTCGAATACGGGAGACGTACCAGCTTTCTTGACTGGCGTCGCCAAAGGAGAGCGCGCGCGCTTCGGGCTCGCTTCCATTTGGTTAGTTCAATGCTGGCTAATCTTCACGCCCCCTCTGCGTTGATCGCAAATTGCGCGGCGAAAGCCCGGATATAGGCCGGCCGTGCTTCCCCGCGCGCTACATAGGCAGCCAAGTTTTGATATTCGTCCAAAATGCCTGACATTCTTAGTCGCAGCAGCACCGACACCATCAACAAATCGCCCGCGCTGAACGCATCATCGAGCCAGTCGGCGACACCCAAGTGAGCCGAGAGTTTGTCCAGCCGAGCGCGAACACGGTCCTTTACCAACGGCAAGCGCTCCTCGCTCCAAGGCTTGTCACGTTCGAATATTCTTGCCGTCGTTAATTCGAGGATCGGTGGTTCGACGGTGTTAAGTGCGGCAAACATCCACGTGATCGCACGCGCGCGGGCATTGCGATCCTTCGGCAGCAATCCCGCATGCTGCTCAGCAAGATGAAAGACGATCGAGCCGGTCTCGAACAGCGAGAGAGAACCTTCCTCATAGGTGGGGATCTGGCCGAAGGGATGGATCGCCAGATGTTCAGGCGCCTTCATCTCTGCGAAGGAAACAAGACGAACCTCATACGGCTGCCCCACTTCTTCGAGCGCCCAGCGAACGCGCGTATCACGCGCCAGTCCCTTGCCGCCATCGGGCGATCGTTCAAATGCTGTGATAGTGATTGTCATCGCGTCCGTTTCCTTGCCTGGGCAAATTTCCTTGGCTTCCTATCGTGAGACGAATGAGCCTCCCCGAAATCGACATCTGTCTTGACCTATTTCATTGCTGGCGCCCTCGTGGGGAGATTGGCAGCTTCTGTGTCGCTTCTCACTTGCCGTAACCCTCCATCTCCATCATGTATCGGCAAACAAGAGCGACGGGATATGCGTTTGACCATCCCCAACATGATCACGATCATGCGCTTCGTGCTGGTGCCGGCGGTGGTGCTGGCCATGCTGCAGGACCGCTGGGACTGGGCCTTTGCGGGCTTCCTCATTGCCGGCATTTCCGACGGCGTCGACGGCTTCATCGCCCGCCATTTCAATCAGTTTTCCAGGCTCGGCGCCTATCTCGATCCGATGGCCGACAAGCTGCTGCTGGTCTCGGTTTTCGTGGTCCTGGGCTTCAGCGGCGAACTGCCGCTGTGGCTGGTCGTTACCATGGTGTCGCGCGACGCACTGATCGTCTGCGCCGTGCTTTTATCCACCGTCATGGCGCATCCGGTCGAGATGAAGCCGCTCCTGGTGTCGAAGGCCAACACCGCGATCCAGATCGTGCTGGCGGCAGTGGTGTTGGGCGAACTCGCCTTCGACATCCATCTCGATCCGCTGAGGCCGGCCCTCATATTGCTGTCCGGGGTCTTGACCGTGGCTTCGGCCGCGGCCTATCTCGTGGCTTGGCTGAGGCATATGAGCGGCTATGGCGAAGGCTCCACACCCGGCACCTGAACGCGGGGCACCTGAACGCCGGGCACCCGAACACCGGGCACCTGACGAACGGTCCATCGACGCCGAGGCCGAAGCCGCGGCAGCGGAGGCTGCGGCGTCGGCGTCGTTTCGCCGCCAGATCCGCTTCTGGCTGGTCAGCGCCATCATCCTCGCCGTCTTCCTCTATGTCTTCAGCGGCATCCTTCTGCCGTTCGTCGCCGGCATGGTGCTCGCCTATTTCCTCGACCCTGTCGCCGACCGGCTGGAGCGGCTCGGCCTCTCCAGGCTGATGGCGACGGTGGTCATCCTCATCGCCTTCATCGTCGTCCTGGTGCTGGCCGTCGTCATCCTGGTTCCGGTGCTCGCCTCGCAGATGGCTGATTTCGCCAGCAAGCTGCCGGACTATCTGACCCGGCTGCAGAGCCTGATCACCAGCTTCGACCCGAAATGGCTGGAAGAGAAATTCGGCGTCGACGCCAACGGCCTGCGCGAAGGCCTGAACTCGCTGCTGACCTCCGGCTTCGGCCTCCTGACCACCGTGTTCACCTCGATCTGGAGCTCCGGCGTGGCGCTGGTCTCGGTGGTCAGCCTGTTCGTGGTGACGCCGGTCGTCGCCTTCTACATGCTGCTCGACTGGGATCGCATGGTGACAATCGTCGACAGCTGGGTGCCGCGCGACTATGTCAAGACCGTCAGGACGATCGCCAGGGACATCAACACGGCGACCGCCGGCTTCGTGCGCGGCCAGGGCACGCTGTGCCTGGTGCTGGGCGCCATGTATGCCACCGGCCTGACACTGACGGGCCTGAATTTCGGCATCCTCATCGGTCTGTTCGCCGGACTGATCTCCTTCATCCCCTATGTCGGCTCGCTGACCGGCCTGGTGCTGGCCGTCGGCGTCGCCTTCGTCCAGTTCTGGCCGGACTGGACCATGATCGCAGCGGTGGCCGGTGTGTTCTTCGTCGGCCAGTTCATCGAGGGCAACATCCTGCAGCCAAGGCTGGTCGGCAAAAGCGTTGGCCTGCATCCGGTATGGCTGATGTTTGCGCTGTTTGCCTTCGGCGCGCTGTTCGGCTTCGTCGGCCTGCTGATCGCCGTTCCGGCTTCCGCCGCCGTTGCCGTTCTGGTGCGCTTCGCCATCGCCCGCTATCTCGAATCGCCGCTCTACAAGGGCCACGCCGACGAGCCGGTGCCGCCGCTGCAGGTGCGCCGCCGCGGGGGCGCGCGCGGTTGAGCCAGATGCCGGACAAGATCGATCCGCCGCGTCAATTGCCGCTCGATCTAGGCCACGGCACCGGCTATTCGCGCGACGAGCTCGTCGTCTCCAGCACCAACAGCCAGGCGGCGGCGCTTGTCGACCGCTGGCCGGACTGGCCGTCGCCGGTCGTTGTGCTGGCCGGGCCGGCCGGCTCGGGGAAAACCCATCTGGCCTCGATCTGGCGGACCCGCGCCGACGCGGTGAAAGTGGAGGCCGGCCGCATCGGCGACTGCATCGAAAATCTCGGCGCGCATCCGGCCCTGATCGACGATGTCGATGCCGGCCCGATCGATGAGCACGGCCTCTTCCACCTGATCAACGCGGTGCGCGGCGCCGGCTCGAGCTTGCTGTTGACGGCGCGGCGCTTCCCGTCCGCCTGGGGCGTCAGGCTGCCCGACCTGGCGTCGCGGCTGAAGGCGGCGGCGACCGTCGAGATCCACGAACCCGACGATCTTCTGCTGGCCGGCGTCATCACAAAGCTGTTCGCCGACCGCCAGGTCGAGGTCGAGCCGCATGTCGTGCAATATCTGGTGCGCCGCATCGAGCGCTCGCTGGCCACTGCCATGCGGGTGGTCGAACGGCTCGACCGCACCGCGCTCGAGCGCAAGACGCCGATCACCCGCGCGCTCGCCGCCGAGACCGTCAGCGCCATGGACGAAGGGCAGGGCGAGTTCGAGATTTGACGATTCCAGTGCCGCCACTGTCCCATTTCGGGAACAAAAGCTGGCATCTGTCTTGCAGCAAAGAGCTTGCCGGCTAATCCCGGTCCTGATTGCGTATCAAATCAGGTAGTAGGCTCGCCGGGAGATGGGTGGTTGGGGTTCTCGCCCGGCGAGCTTGCCTTTGGCAGCATCGAATCGATTGCGTCATTGCGCGGCTGGCCTCAGCTCTCTCCGCCTGCAATTACCGCTCGTTCCGTGCCAAAGCGCTTGCGATAGTCGCCGGGCACCAGGCCGGTTATCCTGGCGAATACCTTGCGGAACGAGCCGGGATCGTCATAGCCGACCTCCCAGGCGATCTGGTCGATCGATCGCATCGTGGTTTCCAGCATCTCGCGCGCCTTGCCGACGCGCAGGTGCTGGCAATATTCGGTCGGCCTGAGGCCGGTGGCGTTGCGGAAGCGTCGGAGAAAGGTCCGCTCCTCCAGCCCCGCATGCGCGGCCATGGCGCCGAGCGTCACGTCGCGCGCGCCGTTCGCCTGCAGCCAATGCTGCACCTTGAGGATCGCTTCGTCGTCATGGGTCAATCGCGGCGCGAACGGGCTGTAAAAACGTTGCTCGCGGCCCGGCGGATCGACCAGCATGAAACGCGCCGTGTCCATCATCACGGCTGACCCGAGCACCCGGTCCACCAGCTTCAGGCCGAGGTCGGTCCAGGCCATGTAGCCGCCTGCGGTGATGACGTCGCCATCGTCAATGACCAGCCTGTCGGCGTCGAGCAGGATGTCGGGAAAGCGTAGCGCCAGCGCGTCGCGATAGGCCCAGTGCGTTGTCGCGGCGCGACCGGACAACAGGCCGGTCTCGGCAAGCACGAAGGCGCCGGCGCAGACCGAGCCGAGGGTCGCGCCTGCCCCATGACGGTCCCTGAGCCAGCCGGCATAGGCCGCGGCTGCTTCCCGAGCGATCGGATCTCCCAAGGTTGGCGGGAGGATAACCATGGTTGGTTCATTGTCGGCGCCGGGGTCGCTGTCGAAGGTGCGGACTACGGTGTGGCCCGCGTCCTCCAATTGCCAATGACTGACGCGAAGCCTCGCCGCGTCCGGCGACCGCTCGACAGCCAGCCGGTTTGCCAGCATGAAAAGATCGGTAAGGCCGAGCACGGCCGCTTCCTGCACGCCGGGATACAAGACAAGGCCGATTTCGATCAGATCACGCGTAGCCGTCATTTGTCAGTTTTGCCACGTTGAATGTCCGTTTTGCCAATGCTCACCTTGGCCGCACTGTTATAATTTGTCCAGCTGAAGGGGCTAAAAGCTTCCCTGTTACCCCCCAACTTTTCCATCAAGGAGTAGGACGATGAGCACATTCACCACCCATGACGGCACCGAGATTTTCTACAAGGATTGGGGCAAGGGCCAGCCGATCGTGTTCCATCACGGCTGGCCGCTCAGCGGCGACGACTGGGACAACCAGATGCTGTTCTTCCTCGATAAGGGCTACCGCGTCGTCGCACATGACCGCCGCGGCCACGGCCGCTCGTCGCAGACCGCGACTGGCAATGAGATGGACACCTACGCCGCCGATGTTGCGGCGCTGGCGGTGCATCTCGATCTCAGGGATGCGATCCACATCGGCCACTCGACCGGTGGCGGCGAGGTAGCGCGTTACGTCGCGCTTTATGGCGGCGGCGGCCGTGTTGCCAAGGCGGTGCTGATCGGCGCCGTGCCGCCGATCATGGTCAAGACCGACAGCAACCCCGGCGGCTTGCCGATCGAAGTCTTCGACGGCTTTCGCGCTGCTCTGGCCGCTAACCGCGCCCAGTTCTACAGGGATGTGCCGGCCGGCCCGTTTTACGGTTTCAACCGCGACGGCGCCAAGGTCTCGCCAGGCGCTATCGATAATTGGTGGCGCCAAGGCATGATGGGTGGGGCCAAGGCCCATTACGACTGCATCAAGGCCTTTTCCGAGACCGACTTCACCGACGACCTCAAGCAGATCGACGTGCCCGTCCTGATCATGCACGGCGACGACGACCAGATCGTGCCTATCGCCGACTCCGCGCTGCTTGCGGCCAAGCTGGTGAAGCGCGGCACGCTCAAGGTCTACAAGGGCCTGCCGCACGGCATGTGCACCACCCACCCGGAGATCATCAATCCGGATCTGCTGGCCTTCATCCAGGGCTGACGGCTTGCATGTCGGACGGGCAGCGCGGGCTCATGCTGTCCGTCCGTCGCTTAAACATGACCGGCGACGGCAGACACACTCGAGCGTGATCCGCTTGCCCTGCCGACGAGATTCGCTTGATGAATGGTCGGAGTGGAGAGATTCGAACTCCCGACCCTCTGGTCCCAAACCAGATGCGCTACCAGGCTGCGCTACACTCCGAACGGTCTGTTGCCTAGTGATTTCAGCCCGCCAAAGCAAGCGTAAAAAGCCATCGGCCTTGCTGCCGGCGGCATTGCGCAGTAATGACGGGCTAGTGCATGGCCAGAGAACAGTAATGTGGTCTCGGGGTCGTGTGCTTGCAACCAGCAATGAGGTGGTCATGTCAGCCCGCATTTTCAGCCCAGCCAAAACCGCGATGCAGTCCGGCAAGGCCAAGACCGGCTATTGGGTGCTGGAATTCGATCCGGAGCAGCGCAAGAAGATCGATCCGCTGATGGGCTACACCACGTCCGGCGACATGCGAAGCCAGATCAGGCTGACCTTCGACACAAGAGAGGACGCGGTCGCCTACGCTGAGAAGGAAGGGCTGGCTTTCCGCGTCGAGGAGCCGAAGGAAATCAAGCGCCGCCAGATTTCCTATGCGGAGAATTTCCGCTATGACCGCAGGACGCCCTGGACGCATTGATCCCATACCGGCCCTGCCGGCACAATCCGCCGGTCATGCGGCCGGCCAGCGGTCCCGTAGCTCAGCTGGATAGAGCACCGGCCTTCTAAGCCGATGGTCACAGGTTCGAATCCTGTCGGGATCGCCAATATTTTCAGGGTCCATTCCGGACAGGTTCACTCGCCAGTCGCACAGGATTTCCAACACATGACAGCGATGGGCGCGGCGGCACTGCTGATCCTGGTCCTGACCTATGCCGGCGTCGCCATCGGCAGGATACCCGGGCTGCGCCTCGACCGGGCAGGGATCGCGCTGCTCGGCGGTGCGGTGATGATCGCCATCGGCGCGCTCGACATGGAGGACGCCTACCGCGCCATCAGCTTCGACACCATCACGCTTCTGCTCGGCATGATGATCGTCGTGGCGCATCTTAAAGTGTCGGGCGCCTTTCGCGCGCTCGGCGGGTTCGCCATCGAGCATGCGCATGCGCCGTTCATGCTGCTGGTGATGGTGACGCTGTTGACCGGCCTCCTGTCCGCATTCCTGGTCAACGACGCCATCTGCCTGGTCATGGCGCCGATCGTCGTCCATGTCACCCGCGTCATCAACCGCAACCCGGTTCCCTATCTGATCGCCACCGCCACCGCCTCGAATTGCGGCAGCGTCGCCACCATCACCGGCAACCCGCAGAACATGGTCATCGGCGCGCTGTCGGGGATTTCCTATCCGGCCTTCTCTGCGGCGCTGGCGCCGGTCGCGGCGTTCGGCCTCATCGCCGTCATCGTCATCATCCGCATCGTCTACCGCGCCGAATTTTCGCGCAAGGCCGAGCTCAGCCCCGAAGTCTACCGCGGCCGCATGCTGCCGGGGCAGGTGGTGAAGGCGGTGGTCGTCTGTGTCGGTTTGGCGATCGCCTTCTTCGCCGGCGTTCCAGTCGCCAAGGCAGCGCTGATCGGCGGTGCCATTCTTCTTTTGACCCGCGCCATCAAACCTGAGCGCATCTATCGCGAGATCGATGGGCCGCTGCTGTTCATGTTCGCCGGGCTGTTCATCGTCGTCGCCGGGGCGGAGAAGACGCTGCTGACGCCCGACATCGTCGCCTCGGCAAAGGACCTCGGACTGAATGATGTCTGGCGGCTGTCCGGCTTCACCGCGGTGCTGTCCAACATCATGAGCAATGTCCCGGCCGTGCTGGCGCTGAAGCCGTTCGTGCCCGGACTGGAAAACCCCGAGCGGGCCTGGCTGGTCGTCGCCATGAGCTCGACGCTGGCCGGCAATTTCACGCTGCTCGGCTCGGTCGCCAATCTGATCGTTGCCGAGCACGCGCGAATCTCCGGCAAACCGCTGGGCTTCATCGCCTTCTTCAAGGTCGGCCTGCCGTTGACGCTGGTCACGCTTCTCGTAGGGACGGCATGGCTGGCAGCCTAAAAGCGCGTCGCATTAGACCGACCTCATGCGGCGCGCTTTAGGCTTTTTTATGCATGTCGTTATCGCAAAACCGCTGCACGATTTTGCGCGACATGCATCAGCCAGTCAGGGCGATGTCACCGTCAGATGGCCTTTCATGTTGGGATGGAAGCGGCAGAAATAATCGACCGATTCCGCCTTCTTCACCGTCAGGCTCGCCGCCTTCTTCGGCGGGATCATCACTTCCCAGGCGCCGTTGACGGTTGCCGTGTGGGCGAACACGTCCTTGTTCACCCACCTGACCGTGTCGCCGACCTTCGCCTCGATCTTTGCCGGCGAAAACACAAGCTTCTCGATCGTCACCTCGATGGTGTCGGCCTTGGCCGGCTGGGCACCCATGGCCAATGCCAGCGCAACCCACAGATGCCGCCTCGACAACATTGGCTCGATCCTCACTTCAGCATGCCGGCGACGTGTTCGGCGTGCTGTTCGTGGCCCTGGAATATTTTCAGGCCGGTTTCCAGCAGGCTCTTCAGCTCGGCATTGCTGGCCGACGGGATCAGCAGAGTTTCGAGCGCGCTATTGACCTGCTTGTGGTAGGCCACCTCGTTGGCGACATAGGCCTTGTCGAACGCCGCTCCCTTGAGCTTGGCAAGCTTGGCACGTTCCTCGGCCGCCGCCTTGGTCAGCGCCTTGCTGGTCGGATTGTCCTCAGGCGTGACCTTGAGCTTCTTGACCAGGTCGAGAGCCTGTTTGTTGACCGCCTCGTGATCTCGCACCATGTCCTTGGCGAAATCCACCACCTCCTTGTTCTTCGATTTCTTCAGCGCCTGCTTGGCCGCCTCGACGTCAAGCACCCCTGCTGTGTAGGCGATATGTGCGATCTGCGGATCGGTCGGTTTGTCGGCAGCTTGCGACAAGGGCGCTGCGCTAAGCAGGAAAAATGCGGCCAGTGCCGTGGTCGATCGAATAAACATGATGCTCTCCTTCGCCCCGACGCGGAACTGCATCGGGCTTCGTTTCAGTGATGCTCTTTGGATGCAGGTCACGGGAAAACGTTCCCGCGATAATCGGCGCGACCTATCCGGAAAGACCGAGCCGCTGCATCACGGCATTGGTCAGCCGTTCGCAGCGCCGGCCCGCGAAGGGAAAGGCGTCGAGCAGCACCGGGCCGATCTGGTCGTCCAGCGCCTTGCGCACCAGCGCGCGGGCGCGGTGCAGCCGGGTCTTGATGGTTTCTGGTCGCACGCCAAGCAGTTCGGCGGTTTCTTCGATGCTCAATCCCTCGATGACGCGCGCCACGAACACCATCCGGTAGACATCGGGAAGACTGTCGGTTGCCCGTTCGACAAGCTCAAGGATCTGCCGTTGCGCCATCGTCCGCTCCGGATCGTCGCTCGGGTTGAGGGGAAACCGGATGATTTCGGCTTGCGGGTTTTCAGGCATCGCTACCATTCGCCGCCTTTTGCGCAAGCGGCCGAGCGCTTCGTTGATGACGATACGCGATAGCCACGTGGCGAGCGAGGCATCGCCGCGAAAGGCCTCGAGATGGGCAAAGGCGCTGACATAGGCCTCCTGGACGATGTCCTCTGCCTCGCTGTCGTTACGCACGACGCCTCGGGCGATGCGGTAGAGCCTTTGGTTGTGCGTCTTGATGATGGTGCGGAATGCATCGCCATCACGTGCCAGCGCGCGGCCGACAAGCTGCATGTCGCCGGGAGCGGCGGGCGTTGCCGTCAACGCAGCAGGCATGGCCGATCTCCTGATAGGCTTCTCATCGCGACATTGGATGCATCGGCCGACAAAAGGTTCCCGACCGATCCCGCCGGCCAGCCTCAATCCGTGTCAAGGACTGGCAGAGGCTATTCTACCGCCTTCACCACACCGCCGCCTCTATTTTGTAGACGCCGGCCGATCGGTCGCCATGACATCGCTCAGGATCGCAATTTTTCCAGGCTGTTACGCCGATTTTCTGACTCAGTGTGAAAAGGTGCTGGCTCAGGCCTCAGCGGCCGCCGCCAGCCCGCGCGCCAGGTCGGCCTTCAAATCCTCGACATCCTCGAGCCCGATCTGCAGGCGCACCAGCGGCCCGTCATACGGGCCCTTGGCGATGGTGCGGTCGCCAAGGAATACCGGCACGGCAAGGCTCTCATAGCCGCCCCAGGAATAGCCGAGGCCGAAAAACTTCAACGCGTCGAGGAAGGCGTGCTGCTGCTTTTGTCCACCGCCCGCAAGAACGATCGAGAAGATGCCGCTCGATCCGCAAAAGTCGCGCTTCCAAAGATCATGGTCGGGATGGCTGGGCAGCGCCGGATGCAGCACCTGCGCCACGCCCGGCTGGCCCTCCAGCCAGCCGGCGAGGGCAAGCGCGCTCTTTTGATGGTGCTCCAGCCGCACGCCCATGGTGCGCAGGCCGCGCAGCACCTGGTAGACGTCGTCCGGCCCCGCGCAGCAGCCCATCGTGTTGAACGTCTCGCAAAGCTGCTTCCAGCAGTCCGCATTGGCCGACACGGTGCCGAGCAGCACGTCGGAATGGCCGGCCGGGTATTTCGTCGCCGCGTGGATCGAGATGTCGACGCCATGGTCGAGCGGGCGAAAGTAGAGCGGCGTCGCCCAGGTGTTGTCCATCATGACGATGGCGCCGGCGGCGTGTGCTGCCTTGGCGATGGCCGGTATGTCCTGCACCTCGAAGGTGTTGGAGGCCGGCGATTCGGTGAGTACCACCTTGGTGTTGGGCCTGAGCAGCGCCGCAATGCCGGCGCCGACGCGGGGCTCGTAATATTCGACCTCGATGCCCAGCCGCTTCAGCATCGTGTCGGCGAAATTGCGGGTCGGATGATAGACGGAATCGACGATCAGCAGATGATCGCCGGCCGACAGGAAGGCGAGCAGCGGCAGCACCACGGCCGCCAGGCCGGACGGCACCGCGACCGTGCCGGCGGAGCCTTCCAGCGCATCGATGGCGCTGGTCAGCGCATCGGTGGTCGGGGTGCCGCGCGTGCCGTAGGTGTATTTCTGGCTGCGCGCCGCCATTGTCGCGGCATTGGGATAGAGCACGGTCGAGGCATGCACGACCGGCGGATTGACGAAGCCGAAATAGTCATGCGGGTTGTTGCCGGAATGGGCGAGCCGCGTGTTGATGCCCATCTCGCTGCCGTCTTTTGCCATTGCTTTTTATCCCATGAGTAGGTCGTTAGCCATAGTGCGGCGGCATTGGCCGCGCAACCGCACCGCACTCGCCAGGCCAAGGTCTTGAATATGCCAATTCAGCAATGCGCCGTAGATCCTCTGGACGGCTACCAGGTGCGCTTGGCAAGTCACGGTCCGACTTTGCCGGCTTTATTGGCGCGCTGACCAATTTGCGAGCGCGTTTGTCTGCAATTTCAGGCATTTCAGGCGGTTGGTTTTCAAAGTCTTTCGGATTTGGTCATTTCCCTTGACCTCACAGGAATAATCGCCTTCGATGTTGTTCGTGAATGGGAGGCAGCGCGTCGGTTACGATGCGGGATTCCGGTAATGGGCCGGGATACATAGCTGCGTTCACACGGGAAAAAGTCAGGTTCGCCTGGAAAAAACAGAAAAGGGTCTGTGGGTCATGAAACACATTGCAATCGGCGTTTTGGGCGCCGCCGCGTTTGGATTCGCGGCTTCGGCGGCTTCGGCGGCCACGCTCGACGATGTCAAAGCGAAGGGCTTCATCCAATGCGGCGTCTCGACCGGTCTGGCCGGCTTCTCGGCGCCGGACGACAAGGGTGAGTGGCAAGGCATCGACGCGGACTTCTGTCGCGCTGTGGCAGCCGCCGTGTTCGGCGATGGCACCAAGGTGAAGTTTACGCCGCTCAGCGCCAAGGAGCGGTTTACCGCTCTGCAGTCGGGCGAGATCGACATCCTGTCGCGCAATACCACCTGGACCATCAATCGCGACACCGCACTCGGCCTGAACTTCATCGGCACGACTTATTACGACGGCCAGGGCTTCATGATCAACGCCAAGAAGCTACCGGGCGTGAACTCGGCGCTGCAGCTTTCGGGCGCGGCGGTCTGCGTGCAGAGCGGCACCACGACCGAGCTCAACCTTGCCGACTATTTCAAGTCGAACAAGATGGAGTACAATCCTGTCGTCTTCGAAAAGCTGGAAGAGGTTAACGCCGCCTATGACGCCGGCCGCTGCGACGTATACACCACCGACCAGTCGGGCCTCTATGGCATCCGCCTGACGCTCGGTGCGCCGGCCGACCACGTCGTGTTGCCCGAGATCATCTCCAAGGAACCGCTTGGGCCGGCCGTACGCCAGGGCGACGACCAATGGTACCACATCGTCAAGTGGACCTATTTCGCGTTGCTCGACGCCGAGGAACTCGGCATCACCAAGGCCAATGTCGACGAGATGAAGAACTCGGACAGTCCAGAGATCAAGCGCGTGCTCGGCCAGGAAGCCGACACCAAGATCGGCACCGATCTCGGCGTCTCTAACGACTGGGTCGTCAACATCGTCAAGGCCGTCGGCAATTACGGCGAGATGTTCGAGCGTAATGTCGGCTCGGGCAGCCCGCTGAAGATCGCGCGCGGCATCAACGCGCTGTGGACCAAGGGTGGCCTGCAGTACGCTCCGCCGATCCGCTGATCGAAAATGGATCCGGAAGGCAGATCGTCTGCCTTCCGGTCTCTCTTTCCAGGGGACTGTCGAATGGCATCGCAGGAAGTTCTTCGCGAGGAGCCAAGCCGCGGTTCCTTCATCAATGATCCTCGTGTCCGCGGAATATTCTTTCAAGCGCTGGTCCTCGTCCTGCTGGTAGCGGGGGTCTGGTGGGTTACCCACAACGTCATCGTCAATCTGACGCGCTTGCACATCGCTTCCGGCTTTGGCTTCCTCAGGGGCCGCGCCGGCTTCGACATCAGCGAAAGCGCGATCGCATATTCGTCGGATTCGACCTATTTCCGAGCCATCCTGGTTGGCTTCATCAACACCGTGATCGTTGCCGTCGTCGGCATCATCACCGCGACCATTATCGGTTTCATCGTCGGCATCGGCCGGCTTTCGCGCAACTGGCTGATCAGGAAGATCTGCACGGTCTATGTCGAGGTCTTCCGCAACATCCCGCCGCTGCTGGTCATCTTCTTCTGGTATTCCGGCGTGCTCGCCGTGCTGCCGCCGCCGCGCGAGAGCATTAATTTGCCGTTCGGCTCCTTTCTCAACCAGCGCGGCTTCTATTTTCCGCGCGCTGTCTGGGGCGAGGGCTCCTGGCTGATCCTGGTCGCCCTGCTCCTCGCCCTTGCCATGGCCTGGTTCGTCGCCCGCAAGGCGCGGCAGCGGCAGATGGCGACGGGTCAGCCGTTCCCGGTGCTGTGGACATCCATAGCGTTGATCGTCGGCCTGCCGCTGCTGGCCTACGCGCTGAGCGGCTTTCCTCTGACCTTCGAATTCCCGAAACAATCGACTTTCAACCTGGTCGGTGGCTTTCAGGTCAGACCGGAGTTCCTGTCACTCTATCTGGCGTTGTCCTGCTATACGGCCGCCTTCATCGCCGAGATCGTGCGCGCCGGCATCAGGGGCGTCAGCACGGGCCAGACCGAGGCGGCCGCGGCACTCGGGCTGCGCTCGGGATCGATCCTCAGGCTTGTCGTCGTGCCGCAGGCGATGCGCATCGTTATTCCGCCGCTGACCAGCCAGTATCTGAACTTGACCAAGAACTCTTCACTCGCCATCGCCATCGGCTATCCGGACCTGACGGCGACTGCCGGCACTGTCTTGAACCAGACCGGGCAGGCGGTTGAAGGCGTGGTGATCATGATGGCTGTCTATCTCGCGCTCAGCCTGATCACGTCGGCGATCATGAACGTCGTCAATGCCAGGATGGCGCTGGTGGAGAGGTAGGGCCATGCAGGAACACGACATGTCCTGGGTGCGGACTGAGATGGCGCTGGCCCAACCGGCGCCGTCGAGCGAGCGTGGCCTCACCGCCTGGATCCGCAAGAACCTGATTGCCACCACGGGCGACACCATTCTCACCATCGTTGGCATTGCGCTGGTCGCTGTGATCCTGCCCCAAATCATCAATTGGGCCTTCATCAACGCCCAGTGGACTGGACCGGACCGCTCGGTCTGCGCCACCGTGGCGCAAGGCGGCATCCAGCCGGATGGCTGGACCGGTGCTTGCTGGGCATTCGTCAACGCCAAGTTCGGCCAGTTCATGTTCGGCACCTATCCTATCGAGGAGCGTTGGCGGCCGATCGTGGTGGCCATCCTGTTCGTGGCACTGCTGGTGCCGTTGCTCATTCCGCGCATACCGCGCAAGGGGCTGAATGCCATTCTTCTCTTTTTTGTACTGCCGGTCGTCGCCTTCGTTCTGCTGGTCGGCGGCATGTTCGGCCTGCCGCATGTCGAGACTTCGCGTTGGGGTGGACTGCTGGTGACGCTCAGCCTGTCGTTCGTCGGCATTGCCGTGTCGCTGCCGATCGGCATCGTGCTGGCGCTTGGCCGGCGCTCGAACATGCCGATAGTCAAGCTGCTGTGCGTGATCTTCATCGAGACGGTACGCGGCATCCCGCTGATTACGGTGCTGTTCTTTGCCAGCGTGATGCTGCCGCTGTTCCTGCCGGCCGGCGTCAGCTTCGACAAGTTCCTGCGCGCGCTGATCGGCGTGTCGCTGTTTGCCGCCGCCTACATGGCCGAAGTGGTGCGTGGCGGCCTGCAGGCGATCCCCAAAGGCCAGTATGAGGGCGCCGATTCGCTCGGCCTCAGCTACTGGCAGAAGATGGGCCTGGTCGTCATGCCGCAGGCGCTGAAGCTGGTCATTCCCGGCATCGTCAACACCTTCATCGGCATGTTCAAGGACACCAGCCTGGTCATCGTCATCTCGATGTTCGACCTCCTCGGCATCGTCAAGCAGAACTTCTCCGACGCAAATTGGGCGACGCCGCAGACGGCCAGATCCGGCCTGGTGTTCGCTGCCTTCATCTTCTGGCTGTTCTGCTTCGGCATGTCGCGCTATTCAATGTACACGGAACGCCGTCTCGACACCGGCCACAAACGCTAAAAAGGGGACCTTGTCATGGCCATAGAAAACGCCGTCAGCGCGGAAGAGATCAAGGTCAATGCCGCCAAGATGCACATTTCCACCACCGATGTCGCCATCGACATCATCGCCATGCACAAATGGTACGGCGAATTCCATGTGCTGAAGGACATCAATCTAAAGGTGATGCGCGGCGAGCGCATCGTCATCTGCGGCCCGTCGGGCTCCGGCAAATCGACGATGATCCGCTGCATCAACCGGCTGGAGGAACACCAGAAGGGCAAGATCATAGTCGACGGCAAGGAACTGACCAACGATCTGAAGAAGATCGACGAGGTGCGCCGCGAGGTCGGCATGGTGTTCCAGCACTTCAACCTGTTCCCGCATCTGACCATTCTGGAGAATTGCACGCTGGCACCGATCTGGGTTCGCAAGATGCCGCGGAAACAGGCCGAGGAAATCGCCATGCATTTCCTCAAGCGCGTCAAGATCCCGGAACAGGCCAACAAATATCCCGGCCAGCTTTCCGGCGGCCAGCAACAGCGCGTGGCGATCGCCCGCTCGCTGTGCATGAATCCGCGCATCATGCTGTTCGACGAGCCGACCTCGGCTCTCGATCCGGAAATGATCAAGGAAGTGCTGGAGACGATGGTCGGGCTGGCCGAGGAGGGCATGACCATGCTCTGCGTCACCCACGAAATGGGCTTTGCGCGCAAAGTCGCCAACCGGGTGATCTTCATGGACCAAGGCCAGATCGTCGAGCAGAACACGCCGGCCGAGTTCTTCGACCACCCGCGCCATGAGCGCACGAAGCTGTTCCTGTCGCAGATCCTGCACTGATCCTGTACGCCGGTTCGGGACAAGACCGGCGGATCACGCCTCTGTGTCTTGCTGGCTTCGCGCGTATTCGACGAGCGCTGACCGTGCGCTGCGCGATAAATAGCAAGCGTGCTTCAGGCCGTTCGAGTGGTCACATTGCAACCTGGTAACTAAGGCCGGCACGGATCATAAGCGTGCCGGCTGCGTTCATTGCCATTGGGAGTTGTGTAACGAGCCGCGTGGGGGCGTGCGGCGGCAGGTCACGGGTTCATCCTGATGCTCATCCAACCGATCGATTATTTCCTCGTCGTCTGGTTCGCGCTGGCGCTGGCTTCGACGCTTTACGTCGGCTTCGACCAATATCGCAACAATCCCGAGCCGGTGGTGATGAAATGGGGCTTCATCCTGGTCACCCTCTATATGGGTCCGCTCGGCTTGCTGCTCTACGTGCTCGCCGACAAGGAGCCCCGGCCGGGCGATCATGAACTCTTCACCCGGCCGCTCTGGAAGCAGGGCGTCGGCTCCACCATCCACTGCGTCGCCGGCGATGCCACCGGCATCATTCTTGCCGCCGCCGTCACGGCGGCGCTCGGCCTGCCGATGTGGATCGACCTGATCGTCGAATATCTCGCCGGCTTTGCCTTCGGCCTGTTCATCTTCCAGTCGCTGTTCATGAAATCGATGATGGGCGGCACCTATTGGGAAAACGTACGCAAGAGCTTCCTGCCCGAGTTCATCTCCATGAACTTCATGATGGCCGGCATGGCGCCGGTCATGAGCTTCCTGATGATGGGCCGCGACATGCGCGCGATGGAACCGACGGAGCTGCTGTTCTGGGGCGTGATGTCGATCGGCGTCATCGCCGGTTTTGCGCTTGCCTATCCGGCCAATGTCTGGCTGGTCGCCCGGGGGCTGAAGCATGGGCTGATGACGCAGCGTGCGCAGGCAGCCGGCATCGATGTCCGGGAGCAGCCTGCCACGAGGCAACATGCGCAGATACAAATGCAGCAGGCCGACGCCAGCGGCCATCGCGGGCAGCACCACGATATGGTTTCCCACAAAGGCAAAGGCGGCGGCCATCACATGGAGACGGATGCCACGACGCCGCAGGTCGCTGCCCTGGGTGCCGTCTCCCTGCTGGCGCTCGCCATCGGCATGGTCGCGCCGGCGAACTGGCTGAACCTGACGCTGTCGGCACGCGACGTCGGCGGGGTGATCATGCCGCAAGGCATGATCATGGATCGCGACACGCCGGCCGACACGATGCGTGACATGGCCGCTACCGATCCACGCCTCGTGGCCGCCTCTTATGGCCTGACGGCAAAGGGCGACCAGGAACTGCCGTTTCGGATGGAGAACGGCATCAAGGTGTTCGAGCTCAGGCCTTCGGTGGTCCGCTGGCAGATCCTGCCGGCCGTTGCGGTCGACGCCTATGCCTATAACGGCCAGATTCCCGGTCCGCGAATTCACATTCGCCAGGGCGATCGGGTCAGGATCAACGTCACCAACGGCCTGCCTGAGGAAACGACGGTGCATTGGCATGGCTTGATCCTGCCGAACCAGATGGATGGGCCGGCCGAGATCACGCAGCCGCCGATCGAGCCCGGGCAATCCTATTCATACGAATTCACCGCGACCCAGCACGGAACCTATTTCTATCACCCCCATGCCAAGCCGGACCGGACCCAGGCGCTCGGCCTCTACGGTGCGCTGATCATCGATCCCGCCAATCCCGCCGACGAGGTCGCGGCCGACCATGATTACGTCATCGAGCTTCAGGAATGGCTGGTGCGGGAAGGGCTGACCTACCCGTCGATGCCGATGGATGGCGGCATGCCGAATTTCTTCACCATCAACGGCAAGGCCTATCCCTCGACCGAGACGATCCCGATGAAGGTCGGCGAGACGCTCAAGGTGCGGTTCATCGGCACCAACAACGGCTTCATCCATCCGATGCATATCCATGGCGGACCGTTCGAGGTCGTTGCCCGCGACGGCGAGACGGTCCCCGCTTCGGGTCGTTTCCTTGCCGATACGATCAACGTCGGGCCGGGTCAGCGCTACGACGTAATCTGGAAGGCGCAGCGTCCGGGCAAATGGCTGATCCATTGCCACATCCCGCATCACACCACGAACAACAATGTCGAGGAAAAGGGCGGCGGCGGGCTGATGGTCGTGATCGATGTGACATGACCGGCGTCGCCTAGGCTCGTTCCAGCCGGTGCACCGGCCCGGACGCCATGCAGTGGCTGGGGCCAAATTTTCTCTCAAGCTGAGGTGATCTGCCAGACAGCGACGCCGGCAAGGGCGAGACCGGCGGCGCCCTCGATGGCCCGGGAGATGGTTTCGAACAGGCGTGGCTGGCGCGCGAAAAACTGTACAAGCCGTTCCCGAAACAGGATCGACAACACGGCGACACAGGACAGCGTCAGCGCCACGCCGACCATCATGGTGACGGCAAACAGGGCGCCCGCCGCCGGAACCCCCCTGGAGATTGCGAAAGTCATCGCGAAAAGCGTCAGCGGGCATGGGATCAGGCCTGCCGTGACGCCGACAGCCTCGCCCTCGTGCCTGTGATGATGGCTGTGGCTCAACGCGCGCCAGATCATCCAGACGCCAATGAGGCCGAGCAGCCCGCGACTGATATGCTCCAGAAGCGGAGCGCGGCCGACGCTGCCCAATGCTATTGAGACCAGTGGCAGCGAGAGAGCCGCAATCAGAACGGCAATCGTCACATGCGTGAACGATAGCGTGATAGATACGAGCAGACCACGCGAGACCTTCGCATCCGAACCGGCAAGATAAGTCGCCAGGACGGCCTTGCTGTGCCCCGGCGTCAGCGCATGGGCAGCCCCGAACAGGACGCCCATCGGCAGGAAGGCCATGAACGCCAGCCAATTGCCTCCGGCCGCAAGCAGCTTGATCTGTTCGCCGAGCGTCAGATAGATCGTGCGCTGAAATTCGACGAGCGTCTGGAACATCGGACGAGACTAGCAGAAAATCGGCGAGCGTCAGTGCATGTGGCCGTGGTCATGCGTGTGCTCGTGAGGATGGCCGTTCTCTCCACGTTCCGTTGAAAACCGCACATTCGCCTCAGCCAGGGCGGGCATATGCTGGGATAGTTCGTCCTTCAGCGCTGCGGCGATCTTGTTGGCCGCCGACAGCGGCAGGGTTTCGTCCGCGGCAATTGCGATGTCGGCGTGCAATCTATGACCGATCCAGCGCGCCTTGGCATCGACAATGCGCGCGCCCGGAACATGCTCGGCGGCATGTCGGATTTCGTCCATCACACCGGGTTCGATTCCATCCAGCATGCGGGTCAGCACCGAGCGGGCCGATTGCCAGACGATACCGAAGATCGCAATCGTGATCAGCAGGCCGACGATCGGATCGGCCAAGGAAAAGCCGAGCCAGACGCCGATGGCTCCGATGATCACGGCAAGGCTGGTAAGTCCATCTGTGCGGGCGTGGTAGCCGTCGGCAATCAGTGCCGCGCTGTTGATTTCACGACCGACGCGGATACGGAATACGGCAACCGCCTCATTGCCTAGGAAGCCGACAATGCCCGCCGCAGTCAACCAGCCCAGGTGTGTCACCACTTGTGGATTGATCAGCCTGTCGATGGCTTGGTAGGCAGCGACTACAGCGCTGAACAGGATGATGAGCACGATGATGATGCCGGCCAGATCCTCGACCCGGCCCAAGCCATAGGTGAAGATCCGCGACGGCTTGCGCCGCGCCAGTACGAACGCAATCCATAGCGGGATCGCCGTGGTTGCATCGCCGATGTTATGGATCGTGTCGGCCAGCAATGCCACGCTCCCCGACAATGCAACCACGACCATCTGCAATGCAGCGGTGATGGCCAGGATCACGAACGACCATTTGATTGCCCAGATGCCCCGGTCGGTGGTGGCAATTGTTGCGTCGATGACGCCATGGCTGTGACCGTGCGGACCGTGACCGCCGTGATGATGTGCGGCGTGCGAGGCGAACCCGAGCCAGTCCAGAATGCGGGCTACGATGGCATTCATAGATACTTCGCCAGCTGCTTGAGTTCCGCCAGCGAGTTGCCGCCGGTTTCGACGCTGTCGGTCAGGCAATGCTCGATGTGATCGTTGATCAGCTCGCGCTTGGCGCTGCTGATGGCCCTTTCGACGGCATGAAGCTGCTGCGCCAGGTCAACGCAAGGGCGATGCGCCTCGATCATCGCCAGCACCGCCGCAAGGTGGCCTTGCGCGCGCTTCAGGCGCTTTATGATGGAAGGATGCGAGGCGTGGAGGTGATCTGACATGCCTCAGCGTATCCTCCCGGGGAGGATACGCGTCAAGCTCTAAGTCAGCGGTGCAACTTTCGGAGGGGCTTCACCTTGAGCATTGCTTGTTCTATGCCTTTCCCATGAAGAAGCTTGCCCGTTTTCTTGGCCTGCTGGTCGTTGCAGCAGTCCTTGCGGTGGCATTGGGCACACTGCTGCCGCGCCCGCTCTGGCCGGCGGCAGTTGCCGATCCGATCGGCTCAAGCCACCGCATCCTGGTGCTGAAAAATCCGATCCACACCGACATCGCCATCCCGGTCGACGACGATGTGCGCCGGCGCTTCCATTTCCTGGTCGATGCCGGCATTCCCGCCGACATGGCGGAGGTCCGCTACATCGTCTTCGGCTGGGGCGGCCGCGCCTTCTATCTCGAGACGCCGACCTGGTCGGAACTGAAGGCAGTGCCGGTGATGAAGGCGCTGACCGTCGATGCCTCGGTGATGCATGTCGACATTTCAGGCGAAATCGCCGAGCCGCATCCCGACGTCGCCGGCTTCGACATCGGCGAGGAGCGGTTTACGGCGCTGCTCGATTACATTGCGGGAAGCTTCCGGCAGGGACCGAACGGGGCCATGCCGATCGAGAATGCGGCGTATTCCCGTTTCGATCGTTTCTTCGAAGGCAATGGCCGTTTCAACGCGCTGGTCGGCTGCAACACCTGGGCGGCGGCGGCGCTGCGCACCGCCGGGCTGCGCACCGGCTGGTGGAACCCGCTGCCGGCATCGCTCGGCCTGTCGATGCGGCTTTACAATTGACCGGGCGACTTAGGACCGCCGAACGTCCTACGCCCGCCAGCCGTAGAGCCAGTCGAGATCGGCGGCGAGCTTTTCGGGTGAGCGCATCGCCAGGACCAGGTTGCGGGCCATCGCCACCGGCCCGGCCGCATGCCAGGCGAGGCGGTTGATGGCGCCACGGCGGGCGACCTGGGCGACGCGCGGCCGCCGCGCCTGTTCCCAGGCGGCAAGCGCCCCCTCAAGATCGGCTGTGGAGGCCGCAATGAAGCCGGCAAGCGTCGCCGCGTCCTCGATCGCCATCGCCGCGCCCTGTGCGGCAAACGGCGTCATCGCGTGCGCCGCATCGCCGATCAGCGCGATGCCTTGCGGCGTCGTCCACCGCCGCTGCTCGACAATGTGGATCGGCCATGCCGTCCACGGCGCCGCCTCGGTCGCCAGGCGAACCAGCGCCGGCGCGGTACCGCGCATGGCGCTGGCGAGGCTGGCGGGGTCGGCATACCCCGACCAGCCTTCGGCGATGCGCTCGCCCTTGGTGAAGGCAGCGAGGTTGAAGGCAGTGCCACGGCTGACCGGATAGGCGACCATATGAAAGCCGGGATAGAGGAATGCGGTAACGCAATCGGGCGCACCGATCGCCCTGAAGGCTTGTCCGGCGAGGGTGTCCGCGGCCACCGTGGCGCGCCAGGCAAGCTCGCCCGAGAATCGGCTTCTGCCGAATTCGGCCGCCTTGCGGGCCAGTTTTTCTCGCACCGACGACCAGACCCCATCGGCGCCGACCAGCAACGATGCTTCGGTTCCGATGGTCGTGCCGGCAATCTCGACTGTTGCGGTGATGCCATTCGGTCTGGTTGCGACGCCGCAGACGCGGGCACCGGTGACAAGCTCGACCTTGGGCCGCTCGGCTATCCGCTGCATCAGCGCTGACTGCAGATCCGCGCGGTGGGCAACGAGATAGGGCGCTCCCCAGCGCGTGTCGGCCGCCTGGCCAAGCGGTACGCGCGCCAGCTTGCGCAGCGTGGCGGCATCCTTGAGCACGACTGCCTCCGGCCGCACCGCCGTCGCCAGCAGCCGATCGAGTACGCCGAGCTGCCGTAGGATGCGCGTCGCGTTGGGCGAAAGCTGGATACCGGCGCCGGCAGCCTCGAGGTGCTGCGCCTGTTCGAACAGTTTTACCCGATAGCCGCGCTCGGCGAAGGCCAGTGCCGCGGTCAGCCCGGCGACGCCCGCCCCGGCGATGACCACCTGCCGGGACTGCGTTTCCTGCATCAGGCTTGTCGCGGAAGAATCAGGCGGCCTGGTCGATATAGAGGCAGCCCGGCGGCTGCGTTTCCAATGCCTTCAGTTTCGGCGAATAGCGATAGAGCGTCGAGCAATAGGGGCAGACCTTTTCATTGTCGTCGCCCATGTCGAGAAATACATGCGGATGGTCGAAAGGCGGATTGGCGCCGGTGCACATGAATTCCTTGACGCCGATGTCGATTGCCGGGTAGCCCGCATCGTTCTGGAAATGGGGAATGGAACCGCCTGCCATCGTCGTCTCCTGATCTCGTCGATTGCATCTGGATCATAACCCGTCTCTTTGCAAGATCGATGAAATGAAACTGTCGCAAAAGCCTGTCAGAGGATAAGTTAAGCCGGTTAAGGCTGTGCTCGTCGAACGGTGTGGGAAGAGCGGGAACCATGAACGAACTGAAGCCGGTGCAGAACGAATTCATCACCGTCGAGGCGGCGAGCCCCGAAGGCGGCAATCCCGATCGCTTCGTCAATCGCGAGTTTTCCTGGCTGCAATTCAACCGGCGCGTGCTCGAAGAGTCGCTGAACGCCAACCATCCGCTGCTCGAGCGTGTTCGCTTCCTGTCGATATCGGCCGCCAACCTCGACGAGTTCTTCATGGTCCGCGTCGCCGGTCTTGCCGGCCAGGTGCGCGAAGGCATCGTGCTGAAGAGCCCGGATGGGCGCACTCCCGAGCAGCAGCTCGAACAATTGCTGCGCGAGGTCGAGCGCCTGCAGGAGGACCAGCAGAACAGCCTTTCGGCGCTGATGCTGCTGCTCGACAAACAAGGCATCGAAAGCATCACCCGCGATGCGCTGACCAAGGACGAGAAGACCTGGCTCGAGGACCATTTCCAGGAGCAGGTATTTCCGGTCCTGACGCCGCTGTCGATCGACCCGGCGCATCCGTTTCCGTTCATTCCCAATCTCGGTTTCTCGATGGCGCTGCAATTGCGCCATCGCAAGAACGGCGAGGAAATGAGCGCGCTTCTGCGCCTGCCGGTGGCGCTGAGGCGCTTCATCCGTTTGCCGGATCGCAAGCATCATGTCCGCTTCATTCCACTCGAAGAGGCGGTCAGTCTCTATATCGGCAAGCTGTTCCCCGGCTATGAGGTCAAGGGCTCCGGCACATTCCGCATCATCCGCGACAGCGATATCGAGGTCGAGGAAGAATCAGAGGATCTGGTGCGGCTGTTCGAGACGGCGCTGAAGCGGCGACGCCGCGGCTCGGTCATCCGGATCGAGTTCGACCGGCTGATGCCGCCCGAATTGCGCGACTTCGTCGCCGGCGAGCTTGGCGTTTCGGCAAGCCGGATCAGCGTGCTCACCGGTCCGCTGGCGCTCAGCCAGATCTCGGAGATCGTCGCCGTCGCCCGCGACGATCTGAAGTTCACGCCCTACAATCCGCGCTTCCCCGAGCGCATCCGCGAGCATGGCGGCGATTGTTTTGCCGCGATCCGCGAGAAGGACATCATCGTCCACCACCCCTACGAATCCTTCGACGTCGTGGTGCAGTTCCTGCGCCAGGCAATGGCCGATCCGGAAGTGGTGGCGATCAAGCAGACGCTCTATCGCACCTCCAACGACAGCCCGATCGTACGCGCTTTGGTCGACGCCGCCGAGGCCGGCAAGTCGGTGACCGCGCTAGTCGAGCTCAAGGCGCGTTTCGACGAGGAAGCCAACATCCGCTGGGCCCGCGACCTCGAGCGCGCCGGCGTCCAGGTCGTCTTCGGCTTTCTCGAACTGAAGACCCATGCGAAGATGTCGCTGGTGGTGCGCCGCGAGGATGGCAGGCTGCGCAATTACGTGCATCTGGGCACCGGCAACTACCACCCGGTCACGGCACGCATCTACACCGACCTGTCCTTCTTCACCACCGATCCGACGATCGCGCGCGATGTCGCCCAGCTGTTCAACTTCATCACCGGCTATGCCGAGCCGGCCGAGCAGATGCGGCTGGCCATCTCGCCGTTTACGCTGCGCGACCGCATCCTCCAGCACATTTCGGATGAGATCAGCCACGCGCTGGAGGGCAGGCCGGCCCGCATCTGGATGAAGATGAACGCCTTGGTCGACCCGATCGTCATCGATGCGCTCTACGATGCCAGCCGCGCCGGCGTCGAGATCGATCTCGTCGTGCGCGGCATCTGCTGCCTGAGACCGCAGGTGCCCGGCCTATCGGAGAACATTAGGGTGAAGTCGATCGTCGGCCGTTTCCTCGAGCACAGCCGCATCTATTGCTTCGGCAACGGCCACGGCCTGCCCTCGGACGGGGCGATCGTCTATATCTCCTCGGCCGATCTGATGCCGCGCAATCTCGACCGCCGCGTCGAGACCATGGTGCCGATCACCAATCCAACTGTGCATGAGCAGGTGCTCGGCCAGATCATGCTCGGCAACATCATGGACAACCAGCAAAGTTTCGACGTATTGGCTGACGGAACCTCCCGGCGCGTTGTGCTGGAGGAGGGCGAGGAACCGTTCAACGCGCAGGAATATTTCATGACCAATCCGAGCCTGTCCGGACGGGGCGATGCGTTGAAGTCGCATGCGCCCAAGCGCATCGCGCAGTTCAAGCGCCGCAAGAAACAGAACGCAGCGACGGGCTGATGATTTCAGCGTCCCAGGGCCGGCTTCAGGACCGCCGACCGCTGTCCATCATCGATATCGGATCGAACTCGATCCGTCTTGTCATCTATGAGGGGCTGGCGCGTTCGCCGACCTTGCTGTTCAACGAAAAGATGCTGGCCGGCCTCGGCCGCGGCATCGTTTCGACCGGAAAGCTCGATCCCGAGGCGGTGACGCGCTCGATGGAAGAGTTTCGCCGCTTCCGCGCGCTCTCCGACCAGGCCGGCGCCGAGCGCATGTATGTGCTGGCGACCGCCGCCGCTCGCGAGGCGGTCAACGGCCCCGACTTCATCCACCGCGCCGAGGATGTGCTCAAGACCGAGATCCAGGTGCTGAGCGGCCGCGAGGAAGCCCATTATTCGGCGCTCGGCGTCATCTCCGGTTTCCACCCGGCCAACGGCATCGCCGGCGACCTTGGCGGCGGCAGCCTCGAACTGATCGACATCGACGGTGAGACGATCGGTGACGGCATCACGCTGCCATTGGGCGGCTTGCGCCTGCAGGACATGGCGAAGAACTCCCTGACCCAGGCGGCAAGGATCACGCGCGAGCAACTGGCGCGGGCGAAATTGCTGAAGGGCGGGCAGGGCAGGGCGTTCTACACGGTCGGCGGCACCTGGCGAAATCTCGCCCGGCTACACATGGAAATGACCAACTACCCGCTAGGCGTCATGCACCATTACGAGATCGGCATCGAAAGCGCCGCGAACTTCCTCCGGCAGGTTGCTAAGGCCGAGATCGACAAGATCAAAGGCATCGAGGGCATCTCCAAGAACCGCCGGTCGCTGCTGCCCTATGGCGCCATCGTGCTGCAGGAGATCATGGCGGCGATGCAGCCGTCGAAGATCATCGTGTCGGCGCTGGGCGTGCGCGAGGGCTTTCTCTATTCGCTGCTCGACAAGGCCGAGCAGAAAGCCGATCCGCTGATCTCGGCGGCGGAAGAGCTTGCCCGCCTGCGCTCGCGCTCGGTCGACCACGCGCATGAGCTTGTCGAGTGGACCGGCAAGGCGTTCGCCGCCTTCGGCATCGACGAGACCAGGGATGAGGCGCGCTACCGCCACGCCGCCTGCCTGCTCGCCGATATCGGCTGGCGTGCCCATCCCGAATATCGCGGCAAGCAATCGCTCAACATCATCGCCCACGCCTCCTTCATCGGCGTCGATCATCCCGGCCGCGCCTTCCTGGCGCTTGTCAGCCTGTTTCGCCACGAGGGCGTGTTCAATGAAGCCGCTCCGGAAATCCGCGGACTGGCGACACCGCGCTATCTCGAACGGGCCCGCGTGCTGGCGGCGCTGCTGCGCGTCGTCTATCTCCTGACGGCGGCAATGCCCGGCGTCATGTCGCGACTGAAATGGGAAAACCGCGGCAATGGCGTGCTGGCGCTGGTGCTGCCGGCAGCGCTGGCCGATCTTTACGGCGAGCGGCCCGCCGGCCGGCTGGCACAACTGGCAAGGGTCACCAACCGTCGGCTGGTGCTGGCGGTCGAGGGCGGGCCTAGCGTTTCAGTGAAGTAGTTTCAGGCACGACGCCAATTGCATGTGGCAATTCGCTGCGAGCTCCACGCTTGGGAGAAGATCGTGAAATCCAGTCAAATCCTGCTGCTGCTTTCCATCCTGCCATTGTTGATTTTCGACGCGGCCAGAGCTCAGACGGTTTCCAAGGTTTCCGTTGCTGCAAAAGGCGCGTTTGAGTTTGACAAGAGTTATCCAAAAGCCGCAGACGGAAAAACACTGTTCAATTTGCTCACAGGTTTTCTAAAACCTAAAAGCGGGCAAAAGATAAACTATTTTGTATTTAGAATAAGCGACGAAATGATCAAATTTCAAAGATCGATTTCGATGAACACGTTTTATGCGGACGTTAATCTCTGTCCTGGCGCTGTCGATCGAACCGTGTCCGTTCATCAGCCCCTCGGCAACTTTCTTGAGCCTGTCGCGGGCCGAATCGACCTGTTGCCATACGTTAAGAGGGCAAGCCTGATCCAACTGCGCAACTACCTGTATGTCGCGATTGACAGCAATCTTCGGAGCTACTCCCCCAAGGGGGCAGATCAATATGGATATGAATGGTTGCCGATCGCGGTACAAAGCAGACAGGTTTGCCTGACCATCAGCGTCGGCCGAATGGGGCATGGGGGCTTCCTCTCTCAGCCCATAAACATAACCAGGCTTGCGGAGTTCGTCTTTCTCGACAGCAAATGAGCCGAGCCGGGCGGCAGCTTAGCCAGTCCCTGCAGCCATCCGGCCGTCGGCCGACCATGCACCCGCGCCAGCCATCGCCAGCGCCAGAAAACCGCCTGATATCGCGATGTCCTTCATCAGCATCTGCGAATGCATGAAGGTCAGCGTCGGATCGCCGCCGCCCTGGCCATAGTGGCCGATGAACGCTGTCGCGACGCAAAAGGCGGCGAGCAGCAGCGCCACGATCGGCGTCTTGAAGCCGACGAGGATGAGCAGCCCGGCGATCAGTTCGAACAGCCCGGTGCCCCAGGCAGCCAGCGTCGGCAGCGGCAGGCCAAGGCCGGCGAAATAGCCGGTCGTGCCGGCAATGTCGGTCAGCGCGTGGAAGCCGGACGGCACGAACAGTGCGGCGAACAGCAGTCGGGAAAGCAAAAGCAGCGCATTGCGGGGCATGGTAACCTCCGTTGTCGGCCGGGTGGCCAAGAGCCCGATCCTAGCAGAATTCCGGTCAGCGGACCGACAGGCACAAACGACAACGAAAAAGGGGCGCGGAAAATTCCGCGCCCCTTTTGTTCAGGAAATGCTGGACTGCTTCAGCCGCGCTTGGCGTCGATCGAATACGCGCCTGGGCCCGAGGAGGCGAGCACGAGGAAGCCGCCGGCAATGCCGAGGTTCTTCATGAAATTGATCATCTGCATCTGATCGGCCCAGCCGGTGTGGGCGACCAGCGCGGTGGCGACGGTGAAAATCGCCATTACCCAGCCGACGATCCGGGTCTGGAAGCCGACGAGGATGGCCAGGCCGCCAAGCAGTTCGATAAGGCCGACGACAATGGCGGTCACCATCGGCAGCGGCAGGCCAAGGCTGCCGAAATAGCCGGCGGTGCCGGCAATCGCCGTCAGCTTGCCGAAACCCGAAAGCAGGAAGATGACCGAAAGCAGGATGCGGCCGAGCAGGATCGTGCCCGAGGCGCCGGCGGCGGTGCCGGAACCGGCAAACGAAGTATTGGCGGACGTGTTGGTGGACATGCGTAACTCTCCAGAAGGATTTGGCCAAACGGCTTGGATACCCGTCTAGTTAGCGCAGGCCGACTGTTCACCAAAGATGCCAGATTGGTTACGGATTGTTCACCAAGGTAACGTTTTCGCGATCAACATGGGTGTTGAGATCCAGGATATCAACGCCCTAGCCTGGATGCGTCATGTCCTCCGGCCGCACCAGCCGCTCATAATCGGCTTCGCTGACCAGCCCGGTGGCCAGCGCTTCCTGGCGCAGCGTGGTGCCGTTCTTGTGCGCCGCCTTGGCGATCTTGGCGGCGTTGTCGTAGCCGATCGTCGGCGCAAGCGCCGTCACCAGCATCAGCGAACGGTCGAGTGCTGCCTTGATGTTGTCTTCGCGGGCCTCGATGCCGACGACGCAATTGTCGGTGAACGACACGGAAGCGTCGGCCAGCAGCTGTACCGATTGCAGGAAACAATAGGCCATCAGCGGATTGTATACGTTGAGCTCGAAATGGCCCTGACTGCCGGCGAAGCTGATCGCCGCATTGTTGCCGAACACCTGCACGCAAACCTGCGTCATCGCCTCGCATTGGGTCGGATTGACCTTGCCTGGCATGATCGAGGAGCCCGGTTCGTTTTCCGGCAGCGACAATTCGCCGAGGCCCGAACGCGGGCCGGAGCCGAGCAGGCGGATGTCGTTGGCGATCTTGAACAGCGCCGCCGCGCAGGCATTGATGGCGCCGTGCGAGAAGACCATGGAATCATGGGCGGCCAGCGCCTCGAACTTGTTCGGCGCGGTGACGAAATCGATGCCGGTGATCGCGGCGATGCGCGCCGCCACCTTTTCGGCAAAACCGACCGGCGCATTGAGGCCGGTGCCGACCGCGGTGCCGCCCTGCGCCAGCTCCTGCAGGCCGGGCAGGGTCATTTCGATGCGCTTGACCGACGAGGCGACCTGCGCCGCGTAGCCGGAGAATTCCTGGCCAAGCGTCAGCGGCGTCGCGTCCTGGGTGTGGGTGCGGCCGATCTTGACGATGTGGGCGAAAGCCCTGGTCTTGGCCTCGAGTGCCGTATGCAAATGTCTTAGCGCCGGTAGCAGGTCGTGAGTGATGCGCTCGGCGCAGGCGATGTGCATGGCCGTCGGATAGGTGTCGTTCGACGACTGGCTCATGTTGACGTGGTCGTTGGGATGCACCGGCTTCTTCGATCCCATGACGCCGCCCAAAAGCTCGATCGCCCGGTTGGAAATCACCTCATTGGCGTTCATGTTGGACTGGGTGCCTGAGCCTGTCTGCCAGACGACCAGCGGGAAATGCTCGTTCAGCTTGCCGTCGATGACCTCCTGCGAGGCCTCGATGATGGCCTTGCCGATCGCCGGATCGAGCCGCTTCAGCTCCATATTGGCCTCCGCTGCCGCCCGCTTGACGATGCCCAGCGCCCGCACGATCGACGCCGGCTGTTTCTCCCAGCCGATCTTGAAATTGGCAAGCGAACGCTGCGCCTGCGCGCCCCAATAGCGGTCGGCGGCGACCTCGATGGGACCGAACGTGTCGGTTTCGGTTCTGGTCTCTGGCGCGCTCACGAAGTCTCTCCGGTTTGCAATTTGCAAACGGCGTATCGCGTTGCACAAATGCCTTCAAGCGGAGATTGCGGGTGACGGGAATGCAAATCGGTTGAAGGTGCTGGCAATCTCCCCACTTGAGGGGGAGATGTCGCCGAAGGCGACAGAAGGGGGCGGTCAGGTCTTGACGCAACTCCCATAGCGGACGGAACAGGCTGGTGTTCCACGCGAGACGACCCCTCTGGCCTGCCGGCCATCTCCCCCTCGAGGGGGGGAGATCGCAACCTTACCCCGCCGTGTATCCTCCATCCACGGCGAAGATTCCGCCGCTGGTCCATGCCGCTTCGTCGCTGGCGAGATAGACCGCGATGCCGGCAAGGTCGCTGGTCCGGCCCGATGCGGCCGAGCGGATAGCTGCGCTCGACATAGGCCTTGAGCTCGGCTTGCGCGGCCTCAGGCAGGTTTTCGATCGACCTGCGCCGCATCGCTGTGTCGACCGTGCCGGGCGCGATCGCGTTGACCCTTATGCCGCGCGGCCCGAGCTCGAAGGCGAGCGACTTGGTCAGCGAATTGAGCGCGCCCTTCGACAGCGAATAGAGGCTGGACGGCCGCTTCGGGATCATCTTGTGCGCGAAATAGGACGAGATGTTGATCACCGAAGCCGCACCCGGCGCGAGATGCGGCAACAGCCGTTGGGTGAGAAAGAATACCGCCGTGACGTTGAGCGCGAATGACTCCTGGAACTGGTCCTCGCTGACGGTCTCGAACGGCACAAGGAACGCTACGCCGGCATTATTGACGAGGATATCGACAGGTGGGCCGCGCCTGGCATGCTCGACCACGGCATCGATGCCGGCAATGGCCGACAAATCGGCCGACAGCGTGTCGACATTATCCCCGAGCTGCTTGCGGGCGGCGTCGAGTTTTTTGCCGTCGCGGCCGACGATCAGCACGTCCGCGCCTTCGCGCAAGAAAGCCTCGGCGATTGCCAGCCCGATCCCGTCCGAGCCGCCGGTGACCAGTGCCCGTTTGCCGCCTAGTCTCATCCAACACTCCCGCGTATTGCCGTCTTGTCTGGTAAAGGAGAGCAGCGCCGTTGCCGATTGTGGTCAAGCCGCCGGCTTATCCTTCAATATGAACTTTCGGCTGATGCGCCTGTCTATTCGGCAGCGGCTGCACCGCGCCGAACAGCCAGCCGCGTAGCGACGAAATCCTTCACCTGATGAATGGCCTGTTCTCGCGTGACGCTGCCGGGTTGCAGGCCAAGCCGCAACCACAGCCCGTCGATCAGGGCGGTGACGCCGAAAGCGATCTCGTCAGCATCGCGTGCCGGCGCCAGACCGCGCAGGCCGGACAGCAGGTTGGAGCGCATGCGCGCATGGATCACCTTCTGGATGCGGGCAAGCTTTTCGTCGCGCGGAACCTCCGCGCAAAGTGAAAGCCAGGCGTGGCAGAGGGACGGCTGGAAGAGATGCGGCTCGAAATTGCCTTCGATGATGGCCTCTATCCGTTGCATTGGCGTGCGCGCCTGTCTCAGCCGCTCGACCACCGCATGCCGCAGCACCAGGTTCGATTCGCGCATGGCATGCTCGAACAGCTCCCGCTTGCTGTTGAAATAGTGCAGCACGATGCCTTTCGACGCGCCGGCCTGTGCCGCCACTTTTTCTATGGTGGCGCCAGCTATGCCTTCGCGCTGAAGCACGGCAAAGGCGGCTTGCCGCAGCTCCTTGCGGCGTATGTCGCTGAGACGCTTGAGTTTCACGGGCCGGATCCATGCATCGAAAACCGACGTTGACATTTTCGTCCGTCGAGATCAAGAATTGACCAGTGGGACAATATAAAAACCAGGCGGTCAACACTGTTGGTGAAATGAGGAGAACCGAAATGCTTCGTAGCCTTGGAATGGGCGCCTCGCTCTGCGTCCTGCTGGCGATCCGGCCGGCCTTTGCGGCTGAACCTGAGCAATGCGAGGTCGTGCGCATGGCCGAGCCTGGATGGAACGACCTTGCCTTCACCACCGGCGTCACCAGCGTCTTGCTCGATGCGCTCGGCTACAAGCCGGCAAGCTCGCTTCTGGGCATCAACGTCATCTATGAATCCTTGAAGAACAATGATTTGGACGTGTTCCTTGGCTATTGGGATCCGGCGATGATCACCTACTACGAGCCCTATAAGAAGGACGGCTCGGTAGACGATGTGCGCGTCAATCTCGTCGGCGCCAAATACACCTTTGCCGTGCCGAGTTACGTGTGGGAGGCCGGCGTCAAGGATTTTGCCGACCTGCAAAAGTTCGCCGACAAATTCGGCAGGAAGATGTACGGCATCGAGCCGGGCTCGAACCAGCTGATGATGGACGCCATCGCCGATAAGTCGCTCGGCCTCGATGGCTGGCAGGTCGTCGAATCGAGTGAAGCCGGCATGCTTTCCGAGGTCGGCTACGAGATCAAGGAAAAGCGCTTCATCGTCTTCCAGGGCTGGGCGCCGCATCCAATGAACACGATGTACGACTTCAAATATCTGAGCGGCGGCGACAAGTTCTACGGCCCGAACTTCGGCGCCGCGACGGTGACGACGCAGGTGCGCAAGGGCTATCTGCAGCAATGCCCGAATGTCGGGCAGTTGCTGAAGAACCTCGCCTTCGATATCGATTTCGAAAATCTCGGCATGGGCTATCTCATCAACGACGGCATGAAGCCGGAGGAAGCCGGCCTGAAGGCCCTCAAGGAGAATCCGGATAGGCTCGGCGCCTGGCTTGCCGGTGTCACCACATTCGATGGCAAGCCCGCGCTCGACGCAGTCAAGCAGCAGCTCGGCCTGTGATATCGGCCGATCAGGCGGGCTGGAACGGCCGCAAGCGCAGGGTCGGTGCCGGCCGCACTGAAACGGCCTGCGTCGAAATCGCCGGGCAGGAGCCCGCGCTGGTGCTGGTGCACGGCTTCTCCGACACGAGCCGCAGCTTCTCCTTGCTGGCGCCGCATCTCGCCGGGCGCCGGCTTGTCATTCCAGACCTGCGCGGGCATGGCGCCTCGCTGGCCGGGACACGCGGCTTCGCCCCAGCGGATTTCGCGGAAGATGTGGCGAGTTTGATCGAGCGATTGCGGCTCGAGCGGCCGGTTCTGGTCGGGCATTCCCTGGGCAGTATGGTGGCGATCGAGGCAGCCGCACGCTACGCCGAGATGATCGGCGGCCTGGTGCTGATGGCCGGAACGCTACGGCCGCAGATCGGTCAGGACCACCCGATGACCATTGGTGTGCGGGCGCTTCGAGACCCGATATCGCCGGCCGATCCGTTCTATGACTATTGGCATGCCTGCGAGGCCGAGGTTCCAGCGGAATTCCTGACCATGACTGCGGAGGAGGCGTCAGCCATGCCGGCGGCACTCTGGCGCGCAATCCTGGAGCAGGTTCGGCGCATCGATCTGACCGACAAGGCGCGCATGCTGCGCCTGCCGGCGCTTGTCATTGCTGGCGCGCACGACCTGCTCTTCGACGAAACGCACCAACGGCGGCTCCTCGAAGAAATCCCTAGCGCCGCGTTCGTGAGCGCGGTGCGATGCGGACACAACCCGCACTGGGAGGATCCGGCATTGGTCGCGGCAGCCATCGGCCGGTATTTCAAGCTCGGTACCAAAGCTGGACCCCAGCCGACAGCCGAAGCGACAGGTAGTCCGGGCTGAGAGCAGTCATGAATCTTTCCGAATACGTGGCGTTGGATGCCGTCGCCCTGGCCGCGCATGTTCGCTCGGGCGAATTATCCGCCGTCGAGGTCGTCGAGGCGGCTATCGAAGCGATCGAAAGCGTCAATCCCGCCCTCAATGCCGTGACGCTGATCGATGCGGACCGGGCGCTTTCCGTTGCGGCAAGCTGCAACCGGCAGGCGGCACTCGCCGGCATTCCTTTTCTGGTCAAGGACACCGGCGTCAATGTACGGGAGTGGCCGACGACGCACTCGTCGCTCTACTTCAAGGATGCCGCGCCGAAGCCCGACAGCGAGATCGTCCGGCGCTGGCGGGCCGCCGGTCTGATCTTGCTGGGCAAGACAAACACGCCTGAATTTGCCAACGACTTCGTCACCGAACCCAGCTTTCGCGGCCCGACCTCGAACCCCTGGGATCCTTCGCTGACGGCGGGCGGCTCAAGCGGCGGAGCTGCTGCCGCGGTGGCGAGCGGCATGGTGCCGGTCGCCCACGGTTCCGATATCGGCGGATCGATCCGGGTGCCGGCTGCCTGTTGCGGCGTGTTCGGCATGAAGCCGTCGCGCGGGCTCACGCCTGTCGGGCCTGGTCGAGGTCAGGTCGGCGCCGGGCTCTACGCCGAGAACGTGCTGTCCCGCACCGTTCGCGACAGCGCCGCCATGCTGGACATGACTGCCGGTCCAGAACAAGGAGCGCCTTACTCCGTGTCCAAATCGGTGCCGTCCTACCTGGACTGGCTGTCTTCGCCCGGTGCGCGTCTGCGCGTCGCGTGCCTGGCGCACCGGCCGGACGGCACGCCCGTCGCGTCCGAGATCGGGGCAAAATTTCAGGAAGCCATGATCCTCCTCGAGGACAGGGGGCACGAGGTCACAGAGGCGCGTTTCCCGCGGGAAGCCAGCGCCGAAGCGGACTGGAGCATCTTCTGGATGTCGGAGGTCGCGCGGCTGGTTGACGATCGCGCCGACGAGATCGGGCGGATGCCGGGGGCCGGCGAAATCGAAAGCCTGACTCGTCACGCGCTCGACTGTTTTCGGCGATCCTCGGCCGCCGATTATTTCAGGGCGCAGGACCATGTGCACAGCGCTTCGCTGGCGATGGCGATGGCGTTCGATGGGTTCGACCTGATCATGACACCGACGACGGCCGAGCTTACGCCCCGGCTTGGCGCCATCCATGGCGATGGTGCTGTCTTTGATTACGAGGCTTGGGCGAGGCGGGCCTACGGCTTTGCGCCTTTCACAGAAATCTTCAACGTCACCGGCCAACCGGCCGCCAGCCTGCCGCTTTTCCAGTCGAAAGACGGCCTGCCGATTGGCATCCAGCTCATTGGCCGCAAGAACGAGGATCACCGGCTGCTGCGCGTTTGCCTTGACCTGGAGCAGGCAACCGCATGGACCACGCGTTACCAGGTGATCCATGCCAGGCATTTTCAGGTGTGAACCAGACAGGGGGGTTCAGTGCACATAGGTGGCTTTCAACGGCATTGGTCACGCCGGCGTTGGCTGTCCGAGCAGCGACCGCGCCGTCGGCGCCAGGCGCAGAACCTCCACGGGCCTGGCGAATTCCCACTGCGCGGCCTGCTCCAATTCCTGCCATCTCGGGAAGGCAGCCAAGGCTGCCTCGCGGCGGGCATGTGCATCGGCGCTCGCGAAACCGGTGATGCTGATGAAGACGTTTTCGCCGGCCCGCACCGGCAACCGCGGAAAGCTGTTTTCGGCATGCTCGGTAACGAAGGCGGCGAGCGGCGACGCGCCAAATGCGGCGAGCACCAGAAGGAACGCGGTCTGGAAGTCATTGGCGAAACGGGCTTCCAGGCCCGGTTGCAAATGATGAATCCTGATGACAACAATTGCCTGCAAATCGCTGCTTGCGCTCGGTTTTTCGAGGTCCGCCGGGGGTAATCGTTTCGATCCCGAGAGGTCTAGGGTCGCGCCCGGCCAGGCCGGCTTCAGCAGCAGCACGTCGTCGGATGAGATCATCGTGGCGTTGGCGGCGTCGCGCCACGCAGCCCAGACCGGCCCGTCGTAGAAGGCGGTCAGAGCGTTTTTCCGCGCTTCCATACCGTCGAAGCCGCGCAGCCAGACGAACATATCCGGCCGGTCGAGATCGCGGAACTGGCCGATGATGGTCATCCCCGCGCTTTCCTGGCCCTCGATCAGGTGATTGTCGAAGATGCCGATCAGCGTCTCGCGCCGGCCGGGTTTCAACGTGTATTGCCTGAGTTCGACGACGGGCGAGGCGAGCAGATCGGATTTAGGCGCGGCATAAGGCAGGTTCATCGCTCGATCTCCAAAACAGGTCAGTCATCCTGTTTTACAAAACAGACCGGTTGTCCTGTTTTGTCAATCTGCTATCGTGTGAAGATGTCAGCAGAGATATCCGCTCGCCCAAGGTCGCGGGCTCAAAAACGCACCAACGACCCCGAAGGCATGCGCAAAAAGGTGCTCGATGTCGCCGAGGAGGCGTTTCAGGCACGCGGCTATCATGCGTCCAGCATGGGCGACCTGATGGCGACGGCGGGCGTCACCGGCGGCGCGCTGCACCACCATTTCGCGACCAAGAAGGCGCTGGCGCTCGCAGTGATCGAGGAGCGGGTCGCCGCCGCCGTAGAAGAGACATGGATCGCGCCGGTGCGGATGGCTCCCTCAGCGCGCGAGGGCGTGCGCTCCGTGTTCGCGGCCGTCGCGGCGGAGCTGGAGCAGCAGGGTTTCGTGCGCGGCTGCCCGCTCAACAACCTGGCGCATGAACTGTCGCTTGCCGATCCGGATTTCCGCATTGCCCTTGCCAGCATTTTTTCTACCTGGCGTCAGGCGATCGCCGACAAGATCAGGGCCGACCAGCAGGCGGGCCGGGAACAGGGCATCGATCCGCAGCGCTTCGCAGCGTTGGCTGTCGCCAGCTATTCCGGCGCCATGTCGATGGCCAAGACCGCGCAGGACGCAAGCGTGCTGCGCGATTGCCTGATGGCATTGGAACAGGGAGTCACGAGGCGACGTCGCAGGATACTGCACAGAGCGCTTTAACGCTGGCAGGACAGAGGCCGCAGTCGCTGATATCGCGACCGAGGCGGGAGGCCGAGCTCTTAATTCGGCAGCGGCTTGATCAGCTCGTAGCCGACCACGCTTTCGGCGCTAGTGCCCTCGTCATAGCGCCTGGCCACAACTGCCTGCAGGTCGGGTGCGTAAAGCGCGGTGAACTCGTCCCGCGTCTCGCCGGCCTCGCTCCTGATCGTCTGCTTGACCGCGAGTACGGAGTATTTGCAGTCACCCAGGCTGAACGTCTCCTTGCCCTTGACGTTGATCTCCAGCGTCTCGGTGCCCTTCGGCGGCTTGTTCGGTGCAAGACGGGCAAACACGATCTTGCTCTTGGCACCCGCCTTCAGCGGGAACACCTTCCTGAGATCGGAAAACGGGATCATCGCCAGCTGCCCCGTGCTGCTGTCGCGAAACACCTCGATCAGCCCGCCGAACAGGTACTGCGACTGCGGCGATTGCGACTGGTATTTGTTGGCAACCGCCACCATTCCGCCCGCCGCCGGGCGAAATTCGCTGTGGATGCCGGGCCTTTCGAGAATGAAGCCGGCCTTGGCCGATTTGGCGTCGATGCACCCGGCGCCATGCGCTGCGCTCGTCACCGCCAGAATCGCCATTGTCATGCCGATGGATGTAGCTTTCATGGCGTCCTCCTTTGCCCGCGCAAGTTGAATGCCGAAAGCAATGCCAGACCTGGGAGAACGTGTCGACATACTTTACGAGCAACTGGACTGCCGGTCCCCGTCGTGCTGAATTTTAGCGCATGATGCATCGCATTCCCGCCCGGCCGGTTTCCCGGCGCAGGTTCCTGATGCAGGCAGCGGGCCTTGCCGCGGCCGGCGCCGTTTCGCACCCGGCCTTCGGCCAGACCGGCCAGCGCATCCCGCCGATCGACGCCACCTTCTTGTTTATCGCCGATGTCCATGCCTGCCGCACGGCGAACGGATTGAGCCCGCATTGCGAGCAGGAGGGCAAGACCGACGCTGCCTTGCTGCGCAACGTCGCCGCACTCAACGGCGTCGGCGACAGGCAATGGCCGGCTGAAATCGATGGCGTTGCCACCGGCCTGCGCTCGACGGGCAACATCGGCACGCCGCTCGGCCTGGTCGTTGGCGGCGACATCACCGATGATGGCGGCGGCCAGATCACCCAGCCCAGCGAGGGCACGCAACTGCTTCAGTTCAGCCAGCGCTACCAGCAAGGCGTCGGCCCCGACCGCGTGCACATGCCGGTCTATGTCGGCCTCGGCAACCACGACCTCGACCAGAACGGCCCGCGCTCGCATGTCGACTGGTACCGCCGCGAAATGCGCGACTACGTCGAGGTCAACCACCGCCCCGGCGTGTTCTTCAAGCCGCCTGCGCCGGCGACCGACTACGATGTCGGGACCGATTGCTATTCATGGGATTGGGGCGGCCTGCATCTTGTCCAGACGCACCGTTTCGCCGGCGATACCGGCCATGGCGCCACCAGCAGCCTGCCATGGCTGAAGCAGGACCTGGCAACCTATGCCGGCGACGGCCGCCCGGTCATCCTGTTCCAGCATTATGGCTGGGATACTTTTTCGATCGAAAGATGGGACGCCGCCGAGGAAACCTTCGACGACGGCGGCAAGGGTCCGCCCCACTGGTGGAGCGAAGCCGACAGGCAGGCGCTGCTGGCTGTGCTGAAGGGTTACAACGTCGTCGGCATCTTCCATGGCCACCAGCACGCGACGCCGATGATCTACCACCGTGACGGGGTCGACTTGTTCAAGCCGAAGGCCGCCTTCATGGGCGGCTTTGCGTTGGCGCGGGTGACGGGAAACAGCATGGATGTGGTGCTGGGCGAAGCCGCCGGAGATCATGGCGAGGTCACCTTCACCAATGCATACAGCAAAAGCCTGACTTTCTGACGGGCAGGAGAGGGCCAAAAAAGGCGGCCGAGCCGCCTCTTCCTGGTTCACGAAGGGCCGGCGTCAAAGCGCCTTCTTCACCTTGTCCTTCACGTCGCCGTAAGCCTTCTGCATCTTGCCGGTGGCCTTGTCGACGTCGCCTTCGGCCTCGGTGCGCCTGTTGCCGGTGGCCTTGCCGGCGGTCTGCTTGACCGAGCCCTTGGCTTGCTTGGCAACGCCGGCAACCTGATCCTTGTTCACCATCTCGCATCTCCTGGACCGTTCGCCTGGAGAAACGGTCGCGGATCGCTTAGGTTCCGGGTTCTGCCCGTCGATTGGGATAGCTTCCGGCCGCGAAGCCGACAGGATAGGGTGCACCAGAACGCCCGAACAGACAGGGCCGGAGGGACAATGGCTGAATTCACGCTCTTCATCGGCAACAAGTGTTTTTCGTCGTGGTCACTGCGGCCGTGGCTGGCGATGAAGCATCTGGAGATCCCGTTCGAGGAAGGTCTTGTGCGCCTGCGCACGCCCGAGACCGCGGCCAATCTGGCCAGGATATCGCCGACCGGCCAGGTGCCGGTGCTGAACCATCGGCTGCCGAATGGCGAGGTCCGGATCGTCTGGGAAACCCTTGCCATCCTTGAATATCTCGCCGAGCTGTTTCCCGGGAAAAAGCTCTGGCCGGCCGACATCGGCGCCCGTGCGCTGGCCCGCTCGGCGGCGACAGAGATGCATTCCGGCTTTCGCGAGGTCCGCTATGGCTGGCCGATGAATTTGCGCCGGCCAAAAGGCCACAAGCCGCTCGACGCCGAAGGTGAGGCACAACGGGCGCGCATCGAAGGGCTATGGCGCGAATGCCGCGAAAAATACGGCAAAGGCGGCCCGTTCCTGTTTGGCCATTTCACCGCGGCCGACGCCATGTATGCGCCGGTCGTCACCCGCTTCGACACCTATGGCGGCACGCTGGCAACCGATACCCGCGCCTATGTCGACGCCGTGCTTTCGATGCCTGCGATGCGCCACTGGTATGCCGAGGCGGCGACAGAGCCTTGGCCGGAGCCCGGCCCAGACGAATAGAGCCGAGCAACCGGTGAGCTGGTCTTCCACTTCACGGCCCGCGGCCTATCTGAAGATCGGGCTGGGGCCTTGGAGACTTCACAATGACATCTGTTTCTTCCGCACTGGCCGGCAAGGTCGCGCTTGTCACCGGCGCCTCCTCGGGCATCGGCGAGGCAACGGCTGTGGCGCTGGCCGCCGCCGGGGCCAAGGTTGCGATTGCCGCACGCCGCGCCGATCGTCTCGAAGCGCTGGCCGCGCGTATCGAAAAGGCCGGCGGGACGGCGCTCCGCATCGAGGCCGACGTCACCAGCAATGACGATGTCACCGCCATGGTCGACAAGGTTGTCGCCGAATGGAGCCGTCTCGACATCCTCGTCAACAATGCCGGTGTCATGCTTCTGTCGCCGGCCGCCGCGGCGATGCTCGACGACTGGCGCCGCATGGTCGAGCTCAACCTGCTGGCGCTGATGGGCGTCACCAAAGCGGCGCTGCCGCATCTGAGGGCCGCCAAGGGTCACATCGTCAATATCTCGTCGGTCGCCGGCCGTGTCGCCAATCCGGGCGCCAGCGGCTACGCGGCAACCAAGTTCGGTGTCGTCGGCTTTTCCGAATCGCTGCGCCGCGAAGTCTACGCCGACAAGGTTCGCGTCACCGTCATCGAGCCCGGCCTGGTGCGCACCGAGCTCGGCGACCACATCACCAATCCGGCGTTCAAGGCCGATCTGGACAAGCGGCTCGCCGCCATGGAGGCGCTGACCGCCGAGGACATCGCCGCGGCCATTCTCTGCGCCGTGTGCCAGCCACCACACGTCAACGTCAACGAGATCGTCATCCGCCCGACCGACCAGGAGCGGTGAATGACGTCGGATCGTTTCGTTAGACTTCGAAACCCGCCCGCAGGAAATCGCCACACTCCTCGACCAGCCGGGACGGGTCCCTCGCAAGATAGACGCCGAAATCCGCCATCGGCGCCGGCGGCAGGTTGAAGCGTCCGTTGAGGCTTTGGCAGTCGGGCGGCAGTCCTTCTTGCAGCAGAAGGCCGATGCCAAGCCCGGCCCTCAGCGCCGAGATCAGCGTCGCGAAAGTCGACACGCGGCAGCCGATCTTCCAGCCGATTCCGGCCTCGGCGAGCGAAGCCAGCATCCTGTCCTGCCAGGAGCAGGCGCCTTCGAAGATGATCAGCGGAAGCTCGACCTCGTCATCGATCTCGATCATGCGGCTTGCCGCCCAGACCAGCTGTCGTGACAGATGGCCTCGCGGCGCCATTGTGAAGCGCGCCGGATCGGCCATGACGATGTCGCATCTTCCTTCGCCCAGCGACTTGCTGAGATCGCTGCTGCTGGCCGACGTCAGCTCGATCTCCACGGAAGGATGCCGGCGGCGGAATTCGGCGATGATCAACGGCAGCCGTGTCACCGCCAAATCCTCGACGATGCCCAGCCGGACACGGCCGACCAGCCTGCGGCCTTCAATCTCGCGCCTGGCATCGTCGCCGATCGCGATGGCTTTGCGGGCGAAGGCGAGCAGGATCTCGCCCGCCTCGGTCAGCGTCACGCCGCGCGGCGAACGGCGCAGCAGCTCGGCGCCGACTTCACCCTCGAGGCGCTGAAGCTGCATACTCACCGCCGCCTGGGTGCGGGCAAGCCGATCGGCCGCCCGGCTTACCGTTCCCGTATCGGCCACGGTGACGAAGGCGCGCAGCAGCCTGACGTCGATATCTCCGGTCATAAGAATTCCTGATAGCTGTGTCAGCACTATCAGGCTATCCGAAAGTCCGATCTGAATTCAAGGTCCGCTCGCACGAATGAAAACAGGAGCAGCCGCCTTGTCCTACAGAAGAAGATTTGAGGAGTTCGGTGTCGCCTGGCCCTCGCTCGAGCGGCCTGCTTTGCCGTTCTCGCCGACGGTTCGGGTCGCCGACATCGTCTATGTCTCCGGTCAGATCCCCGAGATCGGGCAGGAGATCGCCGCGATCGGCCAGGTCGGCAGAGAGATCGATCTGGCTGCTGCGCAGAACGCCGCCCGGCTCTGCGCGGCCAACATCATCTATTGGCTGGACAAGGAACTGGACGGCAATCTCGACCGCGTCCTGAAATTCGCCAAGCTGACCGTCTATGTGAATGCGGCGGCCGGCTTTTCGGCCTATTCGGAGGTCGGCAACGGAGCATCCGAATTTCTACTCCATGTTTTCGGCGAGCGTGGCGAGCACGCCCGCTGCTCGCTCGGCATGGCCGGCTTGCCGGCCAATGTTCCGGTCGAAGCCGACGCTATCGTGCATGTCCGCTGATGCACGCCCAAAGCATGCCCTTAGGCCTGACCCGAGGTTGCGCAGTCGAACCAGGAGGAGGCTTGGCTTGATAAGTACAAATCTTGTGGGACGGAGGGCGCTCGTTCTCGGCGGAGGCAAGGGCCTCGGTTTCGGCGTTGCCGAAGCGCTCGCGGCGAAAGGCGCCGAAGTCATCCTGGTCGGACGAGGGGAGAAGACCCTGGATGTGGCGCGGCGCGCGATCGAGGCCGCCGGCCCCGTCTGCTCGACCTTCAGCGCCGACCTCTCCGACAACGACAGCGTCTCCGGGCTGATCCGTGCCGTCGAGGACGAGCATCAACGGATCGACATCGTCCTGCTCAATGGCGGCGGCCCGCCGCCCTTCGCGGCCAGTGTCTTCGACGCGAGCGTCTGGGAGAAGCAGTTCACCAGCATGGTGCTGAGCCAGATGCGCGTCGCCATTTCTTTCCTGCCAGGCATGCGGGCGCGGCGCTGGGGACGCATCATCGCCGTTTCTTCGACTTCCGTCCGCGAGCCGATCCCCGGCCTTACCGCTTCGAATGCGCTGCGTGCGTCGCTCGCTGGCTGGGCCAAGACGCTGGCCGGCGAAGTGGCGGCGGATGGCGTCACCGTCAACCTGTTGCTGCCTGGCCGTTTTGCGACGGACCGCACGAAACAGTTCGACGCCATGGATGCCGCCGACAGGGGTGTCGACGCTGCTGTGGTCGCCGCCGAGAGTCAGGCCGAAATCCCGGCAAAGCGCTACGGCACCCCCGCCGAATTCGGCGCGGTAGCCGCATTCCTGGCCAGCGACGCCGCCGCCTATGTCACCGGCGTGGCGTTGCCGGTGGATGGCGGGCTCAGCCGCGCCATGCTGTGAGGCAGGGGGCAGCGGCGCGAATGGTCGCATCATACAGGAACGCCCCTCGTGCCTTTTATCTGCGCGGGGGGCGTCCTGGTGGTCGTCCGCCTTTTCTCAAGATCGCTCTTTCGAGGAACGGCGTTCGACACCGAAAAAATGCTCCGGCGCCAAAATGGTTCCCGGCTAAGTGGTTTTTTCGGCGGGCAATAGCCCGGTTTTCGCTGTCGTATTTGCCGCCGCCGCGCATCTCCACGAGTGTTGCAAATCAAAAAAATTGACATAGCGCGCAAAGAAGTCTACAAGAATTTTGTCGATGTTTGTTTGACCGACTTTTGTTATCCGCGTGCCGAGGCGCGCCTTTGACGAACTTCCCCATCAAAATCGAGACAAACGTTGTTGTGCACCCGCATGACGGCGAACGAATATTTGCCATGGAAAGGGTTCGTTATGAGCACAGGCACAGTTAAATGGTTCAACGCCACCAAGGGTTTTGGTTTTATTCAGCCTGACGACGGTTCTGCCGACGTTTTTGTCCACATCTCAGCCGTCGAGCGCGCCGGAATGCGCGACATCGTCGAGGGCCAGAAGCTTGGCTACGAGATGGTCCGCGACAACAAGTCGGGCAAGATGTCCGCCGACCAGTTGAAGGCGGCCTAAAACGGAATTCAGCCTCACCGGTGACCACGGATGTACTGGCACCGGTGAATGGCAAATTCCAGCACATGATCGCGGGAGGTTAAGTCCCCGTTCATGCGCATGAGAAGAACGTTTCTTTGCGCGTCTCTCGGGATGCGCGGGCGCTCTCATGGAAGGTCAGGCGGTGCCTGGCCTTTTTCATTTTTGCGCTTCGACCGCCGAAAAGCGCTGCTCGACGGCCTAGACGTGCTAAGGACGTTTCAGCAATTTGAAACCGGCTGCCGTATTGCTTTGTGCGGGATCCTGGCCGAAAGACCAGTCTCGCCTCCTTTTCGGCGGCGCGCTCCGAACCGGGAGAAAGACCTTGACCGAAGCTTCAAAAAAACCCCGCGACCAGGCCGAATCCATTTTCAGCAAGACGCGGACCCAGTCGATGTCGCTCGACCGCATCAATTCCGAACGGGATGCCGTCAGCCAGGCCCGCGAAGCCAAGACCGCGCGGCTGCGCGAACTGCGCCTGGAAAAGGAAGCCGACGACATGGCGGCAGCGGTTGCACTCGCGGCCTCGCCAAAACGCGCAGGCAAACGCTGATGGCCACCAAACGTGTGCCTCAAAAGGCGATCGCCGCCGATTCGACCATCGCCGATGTCGTGGGTGAACTAGACAAGCCGGTCGAATATGTCCGGCGCGTGCTCGAAAAGCTCGAGCGCTGCCGGCGCGTCCACGGCGATGCCCAGGTGCGGCTCGGCGTGCGCGGCCGTGCCGAATGCCCCAATTACCTGATCGAATACGTCCGGGAAAACGCCAAGACGCACGAGCGCGTGACCTATCAGGATGCCGCCTACAGCGGCAGCACGCATCGCGAGCTGGCCCCCCGGCACATCGAGGAAGCCAGGAACTGGTCGCCCGAAGAAATGAACATCACGGCCGTTTCGGCGCTCATCGGCCGCCTTCGCAATCCGAATGCGCCATCATCGCGTTTCTCTGACGAGGATTGAAATGGCAATCAAGTTTTCCGCCAAGGGCCAGCCGGCAGCGCCTGCTGCCGCCGTGAAGCCGACCAAGCCGGCCGCCGCGCCAAAAACCGGTGAAGCCGCCGAAGCGGGCACCGATCTGTTCAGGTCGCCGGCCGAAGCACCGCCGCGCAAGCCGAAGAAGAAATAGCGCCCTTGCAGCAAAGTGCCGGCCGGAAATCTGCGCCAAGGCTGCTTGCCCTGGCGGTCGCAGAGGATTTTTCGTCGCCGCAAGAGGGCGCCGGTCCGGTCGCCTTCGATTGCCAGACCTGTGGCGCCTGCTGCGCCTACTCGTCCAGATGGCCGCGCTTCTCCACCGAGGATGACGCGCAGCTCGACCTTATCCCGCAAAAATACGTGGCTGCCGACGAAGCCGGTATGCGCTGCGACGGCGCGCGCTGTTCGGCACTGTGCGGCGAGGTCGGCAAGTCAACGGCCTGCGGCATCTACGACATCCGCCCCGACGTCTGCCGCGCCTGCATGCCGGGCGATGACGACTGCCTGATCGCGCGTCGGGCTCACGGTCTGCCGACGCTTGAATGACGGCCCTCGGGCTGGCGTCCCAGTTTGAATTTCGTCAATCAGATGCGCGAAAGTCGCTGCGGTAGAGGCCGGGCGATCGTCCGGTCAATCGTTTGAATGCCTGCGAGAACGACGGCACCGATTCATATCCGACGGCGCGCCCGATCTCGCCGATGTTCTGGTTCGTTTCCCGCAGCGCCCTGGCGGCAAGGTTCATCCGCCACCGGGTCACATAGGATAGCGGCGGCTGTCCTACCAGTTGAGCGAAGCGACGCGCGAAGGTGGCTCGAGACTGTGCCGCGCCGCTGGCAAGGGAAGCGATAGTCCAGGGATTGCCCGGCTGCTCGTGGATCATGCGCAAAGCCTGCGCAATGCCTTTGTCGCGCAAGGCGCCAAACCATCCCCCTGTTCCGAGTGGCTGATGTTCGATCCAGGCACGCAACAAGAAGATCAACGTGCTGTCGAGAAGGCGTGGGGCGACAATGTCGTGGCCGCCGAGATCGCCTTTCGCTTCGACCTGCAGAAGTTCCAGGGCAAGCCGCAGCGGCTCGCTGGTGCCAATCTGATTTCGGGTCAAATGGATCAGCGGAGGAAGCAGCGAAACCATCGGGTATGGCCCGACGCCGTCGAGTGAATATCTCGCACAAAGAAGAGTTGTCGCGCCGCTTTCGCTTTTCGGTTCCGCTCCGCTCCGATTCGCGGAAAGGACGGCGGATATCGATGCCGTCGGTGCATCCGCCGGATTGCAAAGGGTATGCCCGATACCGCTCGCGACAAGGATGACATCTCCCTCGCCTAAGCGGATCGGCTCCCTTTCACCGGCTAACCGCAGCCAGCATTTCGCCGTTCTGGATGACGTGGATGGCGGCATTCCTTGTCGGATCCACCGAAATACCCCAGGGCCGATGCAGGGTCGCGCTGCCGATCATGGCGCTGCCAAATCTCAGCGAAGCAAGAACTTCGGACAAGGCATCCATGAGAACCATCCTCCGCCGATAACCAGATTGACGATATTAGACGATTGGATAAGAATCTAGGCGAATAGCGTATCGACCGTCTCACAAGCGTGGCTGATCATGTTGGCAATATCGGCCTGCGGACGCTCCCGTCCACACCGGGCAGAAGCAGGCACCTGAAGGAGCAAAAACATGCGTGACGAACCATCAAATCCAGTTCCAGCCAAGATCCATAATTCGCTCGAGACCAACAAGACGATCGTCCTGGACTTCATCGACAAAGCGGTAAACCAGGGCAACATCGAAGCTGCTTCGATGCATTTTGGCGAACGCTACATCCAACACAATCCGAACATTGCGGATGGTGCGGACGGCTTCAAAGCCTATCTGCAGCAGCTCAAACAGTCATTTCCCCTCGTAAGGGGAGAGGTGAAGCGGATTTTTGCAGAAGGGGATTTCGTCATTGTGCACATGCACGCAAAACGCGAACCGGAGGAGGAGGGCCTGGCCATTGTCGACATTTTCAGGCTGAAGGACAGCAAGCTGGTCGAACACTGGGAAGTTCGGCAGCCTATTGCCGATAGCAAGCTGCACGCCAACAGCATGATCTGAATGCGCATAGGCTCTCAGGTTGGCTTGTGCCCGCACGTTTCGCTGATTACGCTGCCGGCGGCAGGGCCAGCACCGGGAGACCATCCGTGAGCATCGAATTTCTATTGACGTCGCTGATTGTCGTGGCTTCGCCCGGTACCGGCGTTCTCTATACGCTGAGCGCCGGGCTCTCGCGTGGCGCGCGCGCCAGCATCATTGCCGCTTTCGGCTGCACGCTCGGCATCATTCCGCACATGGCGGCCGCCATCACCGGCCTCGCGGCGCTGCTGCACACCAGTGCCGTCGCCTTCGAGACGCTGAAATATCTCGGCGTCGCCTACCTGCTCTACATGGCCTGGAACACGCTGAAGGAGAAGGGTGGCCTGAGCGTCGAAGAAAATGTTGCGCCGCGCTCGGCCGGCAAGGTGATCACTTCGGGCATCCTCATCAACATCCTCAACCCAAAACTGTCGATCTTCTTCTTTGCCTTCCTGCCGCAATTCGTCAGCACCACCGAACCGCATGCGCTGTCGAAGATGCTGGAGCTCAGCAGCATCTTCATGCTGCTCACCTTCGTGGTCTTTGTCGGCTACGGCGTTTTCGCGGCGTCAATCCGCAGCCATGTCGTGTCGCGGCCAAAGGTGCTGACCTGGATGCGCCGTACCTTCGCCGGAGCCTTTGTCATGCTCGGCGCCAAACTGGCGCTGGCGGACCGGTAGACAGGAAGGTCGCGGGCAGCGCAAATCTATCCCTTCACATAGCCCATGGCCTCGACAATCTGCCCGTCCGCCACGCGCATCAGGTTGACGCCGCGCAGCGAATTGCCGTCGGCCATCCAGTAGCGCCAGCGGATCGTCGCCCGATCACCGGCGACGAAAGTTTCTTCAATGTCGAAGCGCGTGCCGGGTCCGGTTGCGATCGCCGACCACAGTTCGACGCAGGCGCCCTTGCCGATGCGGCGGGCGCCGTCCGGGGCCGGCGTGGTGTTCTCGATCACGCAATCTTCCGCCACCAGATCGTCGAGCGCCGACGGGTCGTGGCGCTGGAAGACGTCGTTGTAGCGCCGCATGATCTCGGCCGTTTCGGCGGAGCGTTTGGCGGCGGCGATGTCGATGACGAGTTCCTGTGTCATTGGATATTCCTTCCCTTCAGTGATCGGTAGCGGTTTCGATGAGGCGGGCCTTGAGCGTGATCACTGCGACGCCGGCCAGCGCCCGCGACACGAGGCAGCTCTCCTTGGCCGTCTGCGCCAGCCGCTCGAACTCCCCCGCCGCCAACCCGGCGACGCTTGCCTCGGTCTCCAGCTCGATGCGGGTCAGCGTCGGTCCGGCCGCGGTGGCGCCGAGATGCGCTTTGGCGATCGTGTGGATGCGTGCGGGAGTGTAACCTTCGCGGCCGAGGACGGTGCTCAGCGCCATCGAGAAGCAGCCGGCATGCGCCGCCCCAATCAATTCCTCGGGGTTGGTGCCGGGACCGTTCTCGAAACGCGACGGGAACGAGTAGGCGCCTTCGAAGACGCCGCTGCCGAGCTTCAGCCGGCCCGAACCTTCCTTCAACGATCCCTGCCATTGGGCCTTTGCTTCACGAATGGTCATTGTGTCTCTCCTTTGATTTGAGGGTCGATCAGATTTTGGGGCGGACCAGTCAGGCGCCGTTGACGACCACTTTCCCGAAGACGTCGCCTTGCTGGAAATAGCGGTAGGCGTCGTTGGCCTCGTCGAAGGCGAACACCTTGTCGATGACAGGCCTGAGGCGATGCACCGAGATGGCGCGCAGCATGGCTTCGAGGTTGGTGCGATTGCCGACGAACAGGCGGCTGATGGTGGCGAGGCTGCGCTGGTAGACCGGGCCGGGGATCTGCACCGTCCCGCCTTTCGCATCCTGTATGGTGAGAAGCACGATGCGCCCGTAAAGCGCGCAGGCGATCATCGATTGCGCGAAGGTCGGCGGGCCGCCGGTCTCGACGACGAGGTCGATGCCGCCGGTCTGCTCGCGCACCGCAGCACCCCATTCCGGCATGTCGGCGGTCGAGACGACGAGGTCGGCGCCCAGCGCCCGCAGCCGGTCCAGCTTCTCGTTGCGCGAGCTGACTGCCACGACACGGCAGCCGAGCAGCTTGGCGAATTGCAGCGCAAATAGCGCGACGCCACCTGAACCGATGACAAGAACCCGTTGGCCGGGCTTCGGCATTTCGGCCGCCGTCACGGCATTCCAGGCGGTCAGGCCGGCGCAGGTTAGTGTCGCCGCTTGATGCCAGTCGAGATGATCGGGAAGCCGCACCGCCCATTGCTCGTCGAGCACGGCGTATTCGGCCAGCATCCCGTCCAGCGTGCAGCCAAGCTGGTCGATCAGACCGGCATTGATGCGGCCATCGATCCAGCGCGCAAAATAACTGCCGGTGACGCGGTCGCCGACCGCAAAGCGGGTGACGGCCTCGCCGACCGCAACGACTTCGCCGGCACCATCGCTCAGCGGAACGACCCCTTGGCGCGGCGCCAGTGGATAGCTGCCGTTGAGGATCATCGTGTCGCGGCGGTTGAGCGAAGCGGCGCGGACACGCACGACGATCTCGTGCGGCTTCGGCGTCGGCTGCGCCTCGTCGCGCATCACCAGGCACTTGGTCCCGCAGGTTCCTTCAAGACGATAACTGCGCATTTGCCTCTCGATATGTAGACTGATCTACATATTATGTAGACCGATTGTCATATTCGAGGCAAGGCCTATAATGCTCACTCCTGACAGAGGTTGACATGGCGAACGACACCCGTACCCGCATACTCGAGACCACGGGGCGCCTGCTTCGGCAGCGCGGCTATCACGGCACTTCGCTCAACGACATATTGAGCGCCTCAGGCGCGCCGAGAGGCTCGCTCTATTTTCATTTTCCGGGCGGCAAGGACCAGCTGGTCATCGAGGTGACGCGCGACAGCGTCGCCGATGTGACGCAGAGGCTGGACGCCGCGCTCGCTGCCGAAAAGGACCCGGCGGTGGCTGTCCACCACATCTACCAGTCGGTCGCGCGCATGCTGGAAGACAATCGGTTCACGCTCGGTTGCCCGATCGCGCCCGTGGTGTTGGACTCGCCGATCGACATGCCGGAACTGGCCGAATTGTGCCGGTCCGCCTTCGAGCAATGGATAGGCTTGCTCAGGGCGGCCTTCGTCAGGGCAGGGGTGCCCGAGCGACGCGCGCACGCGCTGGCATTGCTGGTCGAATCATCGCTTGAAGGACTGATGGTGATCGCACGCGCCACCCACGACCGCGCCCCGGTGCTGGCGGTAGCCGATGAGGTCGCGGCGCTGATTGAGGGGGCATTGCCGGCCAAGAGTGCCGCTGCCGCGGTGCATTGACGTTTATGCCTTCATCGCATCGAAGGCGGCGCGGCGTTCCGCCAAAAGGGCCAAGGCTGCAGCTCGACGATTCATGTTCTGCGCCGCCGCGACGCCTGGAAGCAACGGCATGGTAGCCGAACAGACGCGTCCTGCGGGATACGCGCCTGCTTACTTGGGATCGGACGGCCCCTCAATTTCCGCCACATCAACGAAAAAGGGCGGCATCGCTGCCGCCCTTTCCGTAAGCTTGCGAGATTGGCTGGATTAGAAGTCCATGCCGCCCATGCCGCCCATGCCGCCGCCGCCCATGCCGCCAGGCATGCCGCCGCCAGCCGACTCCTTCTTCGGAGCCTCCGCGATCATGGCTTCGGTGGTGACCAGCAGGCCGGCGACCGAGGCCGCGTCCTGCAGGGCTGTGCGCACAACCTTGACCGGATCGACGATACCCATGGCGATCATGTCGCCATATTCGCCGGTCTGGGCGTTGTAACCGAAGGTCGCGCCCTTGTTCTCAAGGATCTTGCCGGCAACGATCGATGCTTCCGCACCGGCGTTGGCCGCGATCTGACGGGCCGGAGCCTGCAGCGCGCGACGCACGATGCTGATGCCCGCGGTCTGGTCGGAGTTGGCGCCGGTTGCCTTGATGCTCAGCGAAGCGCGCAGCAGTGCGACGCCGCCGCCGGGAACGATGCCTTCTTCGACGGCCGCGCGGGTCGCGTTGAGGGCGTCATCGACGCGGTCCTTCTTTTCCTTGACTTCCACTTCGGTCGCACCGCCGACGCGGATGACGGCAACGCCGCCCGCCAGCTTGGCGAGACGTTCCTGCAGCTTCTCCTTGTCGTAGTCCGAGGTGGTCTCCTCGATCTGCTGCTTGATCTGGGCGACGCGGCCCTGGATCTCGGCCTTCTTGCCGGCGCCGTCGACGATGGTGGTGTTCTCCTTGGAGATCGACACCTTCTTGGCGCGGCCGAGCATGTTGAGGCCGACATTCTCGAGCTTGATGCCGAGGTCTTCGGAAATGACCTGGCCACCGGTGAGGATGGCGATGTCTTCCAGCATGGCCTTGCGGCGATCACCGAAGCCCGGCGCCTTGACGGCAGCGATCTTCAGGCCGCCACGCAGCTTGTTGACGACCAGCGTGGCCAGGGCCTCGCCTTCGACGTCCTCGGAGATGATGACCAGCGGCTTCGAAGTCTGCACGACAGCCTCGAGGATCGGCAGCATGGCTTGCAGGTTGGAGAGCTTCTTCTCGTGGAGCAGGATGTAGGCGTCTTCCAGATCCGCAACCATCTTTTCGGCGTTGGTGACGAAGTAGGGCGAGAGATAGCCGCGGTCGAACTGCATGCCTTCGACGACTTCGAGCTCGGTCTCGGCGGTCTTGGCTTCCTCGACCGTGATGACGCCCTCATTGCCGACCTTCTGCATCGCTTCCGCGATCATCGAGCCGACCGAAACGTCGCCATTGCCGGCGATGGTGCCGACCTGGGCAACCTCTTCCGAGGTCTTGATCTTCTTGGCGTTCTTGATCAGCGTTGCGACGACGTCGGCGACGGCGAGGTCGATGCCGCGCTTGAGGTCCATCGGGTTCATGCCGGCGGCAACCGCCTTGTGGCCTTCCTGGACGATCGACTGTGCCAGAACGGTCGCGGTCGTAGTGCCGTCGCCGGCGATGTCGTTGGTCTTCGAAGCAACTTCGCGAACCATCTGCGCGCCCATGTTCTCGAACTTGTCTTCAAGCTCGATTTCCTTGGCGACGGTGACGCCGTCCTTGGTGATGCGCGGTGCGCCGAACGACTTGTCGATGACGACGTTGCGGCCCTTGGGGCCGAGCGTGACCTTCACCGCGTCGGCGAGGATGTTGACGCCGCGCAGCATGCGCTCGCGAGCGTCGCGGGAGAATTTTACGTCTTTGGCAGCCATTTTTAGCTCCTGGCAGGGGCTTGGATTGAGCCCGAAGATTTAAATGAGGGTGAGGCCGATATTCAGCCGATGATGCCCATGATGTCGGATTCCTTCATGATCAGAAGGTCTTCGCCATTGAGCTTGACTTCGGTGCCCGACCACTTGCCGAACAGGATGCGGTCACCGGCCTTGACGTCCAGCGGGACGAGCTTGCCGGCTTCGTCGCGGGCGCCGGAACCGACGGCGATGATCTCGCCTTCCTGCGGCTTTTCCTTAGCCGTGTCGGGGATGATGATCCCGCCCGCGGTCTTGGATTCGGATTCGACCCGACGAACGACCACGCGGTCATGAAGCGGGCGGAACTTCGACTTTGCCATTTTTTATTCCTCGATGAGAATGGTGAGAACAGTTCCTCCGTCCGGCGGCGCCGGACATGTGGTTAGCACTCATCTTGGGGGAGTGCTAACGTGGCGCTGAAATAGGCTGGCAACTCGCGCGAGTCAAGGCGCCCGGTGAGCATCATCAGGACAATTGCTTCAAACGGATACTTGACTAAGTCAACTAAATCGCTGATCTTGCCGGGAGGAGGATGCCATGACCATTCATCATCACCCAGGCAAGGAGCGGATCGACGCGGTGCGGGCCTTCAACCGCTTCTACACCCGCCAGATCGGGCTGCTCGACGAAGGGCTGCTGAAAAGCACCTTCTCGCTGACCGAGGCGCGAGTGCTCTATGAGCTGGCGCATCGCGATGGCCTGACCGCCACCGACCTTGGGCGCGATCTCGGCCTCGATGCCGGTTATCTCAGCCGGCTGCTGAAGAAGTTCGAGGACCGTGATCTGGTCGAGCGCGCCACGATCGAGACGGATGCACGGCGTTCGACGATCGCGCTGACCAAGGCCGGGCGGCAGGCCTTCGCGCCGCTGAACCAGGGTTCGCACGACCAGGTCGCGGCATTGCTCGACCGGCTTCCAGTTCCCGAACAGGACAGGCTGGTCAAGGCCATGCAGACGGTACAGCGTCTGCTGGGCGGAAGCGCCGAGCCCAAAATTCCCTATATGCTGCGGCCTCTGCAAGTCGGCGACATCGGCTGGATTATCCATCGGCAGGGCCTGCTCTACGCACAGGAATATGGCTGGGACGAAACCTATGAGGCGCTGGTCGCCGAAATCCTCGGCGCTTTCGTCAAATCCTTCGATCCGAAATGGCAACGCAGCTGGATCGCCGAGCGGCAAGGCGAGGTCGTCGGCTCGGTCTTCGTCGTGCGCCAGTCGGACGCGGTGGCGAAGTTGCGCCTGCTCTATGTCGAGCCGTCGGCGCGCGGCCTCGGTATCGGCAAGCGGCTGGTCGAGGAGTGTATCGGCTTTTGCCGCGCCACGGGTTACACGACACTGACGCTGTGGACCAACGACGTGCTCGCCGCCGCCCGCCACATCTATGAGGCTGCGGGCTTTAAATTGACCAACGAGGAGCGCCACCATTCCTTTGGCAAGGATCTGGTCGGCCAGAACTGGAATGTGGAGCTGTAGCAGCGCCGCAGAATTTTCGAGCATCGGCCTGGGGCGGTCGCTCAGGTCGCAGGCTTGATGTTTTGGTTCAAGCGAAAGAAATTGGTGGGATCATACTTGTTCTTTAGTGCGGCCAACCTCGGATAATTCTCGCCGTAAGCCGCCAGAACCCGATCAGTGCCTTCTTCGCCGAGATTATTCGCATAGACGCCGCCGGTCGAGAACGGTCTCATTGCATCCCACAGGTCGCGCGCCCATCGGATGTGCGTTTCGTCGTCAGACGGGTAGTCCCAGATCGTAAAGCGCATCCCGATTGGCGTAGGCGTTCCGTCCATCGGTACTCGCGAGATGGCGCCGCCAACCTGCTGCAGGACCAGAAGCGATTCGCTGGGTGCAGTCATGTAAGCCGCAAGCATGGTATCGATCGCCTGATCTGTGATTTCGCGCATGAAACGCGCCTTCCAGTAGTAGCGCCGCCCGCGCGGAAAGCGGAAAGAGGCTGTCCCCGGCCGATTGGATTTGAAGATAGGGGACAGGAGCAATCCGGCGCTCAACTGGCGTGCCATACTCTCTCAGCGGTTGAATGATTTGCTGGCCTTCGTCGAGTGGGCCGATGCAGCACGCCGATATGCTGAAGAAGCGTTCGCCCGAGGGCGCCGTCACAAGCGCTGCATCCAGGCTCAGCTCATCCGGGGCGCCGCTCGAGAACCGCATCGCTTCGCGTTACAAGCGCCCGGCGTAATAAATTGCTAACTACGATCGCCCTGCACCAACTGCCATGCACACTCGCCGGCTTCTGGCACAATCCGGCTCCTTGAATTATGAGCACGCTTATTATATATGTCGCTCATGGTTTCCGACGGCATCGACAGATTAGGCTTTTTGATCCACGACGTGCAGCGCCTGATGCGCAAGCGCTTCGAGGCGCGCGCCAGTGGTTTCGGCCTTTCTTCAGCGCAATGGCGGCTTCTGGTACGTGTCGCCAAGGAGGCGGGTGTCGCGCAGGCGCGGCTTGCCGAGCTTCTCGAAATCGAGCCGATCAGCGTCTCGCGTCTTGTCGATCGCATGGAGGAGGGCGGCTGGATAGAGCGTCGTCCCGACGCAACCGACAGGCGAGTGCGCATGATTTTCCCGACCGCCAAGGCAAACGCGGCCTACACCCACGTCAAGAGCCTTGCCGGCGAGGTCTATGAGGAATCGCTCGTTGGCGTTTCGCCGGAAGATCGCCGCGTCCTGGTCAGGGCGCTGGAGACAATGGTGCAGAATCTTGCAGATGGTGAGGCGCCGCCCTCGGAAAAAGTGAAGAATACGGAAGGCACAGCAGCATGAACGCGGTAGCCAAACTAGATGAGAATGCGGCCAAGCTGGAGATGGAAGCTCCCGCGAAGCCGGCGGCAGCTCCGGTAACGGTCGCTCCGCAGATAGCTCCGGCGCCGGTGGCGCCGAAGCAGAAGCGCCGTGCCGGCCGCTTCCTGTTGATGTTTGTGCTGCCCGCTGCGTTGATCGCCGGCGGCAGCTATGTCTGGGTGACCGGCGGCCGCTATCAGGAGACCGAGAACGCCAATCTGGAGCAGGCCAAGGTGTCGATAGCCGCCGATACGGCGGGCCGCATCGTTCAGGTCGACATTTTCGACAACCAGTTTGTCAACCAGGGCGACGTGTTGTTCGCTATCGATCCCGAGCCCTACCGGATCGCATTGGCCCAGGCCGACGCGGCGGTGGCCGGCGCACGGCTCAATGTCGAGCAGTTGCGTGCGGCCTACAGCCAGGCGCTGGCGCAGGAGAAGTCCGACGAAAGCCAGGTCCAGTACGCGCAGTCGCAATATGACCGCGCCGCCGACCTTGCCCAGAAGGGCATCAACGCCAAGTCGTCTCTGGACGAAGCCAAGAACGACCTCGACAAGGCGAAGCAGCAGCTGGCCGTGGCCCAGCAAGGGATCGTCAGCGCCAAGGCGGCACTTGGCGGCAATCCCGACATCGAGACCGACAAGCATCCAACGGTAATGGCGGCGCTCGCCGCACGCGACAAGGCGGCCTACGATCTGGTCCAGACCACGGTCAAGGCACCCGCCGACGGCATCATCAGCCAGGCCGCTTCGTTCAAGGTCGGCCAGTATGTCGGTTCGGGCACGCCGCTGTTTTCGCTGGTCGAGACCGGCGACACCTGGGTCGACGCCAATTTCAAGGAAACCCAGCTCACCAACATGAAACCCGGCCAGAAGGCCGAGATCATGGTCGATACTTATCCGGGCAAGACGTTCGAAGCCACCGTCAAGGCGATCGGCGCCGGCACCGGCGCCGAGTTCTCGCTGCTGCCCGCGCAGAACGCTACCGGCAACTGGGTCAAGGTCACGCAGCGCATTCCGGTCCGCCTGGAATTGACCGATGCCGACGCCAAGGCGGCGCTGCGCACCGGCATGAGCGCGACCGTCACGGTGGACACCGGCGTTTCCCGTGGGCTGCCGAGCATTTTCCGCCGCGCCACGGCAGGCGAGGCCAGGTAAAGAGGCCTGGTAGCGGCCGCATAGCAAACAGCGAGATGGATGCAGGATTGGTCCGAGGGAGGCGCAGGAAAAGTTGAATGCGTAGACGGGCTGCGCTGTAGCCTGCCTGAGCAGACAACGTCGCGCAGGATCTTCGGCCCTCAGGTTTCCGGGCGGCAGGCGCCCGCTTGGTCGAAACGCTCAGTCGATGTAACCCCCACATCGATGCTCGCGTCCCACCGCGATGAGGGTCTCTCTACAGCGGGGCCTCGCCGTCCGGAAACCTAATGTACACGTTTTTGTTACCTGCTGGAAGTTTTACGTCATGAGCAGCCCAGAACCCTTTCGCGAAGTACCGCACCGCGGCCTGATCACAGTTGCGCTCATGCTTGCGACGATCATGCAAGCGCTCGACACGACGATCGCCAACGTTGCGCTGCCGACCATGACCGGCGATCTCGGCGCCTCCCCCGACAACATCAACTGGGTGTTGACCTCCTACATCGTTGCCGCGGCGATCATGACGCCGGTGACCGGTTGGCTGGCCGACCGCTTCGGTCGCAAGGAGCTGTTCCTGACGGCCGTGGTCGGTTTCACCGTCTTTTCAATGCTGTGCGGCATCGCCTGGAGCCTTGAGACCATCGTTTTGTTCCGGCTCATGCAAGGCATGTTCGGTGCGGCCATCGTGCCGCTGTCGCAGACCTTCCTGCTCGACATCAACCCCAGGGAACGCCACGGCCAGGCTATGGCCATCTGGGGCGCCGGCATCATGCTGGGACCGATCCTTGGCCCGACGCTGGGTGGCTGGCTGACCGAGAATTTCAACTGGCGCTGGGTGTTCTTCATCAACCTGCCGGTCGGCATCATCGCCTTCCTCGGCATGGCGGCATATCTTCCCAGCGTCCCCCGGCGGGTGCGCAGCTTCGATTTCTTCGGCTTCACCATGCTCTCGCTCGGTGTCGGCGCGCTGCAGCTGATGCTCGATCGCGGCGGCGAGGTCGACTGGTTTTCCTCGATCGAGATATGGGTCGAGCTTGGTCTTTCCATCACCGGTTTCTGGGTATTCACCATCCACACGTTGACGGCGGAGCACCCCTTTATCGACCCGAAGATCTTTCTCGATCGCAATTTCGTCACCGGGCTCGCGTTCATCTTTGTCATGGGCGTGCTCATCCTGGCGAGCATGTCGCTGCTGCCGCCAATGCTGTCGACCATCTTCGGTTATCCGACCCTCACCATAGGCATCGTCTTGGGCCCGCGCGGTGTCGGCACGATGATCGCGATGCTGTTCGTCGGGCGGATCATGCACAGGGTCGATGCCAGGATCCTCGTCGTCATCGGCTTCCTGCTGACCGCGCAATCGCTCTACACGATGTCGAGCTTTTCGCCGCAGATGGACAACTGGCTTATCCTCAGTTCCGGCGTCATCCAGGGCCTTGGAATGGGAATGGTGTTCGTGCCGCTGTCCACCGTGGCTTTCGCCACGCTCGACGCACGCTTCCGCACCGATGCAACGGCGCTGTTCAGCCTGGTGCGCAATCTTGGCTCGTCGATCGGAGTATCGGTGGTGACGGTTCTGCTGGTACGCAACACGCAGATCAACCACGCCGAGCTCTCGGCCTATATCAATCCGTTCAATCCCAACCTCTGGGCGGCATCGCCGACAGCGGCGGGCGGCGATCCGACGGCGCTGTCGCTGATGGATCGCATGGTCAATATCCAGGCGATGATGATCTCCTACGTCAATGACTTCAAGCTGCTGATGATGATGACACTGCTTGCTGTCCCCTTTGTTTTCCTGCTGCGCAAGCCAAAGGCTGCGCCGCCCGCCGGTGGCGCGCCTGCCGCGCATATGGACTAAGTCTCACGGCTCCGGCATCGCGACCGGCTCACGGCTTCCGTTGCCTGTGCCGGTAGCGTCGGCGTTGAGCCAGGTTCACCTGCCATTAGTATATCCGGACCAATATGCAGTCGCTTTTGGGTTGAAGGCGAGCCTCCATTGCTTGCCTCAAGCATCAGCGGGAGGAATTGTGTTTGGCCACGAAGTCATCCAGGCAAACCGCCGACGCGCCCGAATCCGCAAATTTGACGACGCTGGCACAACTGGCGACTGCCTCATATGAGGCCCTCGAGCGCGAGCTTCGCGCCACGATTGCGGCACTTCAGGACCAGGCACTGCGGTTCCAGACCGCGATAGAGAACATCTCGCAAGGCATCTGTTTCTTTGATGCCGGTGAACGGCTGATCCTGTGCAATCGACGCTACGCGGAAATCTATCGCCTTGCCCCGGAGCAATTGCAGCCGGGTGCGGCGCTGCGCGAAATCGTCGAGCGGCGCGTCGCTGTCGGAACCTCGGCAATGAATGCGGACGCTTATCTGGCGTTGGCCCGGGCAGTCAATTCGGGCACGGCTTCGGGGAACTGGACAGCCGAGCTCGCCGATGGCCGGACAATTCAGGTCTGCCATCAGCCGATGCCTGACGGCGGATGGGTGGCCACGCATGAGGACATCAGCGAGCTCAGCGCCAACCGCTTGGTCGTCGACGAGCGTATCTCCTTGCAGACGCTGATCGACCTCGTGCCTGACTACATGTGGGTGAAGGACACCGAAAGCCGCTTCGTCGTCGCCAACCGAGCCATTGCGTCCGACAGCGGTCGAGACAGCACGAGCGACATGATCGGTCTGAGCGACTTCGACCTTCACGCGCCGGATCTTGCGCAGAAATTTCGCCTCATCGAGCAGCAACTGATGCGCGACGGACAACCGATGATCGACGAGGAGGAGTTCGTCGTCGATGCGTCAGGCACCGGCAAATGGTTCCTGTCTACGAAACTGCCGTTGCGCAACGTTCAGAACAACATTTTCGGCCTCGTCGGCATTGCCCGCGACATCACTGCGCGCAAGCAGGCCGAAATCCTTCGCGACGGGCAGGCGCATATCCTCGAGATGATCGCAAAGAGCGCTCCCCTCGAAGACGTGCTCGAGCGGCTCATGCGTCTGGTCGAGTCCCAACTGGGCGGGGATATTCGGTTCGGTCTTGCTGCTCGACAAGGATGGCAGCCACTTGCGCCACGCCGCCGCGCCGAGCCTGGCGAGAGACTACACCGACGCCGTCGACGGCGCCGCGGTGGGCCCAAGGGCAGGGTCTTGCGGTACCGCAGTCTATCGGCGCGAGCCGGTGATTGTCGCTGATATCATGCAGGATCCGCTTTGGCAGGACTATCGCGAACTCGCGCGGCCACACGGTTTGCGTTCATGCTGGTCGACGCCGATCCTGTCGCATCAGGGCGCCGTGCTCGGCGTCTTTGCGATGTATTCTATGACGGTGCGCGAGCCGACCGAGGCCGAGACCCGCCTCATCGATTTCACCACGCGCATCGCCGGGATCGCCATCGAACGCAAACAGGCCGAAGACCGGATCCACTTCATGGCCAATCATGACGTGCTGACCGGGCTTCCCAATCGCGCCTTGTTGGAGGACCGGCTTTCACAGGCGGTCTTGTACGCCCAGCGATACGATCGCTGGGTGACAGTGGTGTTCATTGATCTAGACAATTTCAAATTCGTCAACGACACGCTCGGCCACAATGCCGGCGACGAGCTTCTGAAGACCGTCGCAAGTCGCATGGTCGACTGCGTCCGGGCGACCGATACCGTCGTGCGGCTTGGCGGCGACGAATTCGTCGTCGTGCTTTTCGACCAGCCGGCGAACGTCGATCTCGTTTCCGAGACCTTGCAAAAGCTCAGGGCTGCTCTCGCCGAGCCGGTTCGGCTCGGAGCGCATCTTGTGCGGGCGACGGCCAGCATCGGCATTGCCAACTATCCCAAGGATGGGACGGATCCCGATACGCTGCTGGCAAATGCCGACGCGGCCATGTATCGCGCCAAGGAGTTCGGCCGCGATAATTTCCAGTTTTACGCTCCGGAGTTCAACACCAGGGCGCATGAAAAATTCGTGCTTCAGGAAGAGTTGCGAAACGCCTTGGCGCGTTCGGAATTCACGCTGCTCTACCAACCGCAGGTGGACCTTCGGTCAGGTCGGGTTTTTGCCGTCGAGGCGCTGATACGCTGGAACCACCCAACGCTTGGCACGGTAATGCCGACGATGTTCATCCCGACCGCCGAGGAGACAGGTCTGATCGTACCGATCGGCGACTGGGTTCTGCATGAGGCGTGCCGGCAGAACAAAGCCTGGCAAGACGCGGGGCTGCCGCCCTTGACCGTTTGCGTGAATGTGTCGGCGCGGCAATTCAGGGAGCGCAACCTGATCGATCGCATCGTCAGCGCGCTGAAGGACAGCGGCCTGGAGGCCAGGTATCTCGAGCTGGAGGTGACCGAGAGCCTTATCATGCAGGATATCGAGCTGGCGGTCGCCACCATGAACGCCCTGCAAAGCCTGGGTGTCCAGATCTCGATCGATGATTTCGGCACCGGCTATTCCAGCCTCAGCGCACTCAAGACCTTTCCCGTGGCGCGGCTAAAGATCGACAAGTCCTTCATCAAGGATCTCGCCGCCGACGAGAACGATCAGGCTGTGGCCAGCGCGGTGATTTCATTGGGGCAAAATCTCAACCTGAGGGTCATCGCCGAGGGCGTTGAGACAGATGATCAGGTTGCTTTCCTGCGCAGGAACAATTGCGACGAAATGCAGGGCTATCATTTCAGCAGGCCGGTTTGTGCGCAGGACATCGAGGAATTGCTCGGCGGCGGCCGCAAAGACTGACGGATCGGTCGCCAGCAGGCTTCCGCCGTCCAAATGGTGGAAGTTATCTGCCGAGCACAAGGCACCAGTAGCGAAGCGTGCTGTCGCGGCCGTCGCGCACATAGGCGAGGCCGAAGCGGGTGAAGCGCGGGTCGAGCATGTTGCGGCGGTGGCCTGGCGAATGCACCCAGATATCGAACAGCTTCTGCTGGTCGAAGCGGCCTTCGGCAATATTTTCGGCGGCAGCGCCGGCAATGCCATTGTCTTTGACGCGCGAGGCAAAGTCCTTGCCCCAGCCAGTGGTGTGATTCATTCGGCCGCCGCGTGCCATATATCCGGCCTGCTGGAGCGCCGCCTGCTCGAGCCGGGCATCGGGGGCGAGCGGCCCCAGACCCGCCGAAGCGCGGATGCCGGCCAGCGTGCCGGCGGCGGAAGCAGAGACACCGGCGCTTTCACCGGTAGGCAGCACGGCGGTTGCGCAGGCGGTGAGCCCGGCAAGGGCGCCAAGGCCGGCAGCTCTGAGCAGCACGCGCCTGCTTAGGCTTGGTTGGGCCTGATAATTTTCGATTTTCGTAACGGTCATGCCCGCCTGACATAACCGCGATCATGGCTTTTGCCGGGCAGGGCGGTGAAAATGCGTGATGAATGGTTTTGACGCGATGGCACTGTGTCAGATTGATTTCACCGCTCAATCGAAACAGGCCTGCTCGGATGGCAGCATTCGCCCAGACGGCTGTTCGGGCTCGACACTCCCAGGAGCTCGATACCCAGTCAGGCCTTCACGGACAGAGAGTTTCTTTTGCCCTACCTTTGCGGCTTCACGAGCGCTGGCGAGGTATCCTCGGTTGCAAATTTTTGCTGGGGGATATCGCTTGCAGTGACGACCGGAGCGATTCGTACGCCTGAGCACCAAGCAGCCTTCGGTATTGGTCTTCGAGACGCTGATTGAAATCGTGGACGGTCCGGATCACCGCAAGCGCCGCGTCAGTTGCAACGATTAATTTGGCCCGTCGGTCGTTCGGATCATGCGAACGCCGAACATAACCAAGGCGCTCCAGTTCATCGATCAACTCACCCATCGATGCTTTGCCAATGCCAGCACGCTCTGCGAGGACGCTGGATCGGGTTCCTTCCGCGTCGATGTTGGCGAATACAGCGCCGTGTTTGGGCTTGATTGCCGAATGGCCGCTCTCCCGGAGAACCTGGACCAAAGCGCTCGCCGACGATTGATAAGCATAGAGAAGCAGAGACTGCGTGTATGGCTGATTATCCATCTTTCCAAACTTATATGGTGCCCATATAGTATGGCAACCGAACTATATGACAGGAGGTCAGCATGGCTACCGGCAACATCCGAACTGAAGGGGTGGAAAGTGTCGCGCACAGGCTGATCGAAGCTTGGAATCGTCACGATGCTCGCGCCTTTGCCGCCGTATTCGCGGCAGATGCCGAGTTTACAAACGTCTTCGGTATGCAGGCGACTGGACGTGACAAGATCGAGCAGTTCCATGCCCCAATTTTTGAGAAGATGTTCAAGCACAGCCATCTATCCGCCGAAAGCGTGCGGAACAGGCTTGTTCGCCCTGATGTTGCCACGCTCGACCTGCGGTGGTCTATGACTGGCGCGCTCGATCCGATGGGAAACGAATGGCCGCGTCGGCGCGGATTAATCAGCGTAGTGGCGACGCGGGATCATGATGAATGGTTGATTGCAACGATGCACAATATGGAACTTGGGGACGATCAAATGGCAAAGTCTCAGGAGAAACTTCAAGAGGATAAGTAGGCTCTTCGTTCACGTCAGGATCGAAAGCGACAGCCAGCCAGCATGGTCAAGCCGATCTGATCGGGCAACGAGATCGAACGGCGGATCAGGTGATCAGGATTGGCGAGCTATGCTACAGGAGTTGGTGTGCCGGATGGCGGTGCCTTGTCCCGGTTTGGCTGGCCACAATGGCGCGCCCCATAGCCGGCCGCCTTGGTCTTGCGGAATCTAATGTATGAACGGCTTGGAGCGCTCTGGGCTCTCGCCGGCAGTTCTTTGCGGCGGTGATCGCCGGTCGGCTATTCCGCCGCCACGAGTTTGGTTTCCGGCGTCGATGTAGCCCGGTCGGCCCGATCGTCCTCGGTATCTTCCCACCAATCGCCCAGGGCGTCGATGAGCGGCACAAGCTTGAGCCCGGGCTCCGTGAGGTCGTAATCCACGCGTAGCGGATAGCCGGTACGCGCCGTTCGCCGCACGATCCCGGCTTCCTCCAGCTTGCGCAGTTCCAGCGCCAGAATGCGGTGCGAAACTGTCGGGTTGTCACGCCTCAAATCGCTGAAGCGCTTGGTCCCGTCCTTGAGGTAGTAGAGCAGCAAGGTGGGCCAGCGACCGCTGAGCACACGCATAGTCTCCTCGATCGGGCAGCGTGAGACGACATCTTTCATGGCGGGGACCTGGTTACAGAATAGTGCGTAATTTACATGGGGCGACCAGCGTTTAGGGTCAAGTTTCGCTGCGCAGCGTAATCCCTAAATCATGGAAGAGACAAAGAAATGGAACCTGTTCTCCTTTACGGCTTCCCGCTGGGAAGTTCGATGGGGCTTGTCGCTGCATTTGAACGCGTCGGACAACCCTACCGCCTGTGTCGCGTCGATATGCTCACTGAGATGAAGAACGACGCCTATGCCAGCATCAACGGCCGTCAGGAAACGCCGGTGTTGATCACCGACGAAGGCAGGGTGCTCACCGAGACCATGGCGATTGCCGCCTGGCTCGAAGCCCGCGACACGCAACGCCGTATCAGCTTCGATCCTCGCTCGCCGGAGGGCGACCGGATGCATCAGCTGATGGCTTTCGTGAACACCGGTTTCACCGCCGCTTTCACCCCGCTCTGGGCGGCTTACGAAATGGAATCGGCCGAACCGGTGCTGCTGGCGACCTTGCGTGATTTCGGCCGCAAGGTCGTTACCAACCGCCATGACCAGCTCGAGGCGATGATCCTCGACACGGATTTCCTGGTCGGCGACCGGCCGACGCTTGCCGATACCACGCTGATCGGCGTAGCGCGCTGGGCGGAGTTCCACCAGGCGGTCGACGGCGCCGCTTATCCCAGGCTGGCGGCGCTACGCCGCCGCATCGAAGCCGATCCGGCCGTGCGATACGCGCTCGCTGTCGAGGCTGGCGAAAAGCCCGCCGGGTCCGGCGCTTGCCTCGGTCACGTGCCGCTGGCCGAGGTGATCGATCGCTTCGCGGTGTAAACTGTTCGTTCAGCGCCCGGTGCCCCGGCGCCGGGCGGTGGCGACAAGCACGCCGAGATCGGCTATCATACGGGCGTTGTTGAAGTGGCAGCTGCGGGCGGCCATCCTGGCGGTGACCGCTCCGACACACGGGAGAAAGGTTATGGCCGGCTTTCATGTCATGGCGGACGCACGTGGAATGCATGTACAGCCCACGGTGCGCCGCATCAGCACCGAGGATCTGATCGATGCGCTCCGTCTCGGCGTAGAGGATTTCTGGGCCAAGCCGTCGCATTATGTGTTCCTGTGCCTGATCTATCCGGTGGTCGGCCTGATCCTGACGCAGTGGACCTCGGGCTCGAACGCCATCCAGCTCATCTATCCCCTGATGTCCGGCTTCGCTTTGGTCGGCCCGTTCGCCGCAATCGGCCTTTACGAAATCAGCCGCCGGCGCGAGTTCGGCATGGATACATCCTGGTGGCATGCGCTCGACGTGCGCCACTCGCCGGCGCTGCCCGCGATTGCAGTCATCGGTATCATGCTGGTGGTACTGTTCCTGCTCTGGCTGTTCACCGCGCAATCGATCTACACCAGCCTGTACGGCAATCAGCCTCCGGCCTCTATTGTCGGCTTTATTCGCGAAGTGCTGACGACCAGCAAGGGCTGGACACTGATCCTGCTCGGCAACCTGGCCGGGTTCGCCTTTGCCGCGATCGTGCTGGCGACGACCGTCGTCGCCTTTCCGCTGCTGCTCGACCGCGATGTCGGCGCGGTCTCGGCAATCGAGACGTCGGCAAGGGCAGTTCTGACAAACCCGCTGCAGATGGCGCTGTGGGGCCTGATGGTCGCCGTGCTGCTGGTCATCGGCTCGATCCCGCTATTTGCCGGGCTTGCCGTCGTCATGCCTATCCTTGGCCACGCGACCTGGCATCTTTATCGCAGGGTGGTCGAACCGGAGCGGGCACAGCCGGACCGGCGGCCGATGTAGGACCGATCAGCGTTGCGCGTCGGTTGCCATCTTGACGGCCAGCGCGGTCAGCACCGTGCCCATCATCCAGCGCTGGATCACCAGCCATAGCGGCCGCCCGGCGAGGAAGAGGGCGATCGAGCCGGCCGTCACCGCGATGATGGCGTTGACGGTCAGGCTGATCGCGACCTGTGTGGCACCGAGCACCAGAAGCTGCGACAGCACGTGGCCCTTGCCGGGGCTGATGAATTGCGGCAGCAGCGACAGATAGAGCACTGCCACCTTCGGGTTGAGCAGGTTGGTCATCAGGCCCATGGCGAACAGCTTGCGCGGTCTGTCTTTCGGCAGTTCGCGGATCTGGAAGGGCGAGCGCCCACCGGGCTTCACCGCTTGCCAGGCGAGCCACAGCAAATAGAGCGCGCCGGCAAGGCGCAGCACATCATAGGCAAAGGGCACGGCGAGCAGCAACGCGGTGATGCCGAACGCCGCCGACAGCACGTAGAACAAAAAACCGAGCGCCACGCCGCCCAGCGAGATCAGTCCGGCCTTCGGCCCTTGCGACAGCGAGCGCGAGATCAGATAGATCATGTTCGGGCCGGGCGTCAGCACCATACCGAGGCAGACCAGCGCGAAGGCAAGATGGTTGGCGGGTTCAGGCAAGAGCGCATCTCCGGGTGGGGACACTCACCACATGCTTCCATAACCCGCAAGGGCATGACGGCAGGAGCCTTTGCGCCAGCGCGCCGGGCCCCCCTGCCTTAGTCGCCAATCCCATCGCCTTCAGCCGACGATGCGCAGGTTCGACAATTCGTTGGCGATTTCCTTGAAATTGTCGGACAGCGTCGCGCCTGTCGCATTCCAGAACAGCTTGGCCGGCTTGCTCGGGTCCGCCGGATCCTTGCGGAAGCGCGAATCCGAGGAACATGCCTTCAGCGCATCGATTGCCTTCTTGTCGCCGGCATCCGTGGGTGACAGGTCGAGCGCCACCGTCATCACCAGAATATTTGAATTCTTTGCGTTGGCGCAGAGCGTTTTCATCTGCTCGTCGAGTGCTGCCGTGTAGTTGGCACCGGTATAGGTGGTCTTGCCGATATCGGTGCTGGTATTCATGAACAGGCGGGTTACGCTTCCAGATCCCGGATAGGTCAGGCCAGTGTAGCCGTAGGCGGCGTAGGTCGACCTGTTGTTGGCGTAGCTGCTGTCGCTGACGGCGCTATAGGTATTGGCTCCGTCGGTCAACACCACGACCACCTTGTCGTTGCCCCTCTCGCTGTTCGGCCGACCATCGGTGAACGGTGGGTTGCTCGATACAGTTCGCCAGCCCCAGGCAAGGCCCTCCGGCACGTTGGTGTTGCCGTTCGGCGCCATGGCGTCGATGGCGTCCTTGATCTCCTGCTTCTCTGCGTCCTGGCTGACGTCCTTCAACGGCGTGATCGGGTTGGTGGTGCAGGAGGAATTCGGCCCATCGCCTGCGGCTGCGGATTGCGAACCGTATGGTTTTACAAGGAAATATTTGCGCATGTCAGACTGGCGCTGGGAAGCGGTAGGACCGGCGACATAGGGCCAATCGGCCCACCAGTTGTTGCCGTAATTGTAGGACGTGCCGATGACGTCGTTGATGCCGTCACGGTTGAAATCGAGCCACAGAGTGCCAGCCTCATCCGGGGCGAACATCGGCACGAAAAGCGTGGCCGGCGCGGTTGTATCGGGCGTGGTGTCGCTGACATTGTAGGGATATGGCCGTGCTTCGACGCAACCTTGCCAGCTCGCATAGCGGCTTGTGGTGTAGATATATTCCGGTGCGCTCCAATGGCCGTACTGGCAGGTGCCGTTCTTCTTGTATGTGTCGCAGACATATTGCTTCGAATTGGGTACCTCTTCGCGGCCCGATTCGACCGTCATGTCGGCGTAGAGGCTGAAACGGGTCAGCGGCTGGTCCTTGGTCTCGCCCCAGCCGGTGCCGCGCTTGTACCAGACGCCGTTGAGCTTCTCGGCATATTTGTCCGGATTGTTGGCGGCACTCATCGTCGTCCAGTCGAAATCCTCGTGCTGGATCGGGGAGATGCCGTCCTGATCCATCCAGCCGTCCTGGTCGTGGGTAGGGCCGACATTGACCGAGGCCGCAAACGGCACGAGAGAAAACTGCACCGGTTTGGTGATCTGCTTCATCTGCTGCGCCTGAAGCGCCAGCGTATCGACAAGCTGCTTGGCGGCCGACTTCAGCAGGTTTATTCGCTTCTCGCCGGTGCCGGAGCCGAGATCACTCATCGAGCCGGAATTATCCAGCACAAGCGCGACTTCGAGGGTGTTCTTGAGGCGGAGTTCCGAACATTCGGTGAAGGTCGTGTCGCTTGCCGTGCCGCCGATCAGCAGGCTGGCGGCCGGTAGAAAATAGGGATGGAAGGTGAGGCTGGCGCAGAGCTTCAGGGTACCGCCGCCGGCATTGTTGTTGGGCAGCGTGACGGTCAGCGCTGTATTCGCCGGGTCGATACGTGCGAGATTGGTTTCGAAAAATGTCTTGGCGTAGGCCTTGACGTCGTCGTCGCTGGCGCCGGCAACGATCTGCTGGGCGGCGGCGAGGCCGGCCGCATCAAGGGCGTTCAGCGTTTCGTGCTTTTGGCGCAGCAACTCCCCGTAGTCGACACTGAGCGCCAGACCGGCCATCAGCGGCACAATGGTGATTGCAGTCATTAACGAGTAGTTGCCACGTCTGTCGTGTCGGAATTCTCCGACTATTGCCTTCAGCATTCCCGCCCGCCCCATTTTTCCCGGACGATGCCACGCATTTTTAAATTTCCGATTGCTGAAATACGTTCAAGGCCGGTACGGGTTTTCAATCCCTGTTAACCACGCGTCCGCAATCGGCAATGCTGCTCCGAGCTTCCCGCGGCAAAGCCTCTAAAAAAGGGGATAAGGCGCTGGAAAAGAAAAGCTTTCACCATCGCGTGCTCGCCGGCGTCCCCGTGCGACAATCTTGCGGCGCTATGAAAGCTGGTGACAGGGTGAAGCGCTTCGGTTAATCCCAGCCGGTCGCGGCGGACCGTCGGTCGCGGCGCTTGCAAGCATCATGGTACAGGGACAACGGCATGGCGGATTCGCCCGACATCATCGGTTCGCTCGCAGACTTGTCGGGAGCCTATTCAGCCATCCTGTGCGACGTCTGGGGCGTGGTGCACAACGGCGAATGGCATTTCCCGGCGGCGGCTGCCGCGCTGATCGCTGCTCGCGCGGCGAAAATACCTGTCGTGCTGATCACCAATTCGCCGCGTCGCAGCGCCGACGTGGTGGCGCAGATGAACGCCATCGGCGTTCCTCCCGCCGCCTACGACCGTGTCGTGACGTCCGGCGACGTTACCCGCGACCTGATCGCGGAAGGGCCGCGAAAGATCTTCCACATAGGCGCCGATCGGGATTTCACGCTCTATGAGGGCCTCGACGTCGAACTCGTCGAGGAGTTCGAAGCATCCGGCGTGGTCTGCACTGGCCTGTTCGATGACGAGGTGGAGAAGCCGGAGGATTATGCCGATCTTCTGCTGCGGCTGCGTGCCAGGAACCTGCCCTTCATTTGCGCCAATCCCGACATCGTCGTCGAGCGCGGCGAACGCATGATCTGGTGCGCGGGCGCTTTGGCCCGCGAATACGCACAGCTTGGCGGACGCACGCTGATCGCCGGCAAACCCTACGCGCCGGTCTATGATGTCGCCATGAAGGAGATCGCCGTCATTCTCGGCCGCCCGGTCGAGCGTTCGCAAGTTCTGGCCATCGGCGACGGCATGATGACCGACATCAAGGGCGCGGCCGACAATGGCTTCGACGTGCTCTACGTATCGGGCGGGATCCATGCCCGTGATTACGGTGAGACGCTGCAGCCGGATCCGGCCAGGCTCGCGGCCTTCCTGGAAAAATATGGCTACAGGCCGGTCGCGGTGATTCCCAGGCTGCAATAGGTTCAAGCCATGACTGCCATGTTCGAACGCATTTCCGCAACCGCACCGCTGCCGGCCCATCTGCGCGGCGGCGTGGTGGCTATCGGCAATTTCGACGGCGTCCACCGCGGCCACCAGGCGGTGCTCGAACGCGCGCGCGCCGAAGCGGAGCGTCGCGGCGTACCCGCCCTGGTGCTGACCTTCGTACCGCATCCGCGAAAGGTGTTCAGGCCGGACATGCCGTTGTTCGTGCTGACGCCGCCGCCGATGAAGGCGCGGCTGTTGTCGCATCTGGGCTTTGCGGCGCTGGTCGAGCAGCCGTTCACACGCGAGTTCGCCGCCTTGTCGGCGGAGGCTTTCGTCACCGGCGTGCTCGAGCGCAATCTCGGCATAAGCCACGCCGTCACCGGCTTCGATTTCCATTTCGGCAAGGACCGCCAGGGCGGCCCGGCCTATCTGATGGCTGCCGGCGAGCGCCACGGCTTCGGCGTCACGCTGGTGGATGCGTTTCGCGACGAAAGCGCCGAGGTGGTGTCGTCGAGCCGCATACGCACGCTGCTGTGCGAGGGCAATGTGGCCGAGGCCGCCGGTTTGCTCGGCTACCGTTTCACCGTCGAGGCGGAGGTGATCGGCGGCCAGCAGCTCGGCCGGACACTCGGCTTTCCGACCGCAAACATGAGGCTTTCGCCGGAAGCCACCCTCAAGGAAGGGATTTATGCCGTCCGCTTCCGCCGCGCCGACGGTTCGCTTCACGATGGCGTCGCCAGCTTCGGCCGCCGGCCGACGGTCGACGACAATGGCGCGCCATTGCTGGAGACCTTCGTCTTCGACTTTTCCGGCGACCTCTACGGCGAGATTTGTGCCGTGTCCTTCTTCGGCTACCTGCGCTCGGAGGTGAGGTTCGACGGGCTTGACGCGCTGGTCGCCCAGATGAAGTGTGACGAGGCCGAGGCGAAGGCACTGCTCGCCGGCGTCAGGCCGCTTTCCGGGCTGGACGCGGCCATAGCTTTTTAGAGCATGGTCCCGAACCGAAGGTCAGCGAAGCAAAAAGTGGGAACCGGTTTTCCGATTAAGATCATGCTCAACCAGAATTTATCTCTTCAGCGCCAAGCCAAGGGCGATGAAGCTCCAGCCCTGGAAGATCAGGTCGACGGCCAGGAACAGGCCCAGCACCCACACGCTGTTGACCGGCCAGCCCATGGCGACGACCAGTCCCGCCAGCGCGCTGATGACGCCGGCCGCTACCACCCAGCCCCAGCCGGGCTGCGGCCGGTGGCTGTAGCCGACCCAGGCCCTGAGCACGCCTGAGGCAAGCAGCGCGACCGCCAGGAGGAAGGTCAGCACCGTCGAGGCGAGGACCGGATTGTCGAAGGCGAAGAAGCCGGCGACGGCATAGAGGAGGCCGCTGAGCAGCCAATAGAAGAAGCGGCCCCATGTCTTCACACCGAAGGCATGGATGATCTCGACAATGCCGGCCATCAGCATCAGCCAGCCCACGACAAAGACCGAGGCGACGGTTGCGATGAACAGATTGCCGAAGGCAATGCCGCCGAAGACAAGCAGCAGCACCCCGAGCGCGACGAACCATCCCCATTTCGCCCGCGTCTGGCCAATGGCGTCTTTCATGGCATCGCTGTGCACGGTCATTGCCCTTTTCCCTCAAGGTTGCCTAGCTTCTTTGTTCCGGAAGGTAGCGCCGATCGCCTTGCCCGTCCAGCGAGCAGGCTGTGAGCGCCACACTCCCGAGCGATCCGCTAGACCTCCGTTTTTGACCCGAAGCGGCCAAATACCAGATGGAATAATTCGATCATGTGGGGGGTGAGCCAGTGCTAAAAGATAACAAGCGGGTTTACGGGCGACCCGTCGTCCCGTGTATTCGCCGCAGCGCAAGTGTAACGAAAATTCCCAGTGCTGGCATTGGCCCTTTATACGATGACGTGTGCTGCTGCTATATGCCGTTTTCCACGCTTGATGAGGCTAGGGAAGCAAAATGAGCGATGCGGACGAACACCTCGATCTGACGGAGATCAACGCCGTCCGCAGGTTGTTGACCTCAAAGCCTCGAACGGTCCGCTGGGACGAACGCCGGGCACGGCTCGACGAAGTCGGTTCGGTGTGGCCAGTCGCGGAGGACATCCGATGCGAGCATGTGGTTTTCGATGGCCTCGAGGGAGAGTGGTCGCTGGCGCCTGGGAGTGACAGGGACAAGATTCTGCTGTTTTTCCACGGTGGTGGCTACTGCTCCGGCTCTCTTAAAAGTCATCGTCGAATGGTGACCGAGGCAGGTCGGGGAATGGGAATGCGCACCCTCGCGATCGACTATCGCCGCGCACCGGAACATCCTTTCCCTGCGCAACATGAAGACGCACTCACCGCATGGCGCTTTCTGAGCCGGCAAGGCATCGCGTCGGACCGCATCGTGGTTGGCGGAGACAGTGCGGGCGGCAACCTCACTCTGTGCCTGGTCAGTATATTGCGCACGTCAGGCGAGCCGTTGCCGCAATGTCTTTGGCTGGTTTCGCCCTGGACGGACCTTTCGATGTCCGGCGCGACACTATCAACCAAGGACGCAATCGACCCTATCATCCACCGGGCGTATTTGGAGGAACTGGCAACGGCCTATGTTCCCAATGGCGTTGGTCGGCGCGATCCGCTGATCTCGCCCTTGTTCGCCGATCTGAGCGGATTTCCCCCAATGCTGATACAAGCCGGTTCGGCCGAGACGCTGTTGTCGGATGCAACTCGGCTCGCCGAAGCCGCTGGCGCGGCTGACGTTAAAGTAGGTCTCGAAATTTGGCCGCATATGATTCACGCTTGGCCGGTTTGGAATGCGGGGTTGAGCGCCGGTCGCCGTGCTCTTCACAGCGCAGGCATGTTTGTCCGCGAATGTTTGTAACCCCTGCCGAGGCAACTGCTATCGTATTCCAAACACTTGATCTGGAATCTTGGTGCGCCAAACAATCGACTGCAACGCGGAACAGGCCCCAACGCGGCCAATGTTGCGGATATTAAGTCAAATTTTACCGAACTGGCGCCATGGCTTCAGTCAAGGCTGGTTGTATCGGCCAATGCGTTCGACGTATGGAGTAACGATGCGGTCTGTCCCGACGATCTTGGCCGCATTCATGCTCGGCACCTGCGGCGTTGCCAAGGCCGGCGAGGGCACCTTCGGCTGGCTGTCCGGAGACTGGTACCTGACGGTCGGCGCCACCGGCATGGTTGCCCCGAATTTCGAGGGCGGCAAGAAGTACCTGCTCAGTGCCTCGCCGATCATCTCGCTCGGCAAGGCTGGCCCCGCGGCGCGCTTCACCTCGCGCAACGACAATATTTCATTGGCATTGATCGACGATGGCGGCGTCCGCGCCGGCCTGACAGGCAAGTTCCTGTTTTCCCGCGACGGTGGTGACGCCGACGAATTGAAGGGTCTCGACCCGGTGCGCTGGGGCGGCGAGGCCGGCGGCTTCTTCGAATTCTATCCTTTGGATTGGCTGCGTGCCCGCGCCGAAATGCGGCACGGCATTCGCGCCCATAACGGTTTTGTCGCCGACATCGCCGCCGACGCCTTTTACGATGTGACGCCCGACGTCAGGATTTCGGCCGGACCGCGCGTTTCGTTCGCCTCATCGGACTATTTCGACGCCTATTACGGCGTTGATGCCAAGGAGTCCCTGGCCTCGGGACTTAGCGAATATCATCCCGGCGGCTGGGTGAAGTCGGCGGGCCTGGGCGGCGCAGTGACCTGGAAGGTGACCGAGCCGATGACGGCCAGTCTGTTCGGCGAATATTCCCGCCTGATGGGCCCGGCCGCCGATTCCAGCCTGGTCAAGGAGCGCGGCTCCAGGGATCAGTTCATGATCGGCGTGTCGACGACCTATCGCTTCGATTTCTCGATGTGAGCGGGCGGGCGTCGGCTCATTTGATCAAACGGCTGTCGAACGGATAATGGTATAGGCCCGCAATCGTAATGCGTGACGCATCGTCATGGGTCGGGTTGAGCAGATAGTTGTTTGCCTTGTGCATTATGATCGAAGGAATTTTCATGAGCGCGTAACGATTGGCCGAGAGAAAGTCCGTGCCCTGTCGCCGTGTTGATTCCATGTCCTTGTCCCAGCCGTCATGGATAACCGGTTCGGTCATTTCTATTCCGTCCGGAACGTCGATTTCGATAAGCTGGTAGGTTTCCGGAACGGTTTCGCGCGTCGCATGCACCAGTATCTCCAGCAGTGCCGTCGAAGGGTGGTCGGTGCAATAGACGATGGGCATTCCGCGCCTGTTCCATGTTCCATCAACGAGCGTTCCGCCACGACCCGAGAGATCCGCGAAATTGGAGATGCGCCAGATGCGCATCGTCAGGCAAGCATGCCAAAGTCGATACGGATAAGCTCTTCGGAAACGACGTGGGCGCCGGTCTCTGTCTCAAGGAGATCGATCGGCCTTGCACCATCCAATGCTATGATCTCGCTTCTCAGCCAACGCTGGGCTTTCTCATGGCTACCGAATACCCGATCCGCCTGCTCGGCGATGCGTTCAAGGCGCAGGGCGCGGTCGGATTCAGCTGGCGAAAGCGGCTCGGCATGTTCCTTGCGACGCGCCAGCGTGCGGCGGGGGGCAACGATACGATAGAGTTCTTCGCTACTGAAACCCAGACTGCGCAGATGATCGATCTTGTCCGTAGGGACGGAAAAGTCGTGTGTTGCGCGAATTGCCCTTGCTGCGACCGACATGAATTGTTTCCTTGGCACTGCAGGCCATTCTGCTTGCCATTTGCCTACAAATGTATGCGCAATTGGCACCTTCCGCAAGGAAGCATCAGAGTTCGGGCTTTTCAATATCGCCTGTCTCGGTTAAAAGCCCAGCCATGACGAGCTTTTCGCGCCTTCTCGCGCCTGCGATACGAATTACAGGCCCGGTGCTCCGGGCGGCCTGACCGCCGCCGGAGCCGCCGGGAATCTTGCGCGCGGCCTCTCGCGCTTTTTCCAGATCATGATAGTTCAACGCCCGGGCTCTTTTGCCGCCGGCAACGCATATGGCAGACGAATGACTGATACCGAGACCGCCGAGACGATCGATTATTCCAAAACGCTCTACCTGCCGCAGACGGATTTCCCGATGCGCGCCGGGTTGCCGGAAAAGGAACCGCTGCTGGTCAAGCGCTGGCAGGACATGGACCTTTACCGCAAGTTGCGCGAAGACGCAGTCGGCCGCGAAAAATACGTGCTGCACGACGGCCCGCCCTACGCCAATGGCAACATCCATATCGGCCACGCACTGAACAAGATCCTCAAGGACGTCATCACCCGCTCGTTCCAGATGCGCGGCTATGACTCGAACTATGTACCAGGCTGGGATTGCCACGGCCTGCCGATCGAATGGAAGATCGAGGAGCAGTACCGCGCCAAGGGCAAGAACAAGGACGAGGTGCCGGTCAACGAGTTCCGGCAGGAATGCCGTGAGTTTGCGGCGCACTGGATCAAGGTGCAGGGTTCCGAATTCCAGCGGCTCGGCGTCGTCGGCGACTTCGACAATCCCTATACGACGATGGCTTTCCACGCCGAGGCGCGGATCGCCGGCGAGCTGCTGAAATTCGCCATGTCCGGCCAGCTCTATCGCGGCTCCAAGCCGGTGATGTGGAGTGTGGTCGAGCGCACCGCGCTGGCCGAGGCGGAGGTCGAATACCAGGACTATGAGTCGGACACGATCTGGGCGAAGTTTCCGGTCGTCAGCCTCGCTCGCCAGGTCATCAACATCGAGGATGGGCAGCCAGCCCTGGACCCCAAGCTGACGCAGACGTCGCTAGATCTGCTTGATGCCAACGTCGTCATCTGGACGACGACGCCGTGGACGATCCCCGGCAACCGCGCCGTCAACTACTCGCCGCGCATCAACTATGGTCTCTACGAGGTTACGGCGGCCGAGAACGCCTTTGGTCCTCAGCCCGGCGAAAAGCTGATCTTTGCCGAGAAGCTTGCGGACGACGCTGCCGCGAAGGCCAAGGTCACTCTGAATCGGCTTCGCAGCGTTGGCGCCGAAGAGCTTGAAAACCTTACGCTTTCGCATCCCCTCAAAGCTCTGGGTGGCGGTTACGATTTTCCCGTGCCGATGCTCGCCGGCGATCACGTCACCGACGATGCCGGCACCGGTTTCGTCCACACCGCGCCGGGACATGGCCGCGAAGACTTCGACGCCTGGATGGATGCTGCCTCTGATCTTCGCCAGCGTGGCATCGACACCGCGATCCCCTTCACCGTCGACGATGCCGGCTTCTTCACCAAGGACGCGCCGGGCTTCGGCCCGGACCGCGAGGGTGGAGCGGCGCGCGTCATCGACGACAATGGCAAGAAGGGCAACGCCAACCAGGCTGTCATCGACGAGCTGATCAAGCGCAACGCGCTGTTCGCGCGCGGCCGCCTGAAGCACTCCTATCCGCATTCCTGGCGCTCGAAGAAGCCGATCATCTTCCGCAACACGCCGCAATGGTTCGTCTATATGGACAAGGAGCTTGGCGACGGCACGACGCTGCGCAGCCGCGCCCTGAAAGCCATCGACGATACCCGCTTCGTGCCCGCCGCCGGCCAGAACCGCATCCGCGCCATGATCGAGGAGCGCCCCGACTGGGTGCTGTCGCGCCAGCGCGCCTGGGGTGTGCCGATCGCCGTCTTTGCCGATGCCGACGGCAATGTGCTGCGCGACGAGGCAGTCAACCGGCGCATCATGGACGCCTTCGAGAAAGAAGGCGCCGATGCCTGGTTCGCCGCCGGCGCCAAGGAGCGGTTCCTCGGCAATCACGATGCCTCGAAATGGCAGCAGGTCATGGACATCCTCGATGTCTGGTTCGATTCAGGCTCGACGCATGCCTTCACGCTTGAGGACCGGCCCGACCTGAAATGGCCGGCCGACGTCTATCTGGAAGGCTCCGATCAGCATCGCGGCTGGTTCCACTCCTCGCTGCTCGAAAGCTGCGGCACCAGGGGCAGGGCGCCCTACGACACCGTCGTCACCCATGGCTTCACCATGGATGAGGAGGGGCGGAAAATGTCGAAGTCGCTCGGCAACACCGTCGTGCCGCAGGACGTCATCAGGCAGTCCGGCGCCGATATCTTGCGGCTGTGGGTGGTGACGACCGATTATTGGGAAGACCAGCGGCTCGGCAAGAACGTGCTGCAGACCAATATCGACGCCTACCGCAAGCTGCGCAACACCATCCGCTGGATGCTGGGCACGCTCGCCCATGACGACGGCGAGGAGGTGCCGCTGGACAAGATGCCGGAACTGGAGCGGCTGATGCTGCACCGGCTCGCTGAACTCGATGAGGTCGTACGCTCGGGCTACGACGCGTTCGAATTCAAGCGCATCACCCGCGCGCTGCTCGACTTCATGGTGGTTGAGCTGTCGGCCTTCTATTTCGACATCCGCAAGGACGCGCTTTACTGCGAAGCGCCTTCCAGCGTGAAGCGCAAGGCTTCCGTGCAGGTGGTGCGCCATCTCTTCGACTGCCTGGTGAAATGGCTGGCGCCGATGCTGCCCTTCACCATGGAAGAGGCTTGGCTCGACCGTCATCCGGATGCGGTCTCCTTGCATCTCGACCAGTTCCCGGAGATCCCGGCGGACTGGAAGAACGAGGCGCTGGCGGAGAAGTGGCGCAAGGTGCGGCAGGTTCGCCGTGTCGTCACCGGCGCGCTGGAAATCGCCCGCGCGCAGAAGGTCATCGGCTCTTCGCTGGAAGCGGTGCCGGTCGTCACCCTCGACGACGCCGCGCTCGAAGCGGCGATCGCCGATGTCGATATGGCCGAGATGGCGATCACCAGCGATCTGGTAATCGTGCGCGGCAAGGCGTCGGCGGGCAGCTTTACCCTCGACGACGTCAAGGGCGTCGCCGTGGTCGTCGAGAAGGCGGAGGACCGTGGCCTGGTGAAGTGCGCGCGCTCCTGGCGCTACACCGCCGATGTCGGCTCAGATCCGGAATTCCCGGACGTGTCGGCCCGTGACGCCGCTGTTCTGCATGAGCTGAAGGCTTTGCGCCGTCTTTAAGGCGGTGCACAAATGCCACGGCGGGCAGCCGATCGGCCCCCGCGCGTTGCCCTTAACGAGTGGTTGAGGTAAACACGCGAAACTCCGGACGACAAATTGTCGCCGGAATTCCGTCGGAAGAGCATGGGCGATGGGGACCGGACCTTTCTTTGGCCGGCGGCAATCGAGAGGCTGTCTACAGTGGGACTTTTTGGCATGACCGAGAGAACTTATGCGCGCGTTGCGCTGCTGGCGCCGCTTGTCGTATCGGGCCTCGCTTTGTCCGGCTGCATGGGCTCGCCCACTTACGGGACCGACAAGACCGCGGGCGCGCAGCTTGCCGGCGACCTCACCGGGGCTTTTTCCTTCGCACCCAAGCGCAAGGATAGTATCGACTACAAGCCGCGCCCCACGCTGGTGAAGCCAGGGCCGGGGCAGAAGGAAGTCTTGCCGCCGCCGCAGGAAAGCATCGAGACGGCAAGCGCCGAATGGCCCGAATCGCCGGAGCAGCGCCGTGCCCGCCTGCGCGCCGATGCCACTCTGCATCAGGACGACCCGGCCTACCAGGCGCAGGTCATCGATGACGTGCAGACGGATCCGGCGTCGGTCAAGGCCGCGCTGAAGCAGTCGGGCTCGAGCCACCCGCCAGCCTGGACTCCGGCCGATTCGGACAAGAGCCGCGCCGCGGAAATCATGCGCCGCCGGGCTGAAGGCAAACAGGGCGACCCGACCACCCGCAGATATCTGAGCGAGCCACCGGTGCAATACCGCGCTGCCGCCGCCACCGCGCCGCAGGGTGACCTCGGCGAGGACGAGTACAAGAAGGAACGCCGCCTCAAGAGGGAGGCGGCTGCCAAGAGTAAGAGCGGCGGCATGTTCGACTGGCTGCCCTGGTAGGCTGACGGCGCCAGAGACGTTCTTGCCCTGGATTGGCTGGCTGGATTGGCTGACTTGGATTTGGACCGTCTGCCGGACCAGAAAATCAGGGTCCGCGTCGCTCGCGAAAAAAGTCCTTCAGCAATGCTGCTGCTGCGTTCTCGGCCATGCCCGGATAGATGTCGGGCACATGGTGGCAGGTCGGTGACGTGAAGAAGCGAACGCCGTTGACCACTGCGCCGCCCTTCTCGTCGGCAGCGCCGAAATAAAGCCGGCGCAGCCTGGCGAAGGAGATGGCGCCGGCACACATGGCGCACGGCTCCAGCGTCACATAGAGATCGTGGCCGCTGAGCCGCTCGCTGGAAAGCTTGCGGCAGGCCTCGCGGATCGCCAGCATCTCGGCATGGGCGGTCGGATCGGCGAACTCGCGGGTGCGGTTGCCGGCACTCGCAACGACCGTATCGCCGCCGACGACGACCGCGCCAACCGGCACTTCGCCACGCTGGGCGGCGGCTTCGGCTTCTTTCAGCGCCAGCGCCATGAAATCCTGCCGCTTCACGCGGTTCCCATTCCGATTATCTCCTCGCCACTAGAGCGCGATCCTGTTACTACCCGCGCAAACGAGCAAAGGCCACATGGACGACAAAAACAAGAAATTCCCGCGCAAGGCCGGCCCGAAGCCGGCAGGGACGCGTGGTCGCGATAGCGCTCCCGGCAAGGGCGGCAAGCCGTCCTTCGGCGCCAAAAAACCTTACGCTCCGCGCGGCGACCGGCCGGCGGCGACCGAAGGCGAACGGCCGAAGCGCGACTTCAAAGGCGGCGACCGGCCATTCAGCAAAGGGCCGCGTCCGGAAGGCAAGCCTTATGAACAGCGCGAGGGTCCACGCAAGCCTTATGCGCCGCGCGGCGACCGGCCGGCAGCTGCCGAAGGCGAGCGGCCGAAGCGCGACTTCAAAGGCGGCGACCGGCCATTCAGCAAAGGGCCGCGTCCGGAAGGCAAGCCTTATGAACAGCGCGAGG
>NZ_JAMYMD010000016.1:0-114304 GCF_040318335.1 Mesorhizobium sp. M1182
GCTCGTCAACCAGATAGAACCCAAACACATTCGGATTGCCGAGGAAGGGGGTCATTTTCTCGATGAAGGATGCGGTTACGCCCTCATGCTCGTTGAGGTACACCAGGCCTTTCATGCCGTCCGGCAATGCGTCGACCAGCGAAACATACTGAACGTCAGCCAGATTGAAGCCGGCGGTTGCGATTTCGGTGGCGGATCCACCCGATGCATAGTGCAGAGTTGCCATCCATAATCCCTCATTTTGATTCGATAGCGCCCCGCGGATGTCTGCCTACTAGAGGGTGTATATTAGCGCCAAATCACATACCTGCAGGCTCTGATAGAATGGTTGATCGCCAATAGGAATGCTGCACGGAAGGAGTAACTTCCATGGACATAATAAATAAGTAACAAGAATATGATCCCATCAAAAGGGCCGTGTTTTATCCAGCCCATCTGGTTAGATTGAAAGACAGATAGTTAAATATCTAGAGCGTATCTTGCAGATCGCTGAAATAAACTTGTAAATTATGTTTCTATCTAACTGTTCACCCGCGCATTGAGAGATCAGACAGACGTTCACCTAAGAGCCAGACCCCTCCACAGTCTCAATCCCGCAACCAATTAGTTGTGGATAATTCGTAGGTGTCCGCGCGTTCGTCGCGTGAAATCGGTCGGCAGATCAGGTCGCCGGCGTCGGAACGGTCCGAATCGGCTTATCCGCTGGTCGCAAGGAGGCAGGTTGCGCCAGGAGTTGTGGCTGAGGGGTCGACTATCATGCCTGGTAGCACAAGCGGGACAAGCTGAGGCGCGAACCCGGACCGGGAGCTTAGGAATCCGACGCGCCCAGCGTAGAGCAGCCGTACAACGCACGACTGTCGGAAGCGCTTTCTTCGGTTGCCTTATCAGTTGCAAGTCCGGCTTGGCCGAACCCCTAGAGTTCGAGGCGCAATTCATCACCGTACCCGTTCCTATGCACCACCAGATGCCGTCGAGGCGGTTCGCGATACCCGTAAGGCCGTGATCCCCATGCAGTTTGCCTCATTCAAACAGACGAGGACAGTATGCAAGCCTCCTCCTACCGTATCCTTTCACGCGCACAGAAGTAACGAAGCAAAACCATGAAAGCAGATGCGAAAGGCAGTTACTTCACGCGACCGGAACACGGCGCACGGACGGGAGCTTCGGGATGAATCCGCATCTCGTTTGTGTGGGAGGCGAAGATCACGCCCTGAGAATTCCGTTCCTAATGTCGCTGCGCGAAAGCGGCTTCCGGGTCACGGCAGTTTCAACCGGCGATGAGGCTGCGTTTTTGCGGCATGGCATTCCGCATCGCCGCTACGGTTTCGACCGATTTGCCAGCGGCACTGGCGAGTGGACCGCTGTAAGAGCGATTCGGAAATTGCTTGCGGAACTTCGGCCTGACATCGTCCAAAGCTTCGATACCAAGCCTAACCTGCTGACACCCATTTCGGTGCGCGGAACGGTCCCGGTCGTGCGCACGATCAACGGCCTGGGCTGGACATTCTCATCGTTGGAACCGCGTGCTCTGGCCTTACGTCCAATTTTTTGCGGACTACAATGGCTTGCCTCCTTCTGGACGGCAGCGACGGTATTTCAGAATCGGGACGATGAGGCTTTCTTCAAGCGCTTTCGATTGATTGAACCTGGCAGCGGAAGAGTGATCCGCAGTTCTGGCATCGATGTCGATGCGTTCGCTATGGCGAGGCATCTTGCTCCGCCGGCGGCGAAAATGCGCCAGGAACTCGGGCTCCAGTCAGCAGAGATCGTAATTTTTGTGGGCCGGCTAACCCGCCAGAAGGGCATCCCGACGCTGCTCCAAGCAGTCCCCCGCGTCCTTTCTAAAAGGCCTAATGCGCGTTTCGTGCTTGTCGGCCCTTGGGAGTCCGAAGGTCCATTTGCATTCGACAAGTCGGAAATCGATAGACACGCTCCTCATATCATCGCGCTAGGCCCACGACGCGATGTTCCAGCCCTTCTTGGCATGGCCGACGTGTTCGCCTTCCCCACACAATATCGAGAAGGAATCCCGCGCGTCCTGCTCGAGGCAGGGCTGGCGGGATTGCCCATGGTCGCCTCAAAGATGCCCGGCTGCAATGAGGTGGTCGAGGATGGATGGAACGGCTACCTAGTCCAACCCTACGACGCCGATGGCCTTGCATCTCGAATAGTCGACATCCTGTCCGACCGCAGTCACGGAAAAATCATGGGCGGTCGTTCTGTCGAACTCGTCCGTGAGCAGTTCGCGCTGCCGCGGGTGGTCGCTCAGTATTGCGATCTGTACGAAAATATCCTTGGCGCCAAATCCCACGGTGGCCTCGCCCGACCGGCGTATCCGGTCTTAATTAGAGACGATGCTGTCAGCGGTAGATTGGATGTGCGCCGATGATCCGGGACGCGATCCTGGCCTGCGGGCTCGCAACGACCTATGCGGAGCAACTCGACATTCCCGGGTCGCCCTTGGGGATTGGCGAACTGTTCCTCGTGCTTTGGATCATGCTGTCGATCGCGCGCGTCCTTGCCGGCGGTCGCCTGGAGACCAGGCCGGCGCTGACACTCCTTGCAAGTTACTGGACGATCATGGCGCTGGCTCTGGGGGTCGGCACCGTTGTCGGCTATCTGACCACAGTTCTATACCTGACGGGCCTGATGCACGATACGATGGCCTACCTGCTGTTGGTCAGCGTCACCTGCCTTGCCGCTGCAGAACCCGACGCCGACCGCCATCTCCGTCGTACTGGCTGGTGGGTCGTGGGTATCGCGAATATGGCCCTTGCCATTCAGCTGGGACAGGGCTGGGGCTGGATCCCCCGAGCTGGCGTCGATCCCTGGTACTGGGACCGCTTTCGCGGCTGGTCGCACAATCCAAATCAGCTCGCGCTCTACTGCGCAATCTTTGGCCCGCTAGCCTTGCATCTTGCGACCACCACCAGCAATCGATGGGGCAGGTTTCTTGGGATCGCCAGCTTGTTCCTAACCTTCTATGTCGGGAGGCTGACAAAGAGCGATACCTATTTGTATACCAGTATCCTGACCTGCCTGACGTTCCTCGGGCTGCGGATCAGGACATGGCTCAAGACCGGTGGCAACAGGGGCAGCTTTTCACGGCAAGCCGTCCTCCTGTTGCTCGTCGGTATCCTTCCGTTGGCGATCGCGATAACCCCCTACGCCGTGACGGAGGCGAGCGTCCTCGAAAACTTCGCCAAGGGCCTGACCAAGGACAAGGGCGGCGAGGCCACTGCCGAAACCGCCGCACTCCGCGTGCATCTCTGGGACGAAGCAATAGAGAAGGGCGCGGAATCCGGGTCGTTGGGCCTTGGTCCAGGTCCGCATCTCGAGCGCCCATCAGTGTTCGAATCGCAATTTCTGGAACGACCCTTCGAGGCTCACAACACGATCCTCGACCTGTACACTCAAGGTGGACTTATTGCGGTTCTGGCGCTGGTCTGGATCGTCAGCGCCGCCATCGTGTCGGTATGGCGTGCGAAGCTCGACGCGCTGTTAGCGCTCGTGGTGTCAATCGCTATTTTCGGAATGCCGCACCTGATCATCCGTCACCCGATCGTGTGGTTTGCGCTGACCATCTGCCTTGTCGCCGGTGCTCCGAAAGCAGTTTCTGCAATCTCCAACAATCCGGGTTAATGGCATGTGTGGTATTGCCGGAATTCTTCTTGCCCCCGATTCAGCCGACACGAAGCCGCTCAAGGCAATAGAGCAAATGACGGCCGCGCTTCGTCACCGCGGACCGGATGGCGAGGCATTCTGGATACACAGCGAAGCCGGGCTTGCCTTCGGTCACAGGCGTTTGGCCATTGTTGATCTGTCGGAGGCGGGCTGCCAGCCAATGCATTCCGAAAGCGGCAGATACGTCATTACGTTTAACGGCGAAATATACAATTTCCGCGATCTGCGCTGCGAGCTGGAAAGTACAGGTAGTCATTTCAGGGGCACCAGCGATACCGAGGTCATGCTTGCCGCCATTGAGAATTGGGGCCTCGAAAAAGCACTCACACGCTTCGCCGGAATGTTCGCGCTAGGACTATGGGATCTGAAGACGAGGACGCTCCATCTCGCCCGCGACCGAATGGGCAAAAAGCCGCTTTATGTCGCCTCAACACGTGATGCGCTTGTTTTTGCCTCTGAGTTGAAGGCGATCACCCGTTTTCCAGGTTTTTGTCAGGAGCTCGATATCAATGCGGCCGCGGCGATGCTTTCGAACGGATGGGTACCGGATGACAGCTGCATCTGGCGAGGCGTGTTCAAATTACCGCCGGGTTCGGTCCTGTCGGTGACGGCCGCTGACTTCGCCGCGTCGCGAAGTGCCGCCTCGCTAGCGCATCGTATTCGATACTGGTGGTCGCTAGCCGAAACCGCCGCCAAAGGGCGGGCGGAGCAGGTCGTCGGCAGTGACGAAGAACTTACCACTGAACTGGATGGCCTGCTTCGACTTGCCGTTCGGGAGCGCATGATCGCTGACGTTCCGCTCGGGGCCTTCCTGTCGGGCGGAATAGACAGCTCGACGGTTGTAGCCCTGATGCAGGCTCAATCGGACAAGCCGGTGCGCACGTTCACGATCGCTTTCGGAGAGGGCGGGTTCGATGAGGCTCCCCACGCGGCGGAAGTCGCGCGGCATCTGGGCACCGACCATACCGAACTCCACCTTTCGGCTGCCGTAGCGCGCGAAGTCATTCCAGAATTGCCGCAGATCTGGGACGAGCCTTTCGCTGACGAATCGCAGATACCAACTCTGCTGGTGGCGCGGCTCGCCCGCCGGCACGTTACGGTGGCTCTGTCGGGTGACGGTGGCGACGAATGCTTCGCCGGCTACGCCCGCCACTTCATGGCTGCCCGCCTGCGACGACAGCATACTCTGCCGTCGGCACTGCGTCGGGCGCTCGCGGCAGGCACTGGGTTACTGGCCCGTGCAGCCCGTCACGATCTCGTCGGGAAGCTGCCGCTTTCGGAGGGTGCACGGCATGCGCTGCGGGGCGACCGGCTGGATCGCCTCGCTCAGCTACTCGCTGCAGCCGATGAGGACGAGTTGTTTCGGCGACTGACGAGATCGTCGACCGAGAACCTCAGCCTGCACCAGCCCCCCTCATCAATCCACGTCGAGCACCGGCTTGATGGGCTGCTGTCCCGTCTTTTGTATGACGATATGGACGGCTACCTGCCCGGCGATATATTGGTGAAGCTGGACCGCGCCAGCATGGCCAACAGCCTCGAGGGGCGGTGCCCGCTACTCGATCATCGGGTTGTCGAATTCGCCTGGCGCCTGCCGACGAATACCAAGGTTCGTAATGGCAAAGGTAAGTGGATCCTTCGTCAGCTGTTGCGCCGGTACGTTCCGCAGCGACTGATCGAGCGGCCAAAGCAAGGTTTCGATGTTCCTATAGCAGTCTGGCTGAGGGGCCCGCTGCTCAGTTGGGCAAACGATCTTGTCGCCGATATGCGCATCTCCGGAGACGGAATTTTCGACCTTGCGAAGGTGGATGCGTGCTGGCGCGGTCACGTCGATGGCAGGCACGACCATTCTCGCGAATTGTGGCCGGCTTTGATGTTCCAGGCCTGGCACAACGAGGCAAGGCGGCCATCGCCGCCAGCAACGGGTTCTCGCGTGCCCGAACTTACAGGAGATTAAGATGGAAGGGTCCATAGTTAGCCGCATCCACCTTCCGCACGTTACCGAAATGCACTTGCCTGCGCGCGAAATCACTCCGCGCATGAAACGGCCGTTACGTGAGCAGATGGACACGCAAACCCCGCTCCATCAGCTCCTCGTTACCCTCTCAAGAAAAAAGTGGTTCCTCCTGGCCATGGTCGTCGCAGGCGGTGTCTTGGCCGCGCTTGGAGGGCTTGCACGGCCTGCCCTATACGAGGCCACCACGCAGGTAATCGTCGACGCACCTAGTAGAGCAGCCCCTGCCGGCGGCTTGATCTCTGCTCAGGATCAGCTGGATTCCAGCATTGACGACCATATCACCATGCTCTCATCGCAAAGCCACCTGCGAAGCGTAGTGGCAGCGCTGCGCAAAACGGATGCTGCCAATGGTGCTAAACAGGCTGGTGCTCGAACCGGAAACCATCCTCCGAAGCCTGTTGGCGTCGAGCCGCTGAATTTGCGCTCGGTTCCAGCCGATTTGCTGGCCAAAATTTGGCCGCGAAGCACGCCGGCGGCGCCAGATGCGGCTGAACTCAAGGTGCTGCGTGAAGGTATGAGGATCGGCCAGGAGCTGCGATCGAGAGTTATCAGTGTCGGCTTCACCGATCACGATCCGGCGCGAGCCGCTCTGATCGCCAACACGTTCGTCGAAGTGTATATTGGCGATCTGGCAAGGAAAAGCCAAGCGTCGGACAGGCTGGAACTCGACTCGATAGTCTCCGGGCTGCCGACTATACAAAGCAGTCTGGCAGAAGCGACCGATCGTCTGGAGAGATATCGGTTGAGCCATGGCGCGGTCGATCAAGGTGCGGCGGACAATGCTGCCAAGGAGACAGCCGAACTCACTCAGCAAATTTCCTTGTCGAAAGCGGACCTCTCCGCAACGGAATCCCGACTCCAACACATTCAGGACTTGCGAAAGGGGGGCGCGCCCGTTGCCTCGGTAGCCGAAGCCATCGGATCACCCTTGCTGGCCGATCTCTTGGCAGGCCAGGCCAACGGCACGGCAGATGAGAATGTCACAAATGCGATCGATCGTGAGATCGAACAAGAAATCGCCCGCGTCGCTGCTGAGGCAAACATCTATCGCTCCCAGATTGCGGCGCTGCAAAAGCGTAAGGATGTCCTAGATGCGGTTGTGGCCGATACAGCCGGCCGGCTTTCCGGACTGCGTGCTCTCGAGCCGCAGGTCAGCATCCTGACGCAGCGCTACAACGACCTTTTGACCCGGCAACAGGACTTGATGCGGCGTATTGCAAGTCCATCCCCCGGAGTCAGGCTTCTCTCAGCGGCGTGGCCCCCTACCAATCCAACGACTCTTTCGCCAATTTTTCTTATTCCGCCTGGCATGGTCGTGTTTGGCCTGATTGGAGGGATTTTCATACTTGTCCGCCAACGCTTCGATCGCACTTTGCGCGGAGAGGCCGAAGCTGAAGCAGCGCTCAAGGTTCCGTGCCTCGGGCTAATACCCCAGGCTCCCACAACGCACGCGAAGCGACTGCAGCAGCTGGTTTCAGGCCAGCAGGGGTGCAGATACAGCCGCGCCGTGACGTCCCTGCTTGTCGCCGCGGCGCCCCAACAGGCAAGGGATTACTCGAACATAATCTTGATAACATCCTGCGGTGAGGATGATGGCAAGACCGAGCTCGCATGGAGCATGGCCTTGGCGGCCACCAGACTTGGAGGGCGAGTACTCTTCATTGATCTGGACCGCACGGACCACCGCCTTACGGGCGAGTTTGTGAAGGAATTCAGCGCACGTAAGCCGCACAATTTTTTCGGAGACTATGTGAGTGACCGTTGTGCACTGCACGATGCGATAGCAGGAATGTCGGCGATCGGGATCGACTTCATGGCGCTCGCACCGTCGGAGGATCTGCTGCCCTTGCTGTCCAGTGTCGACGGCTCCCCTTTCAAAGATGAACTGCACTCGATCTATCGGGTCGTCATCATAAATGGACCGCTGGGGCTTGAGGGACCAGAGGCCAGGCTCCTGACAGGCTGGGGTGACGTGGTTCTTTTCGCCGTTCGCTGGGCGAAAACGCGACGCAGCATCGCGCGAGGCGTTCTGGACCTGCTTGCGGGCGATGCACCAGCTTCGGTCCCCGTCGCAAGCGTTCTCACGAAGGTTAATCTCAGGAAGCACGCTGGTTACCGGTTCGGGGACAGCGCTGACCTCTTGCTGGAGAGGACATGACGAGCGCGGCTCTTGTTGTTGCGCACTTCCCGCTTGGTTGAAAATCACCGCGCTAGGCGCTGCGCCGATCGGCTGCTGGGCGCGGGCCATCCGGCAGTAGCTGGGGTTGTCGCGGAGAGATCCATCCGGAGCGTGGGTCCGAAGTGTCACAACGGAACCTACGGCCAGGAGCCGCCGGACGGGCATTCATGAATTCCGGACCCCATCTGAGGCAACGCGCCTGACGCCGTCCTTCGTCTGCTTGGCGTTCACCGCGCGCCTAGTGGTGTCGAAATCACCCTTCACGCGGACCCGCTCATCGCTGCTTGGCTTGGCGATGAATCCGTAGCGCAGGTGACGAGACTTTGTCGATCTTTGCCCAGAGTGCGCTCCCCCCCATCGTCGATGCATTCCTGACCGCGTATGCCCATGCCGGCAACCGCGATGGTGAAATCGCAAGGGCAGTCAAACCTTGCGCAATCCGTTGCGCTTTGCTTCGCGGCAGGGCGCGCACGAACTCACTCACGCTACCTGGTTTCTCTCCCTTTCGGAAAAAGCTGTGGACGATGTCTTGTTTCAGGAATTTGGCGAGATTGAACGGCTCCCGCTCGCACTTGCTCAATTGCAAGCCGTGCCGCTGACATATGGCATCGAAGGCTTCTTTCGTCCATCGGCCGATGTGGTTTGGTGGCATGTCTATGAGCGAGCCATGGGACTCCATGTAGTAAGTTCTGTTTTCATTTGGCACGGCGATAAAGGCAGATCCTTGCGCCTTCAGAAGATATTTCAATCGAGCAAAAACGTCGTCCACTTGGTCCATATGCTCGAAGACTTGAAACATGAAAATAAAGTCGAAGGACTCTTTCATAGAATCGAAGCTGTCCATCCGAAAATCGCCTGAATAGGTCTTAAAGCCTTTCGACGCCAGTACAGACCTCGCCGTTTCGTTGTAGTCGACCGCAGAGATGTCGGAAACATGGAAGAATTTATTCTTGATGCGATCGAGAAAATATCCGAACCCAGACCCCACTTCGAGGGCAGTTTTTCCGCCAGTCTTCAGGCCCGCGAGCTCTTCGATAGTCCTTGAATATTCCCATTTCATGGTCGGATAGGAAGGGTACGCCCAGGCTAAGTTATAAAATTCAACGCCGCCAGCGACGAAGGGATCTGCAAAACCGAATCCGCAATCTGCGCATTTGCGGATATCGCATGTGTTGCTGCCCCAGAGATCCGACAGGTGGCTTGTTAATTTTCGAGAGCGGTCGGGGTCCTGACGCGGATTGATGAAATGTCGAGAGGCCTCATCTGCTGTCACTTCGAACAATTTCGCGGTTGATACACTGGCACACGCCGGACAAATGGTCATCTCGCTTACCCCTAAAGGCCAGACCGAAGGAAAGCCGCCTTCGACGGTATATGATGCGCCCCAGCCCGCCCGCCGTCGCGCTCGACGATGCCGCCATGCTCAGAAGCTAAATCGTCTCAGGCTACGCAATCGACCCAGTCTCGGGCGGATCGCGAACACGTAAGTAAGAATGTGCTGGCTCGCTATTTTCATAACTGACGGGCGAAGAATTTGCATCGCATCTCGGATCGTCGCCCGCCAGGGTTGCTGGTGGAATCTGCTGGGAAGACGAGCAACCCGCAGCGCCCGTAACAGAGTCTCAGGGCAGGGAAGATGTTTACGATCCTCGATGAGGTTCCAGTTAAGCTCTTTGACGGCAAGCGTTACCTGATCGACCTCATCGAAACTCTTGGTTGTAGTGATGCTCGGGTGGTTCGTCGCGTCGTAGAAGATCAAGCCATCGTTTATCGCGACCATGTCTCCGTGGCAGGCCAGATCGACAAAGAACAGCTGGTCGACTCCAGCTGGGATTGAATTATGGGCGCGCATCAGGCAACCCGCGTGAATGACGTCGCGGTTGATCAAAAGCGTCGATGGGATGATCCCAAGGCTCCGCGTCGTGCGGACCAGATAGAGGTCCGTCAGGCATTGCTGGCTTGAGTAGACGGAAATTCGTTGCCGCCCCTGCGGTGGCAATCGGAATTTCATCCGATCGTCCTCAATTATATTGGCTGCACAGGTCATGAATGCAGCTGAGGGATGCTTGGTGGAAACCTCGGCAAAGGTCTTGAGTGCGCCCGGGGCGAGCCAGTCATCGTCATGGAGCAGCTTGATCCATTTTCCGGCGCAAGCGAGCATGGCATTGTTGGTATTCTCTACCTGACCGCGGCCCCGGCAGTTTTCGACAATTCGGATGCGAGGCTCGGTCCGCGCATACTCGGCCACGATTGCCCAGGTCGGTCCGTCCCGGCCCTCGTCGTCGCTGACGACCAACTCCCAACTGGAAAAATTCTGACTCAGAATGCTATCCATTGCCCGGCGGATCGTGTCCGGTCGGCGAAAGGTTGGGATTGCAACTGAAATGAAAGGGCGCAGTCGCGAAGCATCAGCGCGATGATGTTGGTCAACCACAGCGGTCGTTTGGAGCTGATCAAGCTGCGATTGTTTCATGGTGCTTTTCCCTCGAGATGATGACCTTGTTTTGGTATGGCAGCTCCCGCTGGTTTAATGGCATGGCTCAAAATATACAGAGAGGCCGCCGTTTTCAGTGCAAACCCGACGCCGCCGCCGGCCGCCATCAGATAAATGACCTTGAGTGGTTCCCAACCTGCCTCAGCACCGGCAAGAAGCGGACCAAACACCAGCGCCGTCCGCGCGCCGTCGACGAGAAGCCGTAGCTCCTGCCGGCGCAGGAGAGCTGGGACATCTTGAAGCGGCGTCGCCAACGCCTGCGCAGCCCCCATGAACGCCAGCGCGGTCATAATGTCTGCGGCGGGAACCCAGGGCGGGCCCAGCAGGGGGACGACAATATATGGCGCAGCCAGGCCAAGCGCCAATATTGGCAATGCAGTGAGGCAGGCTGAAAGCATCAAGAGGCCGCGTGCGGTGCCGAGCAGATGTCTGCGATCACTGTTTTTGTTCGCCTCGGAGACAAAAACATTGCTGAGCGGGGTGGCGATCAGCGTGACCGGCGCAGTCACCAGCCGCGCTGCCACTCCCAGGTAACCCGCAAAAGCGGCGCCAAACAGCGAACCAACAAGTATTGCGGGAAGATTGATAATGGCGAAACTCGCGAGAGCTGAGGGAATGTCAAATAACGGAAACTTGTATTCTCGCCTGGCGACGGCAAAGACGGTACGCCACGGCGCTCGGGCGACGCCGTGTAAGTCCTTCCAGCTCAGAATCCGAGAGCCGAGGAGTCCGATAAAAATGAATTGGCTCAGGATATGGGCATGTACCATCGACTCACCTCCGAAATGGGCGAGCCCAAAAATCAATTGCAGCAGGGCCATGGTCGCCGGCAAGATCAGCCGGCCGAGGGCGAAGTCTCGTAGCAGGCCTGCGCGCAGGCTCCAGCAGTTCATGGCTTCGACGAGACCTGCGCCCGCCATCCCAAGTGGAACGAGCCAGGCGAGGTGGCCGACCCGCGCTGGAGCGATGCTCGCCCACAGCAGTCCTGCCGCAAAGGCGAGGACACTCGTCACCGACACAGCCAGGAGAATGAGCTTAACAGTCACATACGCCCGCGCATTGTCCTTGACACCATAGAGAGAGGCCTCGAAACGCAGTGCTGCGATCGCGCCGAGGATGTTTACGATCGAAAGATAAATCGTGAAGATCCCGAAATCTGCCGGGGAATAGAGCCGGGCCAAAACGGGAATAGCGGCGACGAGAGTCAACTGACCGGCAATCGCCATGGCCGAAACGCCTCCTGCCGCGCGCAGAATACTGCCGATCGGGCTTGGAGGAACACGGGTGATTATTTTCTCGACCGTAGGAACCGTCCTGGATCTCAGAAAGTAGCTTTGGGACATGAGCTCGCGATTCCGAGGAGGCAAAATGCGGTTGACCGGAGCTTACGATGGGGCCTGAACGTCACCATCATCCATCTGAATGACATCGTTCGGCGGAGCGGCGATGTAGCGAATTCTTTGTGCTCCGGGCGGGGCACAACTGCAGCTCTGAAATTGAGACCGCTCGTTGGACTTGCCCGCGATGAACTGATTTCTGCGGGGATCGCGCGGGCATCGATGCTCGGGAATGTCGTCGTCACGTTATGCGGTACCAACTGGATCTTTTGACCAGACCAGCAGCCGCGACAAGGATGGCCGACGCGTGGATTCGTCGCTCCGACAAGGCGCGGATTACACGGTGGGCTTACACATGCATTAACGTTTGTTGCTGTGTGCTGGCTGCGATGTTCGTTCCATGAAAGTCCCGGTACCATTCGACAAAGCGTTGCACTCCGTCCTCGAGCGTTGTCGCCGGGGCGAAGCCGACAGCGTTACGAAGATCACTCACGTCGGCGCGAGTCTCCAGAACGTCGCCCGGTGGTAGAGGCACTTCCACGCGAATCGCCCGGCAGCCAAGGGCGGTCTCGATGAGCGAAATCAGCCGGTTAATCTCCTCCGGCCGGTCGTTGCCAATATTATAGACGCGGTACGGTGCAGAACTTGTGGCGGGATCTGCGGTAAGAAAATCCCAACCCGGGTCGGGTCGCGGCGGTGCAGCGAGTGCTCGAACCACCCCCTCAGCGACGTCGTCGATATAGGTGAAGTCTCGCCACACGCGGCCGGCATTGGCTACTTCGATTGGTTTCCCCTCGATAATCAAACGCGTGAACATGTAGACTGCCATGTCGGGCCTGCCCCAGGGGCCATAAACGGTGAAGAAGCGCAGTCCGGTCACGGGCAAGCAGAATAAATGACTGTATGAATGCGCCATGAATTCGTTTGAACGCTTGGTTGCGGCGTACAGACTGACAGGATGGTCTGCGCCGTGATGCTCAGAAAACGGTGTGGTTCGATTTGAGCCGTAGACGGAGCTCGACGAAGCGTAGACGAGATGACTAACGCCGAAATGCCGGCAGCCCTCAAGGACGTTGAGAAACGCCACTATGTTCGATTGCACATAGCAATGCGGGTCAGCAAGTGAATGACGCACGCCGGCCTGAGCCGCGAGATGGACAAAGTGTGAGGGGCGAAATTCTGAAAACAGCAACTGAACGCGGGCGGCATCCGCCAGATCAATTCGCATCGAAGTGAAGCCCGGCTCGGCACAGAGACGTGCAAACCGCGCTTCCTTGAGTCGTGGATCGTAGTAGGGGGTGAAATTGTCGACGCCGATGACTTCGACACCCAGACGCAAAAGCCGCAAGGCGACGTGAAAACCAATGAAGCCTGCAGCACCGGTGACGACGATCGGTCCTATCGGGGCGAGTTCCTTCACGGCGCGGTCTGACCGGGATCGGGCGGTTTCCATATTTTCCGCAGAAAGAACGGAACCACCGTTTAAATCATGATCCAATTTTTTGCCCCTTCGACGTCACTCGACAGTGTCGAATTGCCTATTCCGAGATCCCGGCCAATTGTGCCGGGATGTTATGTGCCGGGGCGTCGGCGTTCGGCACAGGTGAGCAGGCGCCGGCCATGCGCTGCGCAACGTGACCTGCCAAGCTGGTTGGAACGGCCTCCAGCACCGGTCGACCAAGCCCCGTCGCATGTGGATGCCGCCAACTAGACCCCAACAACTGCGCGGCCCTTACGGCAGGACCGAAATACGCCCAAGAAGGGCCACCAGTTCCGCCTGGCGTTTTGTTTCGGTCTTGGCGAACAGCGAGGCAAGCTGGGAACGGATCGTGGTGCGGCTGAGACGCCAGCTGCGAGCGATCTCCAAAGGTGCGTCGCCCTGGGCCAAGCGCAAGGCGAGGTGCGTTTCTGCGCTCGTCAAGCCAAACATTCTTTGCAGCGTCCGAGGATTTGGCCCCGACCTGTTGTCGCGATCCAGCAGCGCCACAATGCTCGTTCCGTCGGGAGCTATAACGCCGTTCTCGTTCAGTATCACCGGTCGGTCGCCCCTGCTGCGGATCACCACCCAAGACAATGAGCCCGGCAGGAATTGGCCCGGAACATTCGCGATCAGCCGCCTTAGGGCGGCCGTAAGTCCGCTCGCCGTGTCGGCCGCTTCGCCCTGGCGCTCAAGCGTGGTTTGGGCGGCTGCGTTCCACTCGACTACTTTTCTTTCGCGATTCAACACGAGATAGCCACAGCCAATGCGATCAAGCACGCCGGTTATGGATTCCAGACTGCGGCCTTTTGGTTCGCCGAACCTTGCGCCCAATGGATCCGATGCGCGATCGGGAAGGTGACCAGAAGAGGGCCGCGTATTCCGCGCTTCAAAATCATACTTGGTCCTCGTAACAATATACCGATTGTTCGAAGAAGCATCGACCTGTCTATCGATCAGATTCATTTTCTACCCCTAACCCAAAGTTTCACACGCCCGAAATAAGTATTCGGGATTCATGTAGTCTTCTATGTGTAGCTGGATTATAGTCTTCTATGCGCTGACGGATAATACGTTCATCATCACCTTGAAAACTTAATATGATCCGACAGTTCTAAGGCAGCTCTTAGGCCCCGCTGCGTCCGATAAAATGCGCGCTATGATAGCGGTATGGCAATCCGGCAGTGGTACTAAGCTGTACGTTTTTTGCTCTAGTCTCGACGGGCTAGTCAGAAGGTTGTAGTCTGTGTCCATGAGCTCGCAGTCGCGCAGGTCGAATTCGAACCCGTCGGGCAGATTGCTAACTCATATTGCGTCTGCATCGGTGTTAGCTGCCACACTGATATTTGAAATAAAATCGTCAGCCTATATTGGGCAAGGCGCAAGTTTTCTGGAATTTATTCCGGCTATTATTATTATCGCTTATCTCGAAGACCGCGTACCTGCGCTCGCTGCGACCATTCTGATGGTTGCTGTCGGGCTGTGGGCACGAGGACACGATCAGATTTCAAGTGGAGACTGGGCACGCGCAATCCTGCTTCTGGTTTCGGGTGGCGTGATTGCCATGACCTTCCATCGTCTGCGGCAGGACTTGCGTGAGTTGCTGGAAGTCGCGGAGGCCAGGCTCGCTGCCGTCGAGGCGACCGAAAGCCGCTATCGTTGGGCCTTCGAACGTGCTGCCATGGGATTCGCGAACACCAACAAGAAAGGTGAGTTGCTGCAGTCCAACAGACGCCTTTGTGAGATGACCGGGTACAGGGAGGAGGAGCTTGCCCAATTACAGCTTGATACGCTCGCCCATCCGAACGACCGGGATACCTTGGCGCAATTGCTGGCGAGGCTGGGCAATGACATTTCTTCGTTCGTTTCGGAGGTGCGTCTGTCACGAAAGGACGGTACGGCATTCTGGGCCAGGCTAACGCTTTCTTCGTCCGTGCCCGAGGGTGGCCTCTCGGAGAGCATCTTCGTGGTGGTCGACGATATTTCGGAACGACGCGCTGTTCACGAAGCGCTTCGGGCCCAGAAGGAATGGCTGGACCTCGCTCTGTCTGCTGGACGCTTGGCCACGTGGCGCATAGACCTTAAAGACGGGATAGTCACGGGCTCGGACACGTTCTGGGACATTCTCGGCCTGGCCCAGGCCAATAGCCGCAGTTTGGAGGAGCTGTCAGCTGTCGTTCATCCGGCGGACTGGCCGAAGCTGGCGGCATCGAGAAAGGCCGCACCATCGGTCACGAATTACGATGTCGAGATACGCGTCCGCCGACCGGACGGACATATCCGCTGGGTTGCGCTGCGCGGAAGGGAGGAAAGACATGATGATGGTGGACAGCGGCTTGGAGTGGCCGCCGACCTGAGCGAGAGACGACAAACCACGCTGCTGCGCGCCGCGGCAAAGAAGCGGGAGCGCATTATGCTCGAACAACGCCACAGGTTCGGCAACGTTTTCGCGGTGATCACTGCGCTCGTGAAAATGGTCGATGCTCCTGGAAACAATGTTGCCAAATACAAGGAAATGCTGATCGACCGGATACGCGCGCTTGAGGCAACCCATCTGCTTCTTTCACGCAACGGCAGCGTATCGGGGACGCTAAACGATCTCGTTGCTCAAGAATTGCAACCATATATGGGAACACGCGCCATATCGGTCGGCGGTCCTTCCGTGACGATGTCGGGAGGCGCCGCCGAGAGTTTTGCGATGATCGTTCACGAGCTTGCCACCAATTCCATGAAGTATGGAGCGCTTGGCGATCCAAAAGGCCGGATCGACGTAAGCTGGACGTTCGCACCTGAAGACACAGGCAGCGAGATCGGGTTCGAGTGGGTGGAATCGGGGCGGCGGCGGACCTCGAGCGTAGTCCGTCATGGCTTCGGTTCCATGATAATCGGAGTGGATGGAGCGCCGCTTGTCGGTCACTCTCCCAGGCTGGAAATATCGGACCAAGGGTTACGGTATTCGCTGCGGCTGTCACGCAAGGAAATCGGATTGTAGTGCAGTGCTCCAATCGGAAAGCAGATATCTAAAGGCGGGTCGCGCTGAGCGGCCTTTGAGATGCGCAGGGTTCCTTCCAAGAATGTCGTCGGCCCAAAGCTGCGCCGCGGCTTTGGGATATGCAGTAAAATGCATGAGGAGTCTTGCGACGCCGTTTGCACGTCCAAAAGGACGCGCGGCGCTCTAGCTGGCATGTCTCGAAAGCCAAGTCTTCAGCATAACGGCAGCCTCGGTCCGATTGCGTACCCCCAATTCACGCAGAACCGCAGCAGCGTGGATTTTCGTGGTCGCCTCCGCGATTTCCAGATCGCGCGCAATTTCCTTGTTTGAATAGCCTTCCGCCATCAGCTTGAGGACTTCCTTTTGCCTCGAAGTCAGCCTGCCAAGGTTGACGCCAGCGGTACGCCTCTGTGGGCCTTTGTCGTCGGAATGGGTATGCGCGTGGGTTGTTTGCGTCGCTCCCGGGCGTGACAGAAGTGCAGGAACATAGATGCGGCCGGAGAGGATTTCATTGACGGCCAAAACAACCTCTTCGTCCGTCTGCGATTTTACGATGTAGCCGTGAAGCCCGATCGACAGAGCTGTGAGTATTTCCGAGCGTGAATCGTTTCCGGAAACGATCGCAAATCGCGTGTCCGGATAGGCAGACAGGATCCCGCCGAGCACTTCTTGATTGAACAGGCCCGGCATATTCAGATCCAGGATCGCAAGATCCACGAACGACTGCTCCGCCAGCAAACTGAGCACCGCGTCGAAACAGGACGCTTCAAAGATCTCCACACCTGGAATGCCTGCGGTCAGTGCCAATCGCAAGCCGCGACGATACAAGCCGTGATCGTCGGCGATGACGATTCGATACATTGAACTACCCCAACGCCTATCTGAATGGATTGAACGGTAATGGCCTGAAAATCGTGGCCATCCACTCGTCGATTCATCCAGCCGACGCTGCGGCACCCCCAACACCGCAAACGCCAGATTTCTAATATAATCTTAAATGACGGGAAACGCTCCTCTTTTTTTGCCCCTTGTGAGCGAAACCCGCCGAACGTCGTCGAACATACGTTCTGACCTTTTGGACAGCTGACAGACCGGCCGGTCGTTCAGCAGTGCTATAGGCCTAAAGATATAGAACAGCAAAACGGCTGAATTGTTACCATTCGAATGCACGACGACATCCACCCTGACGGCCACATACCATCCAGATGCAATGTCCGGATCAGGGGACAGTGGAGTAATCTCACCGGTCTTCTACGGGAAATCTCACCGGTTCTTCTGAGGGGACAAGAACGCGTTTCCCGGGTGCTGACCAGGGCAGGATAGCCGGCCCGTGACGATGGCGTTCAGGCCGAATGAACAAGGGAGGACCAGGATGAAAGCGGTTATTCAATGTGGAGGAATGGGAACACGCCTCCGCCCCTTCACTTCGGTCTTGCCGAAGCCGCTCATGCCGATCGGCGCACGGCCGGTTCTCGAGATGCTTCTGAAATGGTTGCGACGCAACGGCATTCAGGAAGTTTATATTACAACCGGGTATCTCGGCCACTTGATCCGCACCGTGTGTGGAGATGGCTCGCAGTGGAACCTGAAAATTCGATATACGCAGGAGATGGAGCCGCTTGGCACCATCGGGCCACTGTCTTTGATCAGGGATGAACTGACGGAGCCATTCATCGTTCTCAATGGCGATGTCCTCACGGATCTAAGCCTCAGTCGATTTGTAGCAGCGCACCGTAAGCACACCGATCCAGTGACAATCGCAACAGCCTGTCGCCTGATCAAGATGGATTTCGGCGTCATCGACGAAGTCGACAATACCGTGCAGGTCTTTCGCGAGAAGCCGACGCTTTCGCATCTGGTCAGCATGGGAATTTACTGCATGAACCCGGATGTTCTGCAGTTTATCCCATCCGGCATACCCTTTGGGTTCGACGACCTGATGCTGCAGATGATGCAGAACGGCACAACCGTGCACGTGTACAAGCATGAGGGTCTCTGGCTCGATATCGGGCGCGTCGACGATTTTCAGAACGCACAGACCATTTCCTGGGAAGACCAGTCGGCCTCGATCGAGGTCACTGCGACGGCTGCATGATGATGATGAAGTCACGAGCCCGGTTCCCACAGTTATCAGTCTAGGAGGTTGTGATGCTCTTGGTCAGTGCCCCGATCTTGGGTGTGCCGGAGAAGACTGCTTTGACCAGGGTCATCGACAGCGGCTGGCTGACCATGGGGGAGCAGGTACGAGCCTTCGAACAAGCTTTTGCCGACGTTCATGATGCGGAGGATTGCGTCGCGGTCAGTTCTTGCACCGCAGCGCTTCATCTCATTTTGCACGCACTTGGCATCGGACCGGGCGACGAGGTGCTGGTGCCATCCTTGACGTTCGTGGCGACCGCAAATGCGGTCCTCTATGTCGGTGCGACGCCGGTTTTCGTCGACATCGAGTCAGCCGACGTGCCGCTGATGTCGATCGTGGAAGCCGAAGCGAAATGCACGGCCCGCACCAAGGCAATCATTCTCGTTCATTTCGCCGGCTACCTCGCCGATCGGGAACAATGGCAGAGGTTCGCCCGTGCCCGGGGGCTACACATCGTCGAGGACGCCGCGCATGCGCCGGGCTTGAAGGAGGTGGGGACATTTGGTGCCGCGGCCGCCTTCAGCTTCTACGGCAACAAGAACATGACCACGGCGGAAGGCGGGGCTGTGATCGCCAGGGATGCCGGTCTGCTCGAGACAATCCGCCAGGCGCGTGGACATGGGATGACCACCGGGACACGTCAAAGGCTGAACAGCCGCACCCCTCAGTATGATGTCACCATGCTCGGATTCAACTATCGCATGGATGAATTGCGGGCTGCGATCGGACTGGTCCAGCTGCAAAATCTGCAAGAGTGGAATGAGATCAGGCGTATCCTGGTCATGCTGTATCGTCGTCTCATAGCGAAGCATTGCCCAGCCGTGACCATCCCGTTCCACGAGCCGCGGACGTCGGCCTACCACATCATGCCTATCCTTTTGCCACGTTACGCCGACAGGCAAGACGTCATCGACGCACTGCGCGGGCAAGGGATACAAACCACTATCCACTACCCGCCGGTGCACCAGATGACGCTCTATCGTGAGCTCATTCCCGGTACTCACTTACCGCGCACTGAAGATTTCGCCCAGCGCGAACTGACTGTACCGCTGCATCCGCAGATCACCGCACCTTTGGTCGAAACGGTGGTGGTCGCTCTTGCCGCGGCGGTCAATAACTGCGCTCAGACAGGAACGGCCGCATGAATGCCCTGGACCTAGCCATTCACAGGCCTAACGGCTCGAGCGCCGCCCATGGGTCTGCGAGACGAGCAATCGATCTCGTCATTGCTGCAGCCGCGGCGATCGTCTTTGGCCCGCTGATGCTGCTGATTGCCGTGGCGCTGCTGCTGGAAGGCGGTCGGCCCATCTTCTTCACACAGACCCGCGTCGGGGCCGGTGCTCGCCCATTCCGCATGTACAAGTTTCGCAAGTTCAGCGTGCAATGTGATCCCGGTGGCTTGGCTCTGACCATGGCCGATGACAGCCGCATGACGCCGATAGGACGGTTCCTCGCGGTCACCAAGTTCGACGAACTGCCACAGCTTTGGAACGTCTTCAGAGGCGAGATGGCAATCATCGGGCCACGCCCGGAGAGCCTTGCCTTCGCCGATTGTTTTCGCGGGGGCTTCGAAGACATTTTACAATACAAGCCAGGCTTGCTGGGTCCAGCCCAGGTTCTCTTCCGGCATGAAGCCCGTTTCTATCCGCGATCGATGGACCCGCTACTGTTCTATCGCCAGGTTCTGTTTCCTGCCAAAGCCAGGCTCGACCTTTCCTATTATCCGCAGCGCACGATCGGCTCCGATGTTGTGTGGATGGTGCGCGGCTTGCTGGCGGTGCTTGGCGTGGTTTCGCCGTCGCCGATCGGAACTTGAGAGCAGGTGGAAAACCCGCGCTCTCGTGGATTTGCAAAGTCAGTGCCTCACGTCATAGGGGGAACGCTTGGGTCATGGCATACAAGGGCAGGAAAGTTCTGGTTACCGGTGCCGACGGATTCATCGGGTCGCATCTCACCGAAGCACTCGTCCGTAGCGGCGCGGACGTCACTGCGCTGGCTCTCTACAATTCCTTCGACAGCCACGGCTGGCTGGACGATTTGCCGGACACCATTCGAAGCCAGTTGAACCTCATCCGCGGCGATGTTCGTGACAGCGCCTTCCTTAACCGGATCGTGCGTGGCCAGGCGGTCGTGTTTCATCTCGCCGCACTGATAGCTATCCCATATTCGTACGCCGCGGCCCAGTCCTATGTAGAGACGAACATCCTGGGCACGGTCAACGTCCTCGAAGCGGCGCGCCAATGGGATACGGAGCGTGTGGTGCACACCTCGACAAGCGAGGTTTATGGCACCGCGCTGACAATGCCTATCAGCGAATCGCACCCGTTGCAGGGACAGTCACCATATTCGGCATCCAAGATCGGCGCGGACATGATGGCGGAGTCCTACGCCAGATCGTTCGACATCCCTGTGGTTATCATGCGGCCCTTCAATACGTACGGCCCGCGCCAGAGTGAGCGGGCCATAGTACCGACCATTATACGCCAGGCTCTCGACAAGAAATGCCCGGCGATCATGGTGGGAGACACAAGCCCGATCCGCGATCTTACTTTCGTGGAAGACACCGCGGCGGCGTTTTTGACCGCAGGTTCCGCCGAGCTCGAATTTGGCCATGCCTACAATGCCGGAAGCCAGCGCGCCGTGACGATCTCGGACATATTGGATCTGGTGATCGAGTTGAGTGGCTGCAAGAAACCAATCCACCGGGACGAGCGCCGCCTGCGGCCGCAGAATTCCGAGGTGCGTGCCTTGCTGGCCGATTCTTCGCTCCTCGAAAGCAAGACTGGATGGCGTGCCCAGACCAGCCTGCGCGAAGGCCTGGAGCGGACCATCGGATGGTGGCAAGGGCGCCTCAGCGAAGGCCGGGTGCGACACGAGATGGGCTACATGACATGAGCTTTCGCCCGGGAGGATTGGCTCTGTTGATTGCGGCTGCCTTGTCGTTGGATTTGACCGTGGCAGGCAGTCGGCAAAGCAGCGCGTCGAGACAATTTGTTGCGCCAGTGACGATGGACTTGCCCGATTATCTCCAACCCGCGACCGACCCAGCCTTCGGGACAATTTTCATGCGCATTACCAAGCCTGGGGCCCTTGGGAATGGAGTCGTATGCGAGAAAAAATTCTGCAGCCACCGTTATTCCAGCGCCCAGGCCTGGAATTCGGACCAGACTCTCCTCGTCATCACCAACGGCTGCAATGGCATGTGCTTTTTCGACGGGCAGACCTATGTCCCGCTCTTCCGTCGTGCTCGATCGGCTGAATGCGAATGGCATCCGCAAAATGCCGATCTGATGATCTGCGTTCAGGACCGGAAAATTTCGACCTGGGCGCCGCGGACCAATCGCGAAGACGTCCTGTTCGTTTCACCGAATTATCGTGATCTTCAGTTCGGGCCGTCCAAAGGCAATCCCAGCCGTGACGGCGATCGCATAGCAGTGCGCGCAATCCGTGGGGATGGCGCGATGGTTGTATTTGCCTATGATCTCAAGCAGCGCCGGAAATTTCCGGACATCGATCTTGCTCAGCTTGCCGGAACCGTCAGCGCCTGCTCGATCTCCCCGCTCGGTGCGAACATCCTGTGCTTTCAGAATGTGAACGAGGACACAGAGCAGCGGGCTATTTTCTCCGTCGACGGGACGTTGCGGCAGAGGTGGACTGACCATCATCGCCCCGGCCATGGCGATATGACGGTGGATAAAGATGGCAGCGAAGTTTTCGTGGGCATCAGCAAGTCCGACCCTGACAAATATCACGTCATCAAAAGGAGGCTGGCCGACGGAAAGGTCACCTCACTTATGAAGTTTGGCGAAGCCGAGCATGCATCCCTGCGGGCATTGGACAGGCGCGGTTGGGTGTTCGTAAGCTATGGCGGCAAGCCGGAAGAGATATCTGCCAATCCCGACTGGGCGCCATATGCGCGAGAGGTGATCGCGCTTCGCCTCGACGGCAGCGGGGAGGTTCGACGCGTCACGCAAACTCACAACGTCCCGTCCGATTACTGGAGCGAGACCCATGCCTCGCCATCCCCCGACGGCTCACAGGTAATCTGGTCGAGCAACTGGGGCGTGCCTGGCGGGCCGGTCTACGAATTCGTCACCCGTCTCGATTGGCCGGAAGAGCCGCGGTCGAACCAGAAGGAGATTGCCGCCAATGGTCCTCGTTGATCGAATGCTTCTTGTCGTGTTCGGTATGCTGGCTGCCATGAATACGGCTGCTGCAGCGGAACCGCGGGTCGCCTATCGACTTTCTGCCGGCGACACCGTCGAGATTGGAATTGCCTCCATCCCGGAGCGAACGCAACGTGCGGTGGTCCAGATGGACGGCACGATCGCGCTTCCCGAAGTCGGGATGGTTTCGGTGGGGGGCTTAACTCCGGCTGAACTGCAAACGCGCATGCAGACGATCTTGCCGACCAAGATATTCCACCAGCGTCTGCCTGATGGGCGGGAGCAAATGATCGTCATCAAGCCGACAGACGTGACCGCCGTGGTTGCGGAGTACAGGCCGATCTATGTGACCGGCGACGTGCTCACTCCCGGACAGCAGGCCTACCGCCCGCTGATGACCGTGCGGCAGGCGATTGCCGTGTCAGGCGGTTTCAGCCTTTTGCGGTCCCGGGCAAACCAGGTTGGCCCGGATCCGGTGGATCTGCGGCGCGATTACGAGTCGCTTTGGGGGGAATATACGAGAGATTATTTTCATAGCGCCCGCATCCGCGCCGAACTTCAGGACAAACCGACTTTCGACATGCAGCCACCACAAGGATCTCCCTTGCCGGCAAGTTTTGCGTCGGCGATCGCGCAGGCTGAAGCGGAAGGGCTGAAGCTCTCGTTGGACAACTTCCGGCAAGAGCAGGGCTTTCTCGAAAAAAGTGGCAAGGATGCTGCTGCACAAACCGAGACCCTGCTCAAGCGCGAGCAGGCCGAAGCGGATGGAGTGAAGGCGGACGAAGACGAGCTGGCGCGCGTAAGGAAAGCGTTTGAGTCCGGAAATCTAACCAATACCCGGCTTGCCGATGTCCGGCGCGCTTTGGTTCTTTCTTCCAGCCGGGCACTCGAAACGTCGGTTGAGCTTATGAGAGCACGACGTCAGCAGGACGATTTTACCAGACAGCACGAACGCAATGTCAACCAAAGAAGAATGGGTCTGCTGACTGAGTTGAAGGATACCAACGTGCGTCTTGCCGACGTTGGCGCAAGACTTCGCGCCGCCAGCCAGAAGTTGCAGCCCACGGGAGCGGCCGCTCTGCCGTTGCCGGTTGCCGGCGAAACGATCCAGGCCGAGGTCACGATCATTCGCAAGGTCGGCGAAGAATGGCGAAAACAGCTTGCCCAAGAAGACACCGAGGTCATGCCGGGAGACACGATCGAGGTCAGATTCAGCAGCGCTCTCGAAAATGCGGCGACCCGATAGATCGGCTGCGCCCCGATCCAATCGGCCGCCGCACTGTCGGTTGAGTGTGGCAACCGCTTTACTGCCTGAAAGCTCTGGAAAACTGGTCGGTGAGGGGCTTCATCAAGTAGGACCAGACACTGCGCTCGTCGGTTCTTATGTGGACTTCGGCGGGCATGCCCGGTTTGAGGATTTTCTCTCCTGTCAGGCACGTCGCTTCATTCTCGACGTCGATACGCGCCGAAAAAAAGGAAAGCTGGCGTTGCTGATCCTTGATCAGATCCGCTGAGACGCGCTTGACCGAGCCTTCGCAAGCAGGTGTGGTGCCGGCGTCGAACGCTGGAAAGCGGATCGACACCTGCTGTCCGGGATGAATCTCGTCGATACGCGACGGAGGAATGGAAGCGTCGACGACAAGGTTGTCGGAATCGGGCACAATCATCATGAGCACCTCTCCCGCGCCAATCACGCCTCCTACGGTATGGACCGAGGATTCTTGTACTGTGCCCGATTGCGGGGCACGAATGTCTGTCCTGCTGAGTTCGTCTTCGGCCACCACCTTGCGCTCACTGAGCTCGGTCTGCTTGGCTTCCGTTTCGCGAAGTTCGTTGGTCACGTCGCTCCGCATTTGTTCGTCGAGCTGAAGCACCTGCAGGTCCGTTTCACTGATGTGAGCTTGGACCTCTGCTATCGCTGCGACAAGGCGTCCCGATTCGCCGCGAGCCCGGGTCTTGTCCAGGCTGACATTGCTCAACCTCTCCTTGGACACCAACTTCTTTGCGTAGAGAGATTCGACATCCGCAAGGTTCTTGGTCAGCAGATCCAGAGACTCGTCCGTTGCAGACTGCTGCGATTTGAGGCCATCGATCTGACGTTCCAGCTGCTTCGCGCGGCTTTGTAATTGTGCCTTCTGGCCAGCCAGCGCCGCAGCACGGCTTTCAAACAAGGCACGCTCGCCACTGACAAGTGCCGCCACTTGCGGGTCGCCCATTTGAGCGCGAAGGTCGGGCGGGGTCTGCATTTCCGGCAGACCCTGGCGCTCGGCCTCCAGTCGGGCCAGACGAATGGTGGCGCGATTGAGGTCCTCGGTGACTATCTGCAGGTTTGCTCGGGTCAATGTGTTGTCCAGCCTGACCAACACATCGCCGGCCTTCACATGATCGCCGTCCTGAGCGAAGATTCCGCCGATGGTGCCGCCGGTTTGATGCTGGACTTTTTTAATGTTGCTTTCGACCACCACGGTTGCGGGCGCAATCACCGCGCCGGCAATCTTGGTCAATCCCAACCAGAGCCCTCCGCCAAAGATCAACAGCAAGCTGGTTGCCAGGCCCAAGAGCAGATTGGCCCGGATGCCATCCGGCTCTGGCTTCGTCTCCAACGAACGGCCTTCGCCACCGGCTGCGACGTATGACACGGCAACAGCAGAGCGATACCTCGCATATGCCCGGCTGCACCCTTGTGCGGCGGAACGACAATGTGCTGCTAGGCTCCGGACCAGAGTACCCCAGGGTAGATTGGCTCGAATCCCATCCGGTTGCGGCTTCTGCCCGGTCGGCGGGCCTTCGCCGCCAACCGCAGCATATGACGACATGGTCACGTTAGACACTAAGCAATACCTCACGCATGCCCGCTTGCACCGTGCTGCAGCGGAACGACAATGTTTGGCTTGTCCGGGCGCGGGAAGGGCCGGACCACATTTGCCAGAACGTCTTCGCGCGAGCCGAACGAATGGAGCATCCCGTTCGACAGGACGAGTACCTGATCGATGTTGACGAGAGCGGAGGGGCGATGCGCAACGACGATCACGATACCGCCGCGCCGACGCACTGCCAGGATTGCGCCGGCCAAAGCAGCATCACCGTCTGCATCCAGATTGGAATTTGGTTCGTCAAGAACGACGAGGAATGGATCGCCGTAAAGTGCCCTGGCAAGCCCGACGAGCTGCCTCTGCCCAGCCGAAAGGGCCGCGCCGCCTTCTCCGATGCGTGTTTGAAAACCCTGCGGAAGACGCATGATCATCTTGTCCACGCCCGCAGCCTTGGCAGCTGCCAGCACGCCTTTTGCGTCGCTTTTACCGCCGAACCTCGAAATGTTGTCGGCGATCGTCCCGTCGAACAGCTCAACGTCCTGCGGCAGGTAGCCAATATGAATGCCGAGCAGTTCTGAGTTCCACTGATCGAGCGAGGCGCCGTCCAATCTTACCGTGCCACGAAGCGGCTTCCATGCGCCGACCAAAGCGCGCACGAGCGTGGTCTTGCCGGAGCCGCTCGGGCCGACGACCGCCAACCCTGCGCCTCTCGCCAAGCGGAAGCTTACATTGAAGATGGTGGGCTTCTGCAGGCTTGGTGGCGCGACGGTCAATTCCTCGACCGCAAGCTCAGCCTTCGGGCCGGGCAGTTCCATTGGCTCTTGCTGGCTATCAAAAGCATCCAGGGCTGCCGCCAGCTCGGAATAGCTTTTGCGGGTTGCCAGAAACCCTCTCCAGTTTGCGATCGCCACATCGACCGGTGCCAGCGAGCGGCCCAGCAATATGGACGATGCAATGATCACGCCGGGCGAGGCCTCGCCGCCGATCACAAGGTAGGCACCAAGCCCCAGCACACATGATTGCAGGGCCATTCGGAGCGTCTTCGACAGTGAGCTTGCTGCGCCGACGACGTCGGAGAGCCGTTCCTGGTTCTTCAGATAAAGATGACTGACCTCGTTCCAGCGCCGGCTAAGCGGGGCGGAAAGGCCCATCGCCTGAACAACCTCTGCGTTGCGGCGGCCGGAGTCGGCCAGAAGCCGCTGCGCTACGAGTGTCTCAGATGCACGAGCCGCTGGTTTGCGGCCGATGATCTCGGCAACCACCGTCAAAAACACAACGGCACATGCGCCGAGCGTTGCCAGCACGCCAAGCGCGGGGTGCAGCAGATAGATGACCACCATATAAAATGGTATCCAGGGAGCGTCGAACAAGACTGTCGGCCCGAGCCCGGAAAGAAAGCCACGTAGCTGGTCCAGATCACGAAGCGGGTGTACCCGGTTCGCATCCGGCCCGGCGACGAGGGGCAGGGAAAGCGAGGCTGCGAACGCTTTTTGCTGCAGATTTCTATGCAGGCGGCTGCCGATGCGGACCAACAGGCGAAGCCTCACGAAATCGAGGAGCCCATAGGCCGCGTAAAGTCCCAGCATCCCGACTGTAAATCCGATAAGAGTCGGCACGCTCTGCGAAGGCAGCACGCGGTCATAGACCTGGAGCATGTAGACGGAGCCGGTCAAGGCGAGGATATTTATCAATGCCGAGAAAACGCCTACGCCGACGAGGCCGTGCACACAGCCGAACATTGCGGAGCGGAGATCGAGCGAGCGCCCTTTGGTCGACTTCATGATGTGCGCTCGTTGACGCGAAATTGCCGCGCAATCTCGTCGATTCTTTCGATGAGGGACAAACTTTAACCTTCCGGGAAGCAGCAGCCCCGCCCCGCTGCTGAACATTACGAATTGCTTACATACGTGCCTTCTTTGATTAAAATGTAGCAAAATCGTGACGCCAGGCTGAGAATTCGGCAACTGGCTCGCCAGGCTGGGGATAACCGGGTCAGGTAAGGAGATATTCCTAATCATGACACCCGGCAGAAGCTTATGATCATCTTTGTAGCATCAAGGCTTCAAAGCGTCTGGCGACGGATGGGTTTTGATTTTGTCGATCGAGAGTTAAACGGTTTTGAGATACACTTCATCGGTACGTCGGCCACCAACGCCGGCTAAATCGGGGAGGCGAGTGTCGTGAGCGAAGAGATCAATGTTGCCGATGCCTACGGCAGGGGGCGCAGCACCTTCATGGGATTGCAGTTGCTGGTCTCGCCCGGTGCGCTTGTTCCTCGGCCGGAAACGGAACTGCTCGGCAAGGCCGCTCTCGATGTCCTGAGCCAACTGAACCTGCCGGTGCCTCGCGTTGTCGACATGTGCTGTGGGGCGGGCAATCTGGCGTGCGCCATCGCGCACCACGCTCCCACCGCGCGCGTGTGGGCAAGCGATCTTACCGACGGATGCGTGGAGGTCGCGCGCCGCAACGTCACCCATCTTAAAATCGAGGACCGGGTAACGGTGCTTCAGGGCGACTTGTTCAGCGCCTTCTCAGGCTTGGAGCTCGACGGCACTATCGACGTGATCGTTTGCAACCCGCCCTACATTTCGGAAAAACGGCTCGAGGGCGACCGTTCGCATCTGGTCGAGCTCGAGCCGCGTGAAGCATTCGCAGCCGGCCCCTACGGCCTGAGCATCCACATGCGGGTGCTCAAGGAGGCGCCGCGCTATTTGCGGCGCGGAGGCATCCTGCTTTTCGAAGTGGGGCTTGGCCAGGACCGGCAGGTCATGAGTTTGCTCGAGCGTTCCAAGGCCTATGAGAGTATCCGGGCAGTCACCAACCAGGCCGGTGAGGTCAGGGTGGTTGTGGGACATACGAGGGCGCAGGCGTAAGCATCGCAGCCGCGGCAGGTAGACGCGCTGTCGCGGCTAGAAACGGCCGGGAAGCTGAAACAGAGTTGCGCGAGATTTCGGAAATCAGTTTCTCTTGCGTCAGTTTCTCTTGCGCATGACGTATTGCGCAATTCCCTCGATGGAATCGAGATTCTCCGGCAGCAGCTCGCTGTCTTCGACCGTGATGCCGAAGGTCTCCTCGATGAAGCCGATAACCTCGAGCACACCCGTCGAGTCCACGATGCCCTGGTCGAGGAGCGAGGTGTCGCTCTCCAGGCTCTCGGGATCGGCTATATAGAAATTCGAGGCCAGGAAAGCGCGAATTTGTTCGCTGCAGGTATCGGTTCTATCCTTGGTAGATAACATTTATTTCGCCTCCGGTACAAAAGATGAATGCTGATCAACTTCGCCCTGGTACCGACTCATGACAGGGCCGTTTTTTTGAGCTTACCCGTGTCGGTCATCGGCAGACTGGGTACGATGACGATGGACTTCGGAACCATGAAGTTTTCCAGCCGTCTCTGGCACTCTTTCTGCAACTGCTTTTCACCGATCATGCTTCCCTGCTCCATCACGACAAATGCCTTCACTGCTTGCCCGAGCAGTTCGTCCGGAACGCCGATGACCGCGGCTTCCCGTACGCCCGCAATGTTCATCAACACGTTTTCTACCTCCTTCGGCGCTATCTTCTCTCCGCGCGATTTTATGATCTCGTCGCCGCGACCGACGAAGTAGAGGTAGCCCTCGGCGTCCATCCGGCAGTAGTCGCCGGTGTATAGGACCTGCTCACCCGGCAGCGGGCCGGGCTTGAGCTTCCTGGCTGTCGCCTCCGGTTTGCCCCAATAGCCCTTCATCACCGTCGCTCCGCGGATGACGAGCTGACCAACGATGCCGGGGCCGACCCGCCTGTCATGCTCGTCGACAATCCACATTTCCGTATTGGGGATGGCGATCCCGACGCTCGACGGCTTTCGCTCCAGATCCTCCGGCGGCAGGTAGGTGCAGCGCTTGCATTCGGTAAGGCCGTACATCGAATAGATGCGGGCGCCAGAAAACAGCTCTTGCAGCAGGAGAATGTGCTTGAGCGGCAGGGCGGCCGCAGTGTTCGTGACGTAGCGAATACTCGAAAAATCCTGATCCCTGAGAGACCTGAGCTCCCCGAGTGCGGCGAAGATGGTCGGTACGCCGGGAAAACCCGTCACCCTTTCTTGCTTGATCAGCCCAAGGATCTGCGCCGGGAAGGCGAATGAGCGCTCAAGCACCAGCCGGGCGCCCGCGCCGAATGCCATGATCATCTGGTAAAGACCGTAGTCGAAGGCGAGCGGCAGGACATTGAGGATCACCTCGTCTTCGGCAAGCGCCAGGTATGAGGAAATCGAGGCGCACGCGGCGATCATGTTTCGATGCGTCAGCATCACGCCCTTGGGCTCGCCCGTCGAGCCGGACGTATAAATGATCGCAGCGAGATCGATGTCGATGCAGCGGCGCCAGGGCGGCGTGCTGCCGGCTGCCGCGACCGCAGCGTCCCAGCGCACAGCATGCGGCAATTCTTGCAGGTCGCTGTGTTCGATCGGCCCGGAGACGATCATGCGGCGCAACGATGGGCAATTCCGCGCCGGCTCCCTGAAAATCGAGTGCAGGTGTTTGTCGGTGATCAGTGCCGTCGGGCGGCAATCGTTGAGCAGATAATCAAGCTTGTCGCTTTTGGTGAGCGGATTGACGATGCACACCACGGCGTTGGCCTTTAGCACCGCCCAGAACGCAATGACGGCCTCGACAGTGTTGTCGGCGAAGACCACCACGCGATCGCCACGCGCAATTCCGGCATCGGTCAAATGGTGCGCTATGGCGTTCGAACGCATATCGAGATCGCCATAAGTGACGCGTTGATTGCCGCACACCAGGGCCACCTTCTCGCCGAGCCGGCTGGCAGAGTGGGTGAGATAGTCGTGCAGGAGCGGTACGGCGCCATGCATCATGCGAGCACCTCTTCGCGGTGTTCGCGGTCGATATCGATGCTGAGCTTGAGCGTGCGGGCCCCACTTGGACGGCTCGCGATAAATTGCCGATGGAGAAGCTGCGTCGACAGCACTCCGACCAGCGCCATATTGTCGGAGTTGGACAGGTCGCCGCCGCCGGCGCTGGCCTGGCACTTGCTCAAGAGCCGGGTAACCGACTTGGGATCGAAGACGTTCGCTTCGCGCAGCGCCGCCTCCGAAAGTGCTTCGCGAATGTAGGCCGGAGCGCCATCTGCGACAAAGCAAAGCGCGTTGGGAGCCCGGTAAGGCTGCTTCTTGCGGGTGACGATTTCCGACGGCACGATCGGTTGCGCTACGCGCTTCAGCACATGCTTTTCATCGAGCACGCGCAGCTTGTAGGCGGCCGGAAGCGAATTCGCGAGTCTCACGAGTTCATGATCGAGGAACGGGAAGCGCCCCTCGACGGAATGAGCCATCAGCATTCTGTCCCCTTGTGAGGAAAGCAGGTATCCCGACATCAGCGTCTGAATCTCGATATACTGGTCCTGCGCAAGAGAGCCCCATCGCGAAAACTCCGGCGGCAGGCGGGCAAGCAGCTCGGACACGGCGTTATGGCGCTCCGTTTGGGCGCGCATGTCTGCCGAAAACAGCCGCTTGATGGCGCTTGTGGTTCGCCAGCGCGTGCCATGCGCAAAACCAGGCGCGTCACAGGCGTGGATGTCGCGCCCGAAGAACTGGCGTGCCATCGCCTGCTGCTGTACCGGCGAGCGGCTGAGATAGGGATAGAGGCGCTCCAGCAGCCGCGAGCGTCGCGTCGAGGCGGGCTGGCGTCCCCAGAAGCGGCGGACCTTGCCTTCGCGGAACAAATCGTAGCCGGCGAACATTTCGTCGGCCCCTTCGCCGGTCAGCACGACCTTGATGCCATGCTGGCGCACCAGTCTCGAGAGCAGGAACAGCGGCGCCGGCGCGGTCCTGAGGATTGGCCGCTCGGTGTGGTAGATCACCTCAGGGAAGATGCCAGCGATATCGCTGCGCGAAACAACCACCTCATGATGGTCACTGCCGGCCACGCCGGCAACCAGGCGCTGGAAATGCGTCTCATCATACTCGGCGTCGGCAAAACGCAGCGAGAAAGTCTGGAAGCGCTCGCCCGCGAAGCGTCTCCCCAGCGTGGCGACCAGCGAGCTGTCGAGCCCGCCGGACAAATAGCAGCCGACCGGCACGTCGGCGCGTACTATCCTGAGCGCCGTCGCGGCGTCCAGGGCGCTGCGCACTTCCTCCACCGCGTCATCAAGCGAGCCGGTGAATTCATCATCGCCGGGTCCGTCAACCTCTGGATAGTCAGGCTTCCAAAAAGCCCGCTCCCGGACGACGCCGCTGTCATAAATGCGGATATGCCCCGGCGTGAGTTCGCTTACTCCTCCAAACACGCCTTGTGGCGGCGCGACAGTCCAGAGTGTGAAAGTCTGATCGATGCCGGCTGGATCGAAGGCGCGGGGTATATCCGCATCGGCCGCGAAAATGGCCTTCACCTCGCTGGCGAAGTAAAGCCGCCCGCCATGCTCGCAAAAGTGCAGCGGGCAAATGCCGAACCGATCCCGAGACAAGACGAGACGAGCTGCCACGGAGTCCCAGATGGCGACTGCCCACTGCCCATTCATTCGCTCGAAGGCGGCCTCGCCCCACGCATGATAGGCATGGACGATGACCTCGGTGTCGCTGCGTGTGCGGAAGCAATAACCGAGCGCAACCAGATCTTGTCGCAGCTCGACGTAATTGAAGATTTCGCCGTTGAAGACGATCCACATTGTGTCGCCCGCGCCGGCGAGTGGCTGCTGGCCGCTTGCGAGATCGATGACGGACAGGCGGGCATGCGCCAATCCCGCACGTCTGTCCCGGTAAAGGCCGCGTTCGTCCGGGCCGCGATGCGCCAGCGCCCCCGCCATGCGTATCAGCGCATCCCGGGAAGGGGGCGCCGCTGCGGCGCTCAGCGACACAATTCCGGCGATGCCGCACATCGCCTAGCCCTCGCCCATTGAAGAGGACACCAACGGCCGCGCGTGAAGATAACGTGCGGCGCGCCGCTTGCTGTCGATATCCTTGAAAACCTTCTGGACCTGCATCACCGTGAGGCTGGTTGCCTCAGCGACGTCTTCGTCGGCGATCCCATGGTTCAAGCCGTAGAGGCACAGATCCATCAGATAATAAGGAAGCGCGAAGTAGAACTCCTCCTGACTCTGCGCCATCGAGAAGGTGTCCGTGGTGGGCGGTCTGCGCCGGACCTCTTCGTCCACCCCAAGATATTCGGCCAATTGGTAGACCTGGGTCTTGTAGAGGTGGACGATTGGCATCAGGTCGGCAATTCCGTCGCCCTGCTTGACGAAGAAGCCCTGGTCGTACTCCAGGCGGTTCGGCGTGCCCGCTACCGCGTAGTTGAGGCGGTCGGCATGGTAGTATTCGGTCATCTTGCGCAGGCGCTGCTTGTAGTTGGTTGCAGCGACGATCTGCAGATAGGCTGCCGACGGCAGGCGCACTGTGTCGGTCCTGCCCTCGGGGTCCTGAACCGTGAGGCGCGTGATGTTGAGACCGTTGCTCTCGAGAACCGAGGCGAGCACCAGCTTGCATTTCCAGCCGTCCCCATATTCGGGAACGACGGTCTGGATTGCTTCGGTCTGCCGTCTATAGGCGCCGGTCGCTTCCAGGGCCGGCGTTATATCCTCCAGGATCGTTTCGATACCAAGGTGTGCGGCGACAATGCGGCCGAGCCTCAGTGAGTCGCCGGAGGAATGGCGCTCCGGCATGAATATCCCGAGGACCTTGCCTTTCCCAAAGGCGCGAACACACAACGCCGCAACGACGGAGCTGTCGATGCCGCCTGAGAGGCCGACAACCACGCCTCGACGTCGCAGCGTGCCAAGGACCTGCTGGCGCAAGATCTGGACGATGCGATCGACTTCCGCGCCAGCGTCGAGCACCAGGGCGTCTTTGCCGAATGATGAGATCAGGTCGATGGCTTGTACTCCAGTTTGCGAGACTCGATTGGCGAATAGGTTTTCGCCACCGCTTTCTCGATAAGGGGACGATTGGTGGTAAGGTGAGGCTCTACAACCAGATCGATGTGGCTGCCGACGATCGGAATCACGTCCAGATGGGCGAAGACGTTATCCCAGCCGATTGCCAGAGGCATTCCGGGTCGAGCACAGCGGAACAGGGTGCCTGTGATCGGCAGAGCCGGCTTTGGCTCGGCCACCCACTGGAAGAAGGCTTGCGCGCGCAAAACCTCTTGCAGTTCTAGTTTGGTTCTAAAGCTCGTCGCGTTGAACTGTCCTTGAGCGAAGCGGTCGAGAAACTGGACCAGTTGTGCCTCGCGCTTCATTGCCACGGCAACTTTCGCGAGGGCGCGGCAAGCCATCCGGTAAGCGGACACGCGGTTGGTTCGGATTCGATTGACTGTGCGCGTAAACGTCTCCCAGCGGGCGCTTCGCTCCCCGACGAGGCTGGTGTCGAGGATGCCGAGGAACTTTACGGTTCGCCCCGCTGCCAGCAGCCGCGCCGCAACTTCGAAGGCAACAGCGCCGCCGAGCGAATGGCCGAGAAGTCGTACATGGCCCGAGGGTTGGGCGCGGCGGATCTGGTCGACGGCGGCGTCGGCCATATCGGCGAGGCTGTCTTGTCCGCGCAGTATCATAGCCAGGGCCGGATACCTGATCGGGGCAACACGGGTCACCTTGCCCATCGCTGCTGCAAAGGCAGCAAGGCTCGGGCCATAGCCGACGGACCCGGGGAACAGAAAAAGAATGGGAGGGTCGTGCTTCTGGGCGCGCGCGCTTTGATCGCCTGCCTGGGCGGACACGACCGCCTTGATCATTTGCTCCAGGCTCATCCCGACGGTGAAGGCCTCAAGGCCGAGTTCCTGCCCGATGGCGCTTTCGATTTCCATGACGCAGTGCAGCAGCTTTAGCGAATCTCCTCCGGCGTCATCCCAGCGTCCTGCCGCTACGCGCGTATTGAGAATGCTGGTCCATGCCCGCTGGACGACCTGCTGCGCGGTCAGCTTGCCTTGCGGCTCGAGCGGACGCGCGGTCGCCGCTGTCTCTCTGGCTGAAAGATCCATCTCTGCAAGTGTCGTGATGTCGACTTTGCCGCTCGGCAGACGCGGAATCTCGGCGATCGTGTGCAACCGCAAGGGACGCAGCGGCGGCGGCAGATTGGTCCTGACAAGCTGGCGAAGCTCGTCCGAAAAGGTCGCTTCGGCCGAGCGCCGAGGAATAGCAAAGGCGACAAGCTCATTCGCGGCCGTGACGATTGCCACGGCATCCGCGACAGAGGGTGCACAACGCAGCACCCGTTCGAGTTCGGCTGGCTCGACGCGTCGACCGTTGATTTTTACCTGGCGCCCCTTGCGACCGACGATGTGCAGTAGGCCTTGATCATCAAGTCGAACGAGGTCACCTGTCGCGAAAATCCGAAGGCCTGGATCGTGCGGGTCTGATGTTGCCGGCACAACCGCCCCCTCCTCCCAATGGCCAAGCAGGACATACGGGCTCCTGGTCAGAAGCTCTCCGCTGCGGCCCGGTTGAACGCGGCGGCCCGCTTCGTCGACAATTGCGAAGGCGATTCCAGGCAGCAGCCAGCCAACTGGAACCGAATCTCCATGCTCTGGCCAGTCTCGCGGCAGGAACCATTGCGAGCCGGTGGTCTCGGTTGACGAATAACCGATCTGGATAAGGCACGTATCGGAGACGGCCTTGCGCAGCAGGGCGATGTCGGTCCAGGGCACCTTCTCGCCACCGATCCGGGCGACTCTGAGTGAATGGAACGCTTCTGCAGGTCCGTCTGCCATAAGCGCGCGAAGCAGTGCCGGCACCAGATAGGTGATTGTCACGTCTTCGGATCGCACCAGGCGTTGAACGGCGCGCAAGCCGACCGCTTCGACTTCGACCAGATGCAAGGTGGCGCCGGTGAGAAGAGCAGCAAGAATCTCCCGGCACCCGGCGATTGTGGCCGGTCCGGTCAATGGCAGGAAAACGTCATCCGAGTTGATGTGGCACGCATCGACATATTGCTGGACCCGGCACAGCAAGCTGCGCTGGCTGTTAACGATGCCTTTGGGCCGGCCCGTACTCCCTGACGTATAAAGCACGATGGCGGGCGCATCGACCGAGACGGAATAAGAACGAGGCACTTGCCCAGCCTGCGAGGCCGCACTGGTCGACACATCGATCCAATTGACCAGGTGAGGCAAACCATCGGGTCGGACATTGCCCTCGCCCAGGACAGCCGAGAGCCGCGCCCCGGCCACGATTTCAAGGATACGCGAGCTAGGATCTCGCGCGTTGAGTGGCACCGAAGGCCGCCCAGCCGTCATGCTTGCCAGCATGGCAATGGGATACCAGGCCGAGTTGGCCTGAAGAATCCCTATCGCCTGTCCGTCTGGGACGGCCGCCGCGATCTGGTGGGACAGCGTCTCGACTGACCGGAGGAGCTGGGAATAGGTCAGACGATTGGCGCCGTCGCTGATTGCAAGCTTGTCGGGGTACTGGCGGACGACATTTCTCAGGTGATCGAAGGCCGCAATGTTGGTAAAATCGACGCCCAATCTTTGAAATGGGCGCAGTACGGGACCACCCTGATCCAGTGCGTATTGTGGGACACTTGACCAATTATCCGAGGTCGTTGTCTGACAATCCACCGCTAGATCCTGATCCGCGACTTCTGATCCCAAATATGCCGAAGACATGAGTTGCCTACGCTAAGATTAGGGTCACTTATCGCCCCCCGCCCCAATCTTTTCATCGATCATTCTGATGATGCCCCGATCTTCGCTCAATGACGCTTGGTTAGTCACTTCGCCTGTTTCGCAAGCCGCCGGCAGAGCCAATCATGCCGGGCTCGCTGGCTGTTGTGGTGCGCATGACACGGACACATGCCAAGGCGGGCTCGAAGACCAAGGTGGGGTCGAAGATGGAATTGCCGCTATTCAGGCATATTGCCTATTCGGTGGTTCTTCCGGACGATACCGCCGATGTTTCGGTGTCGGAATAGCTGCCGGGGACGAAACAATAGGCATAGATCTGTCCCCGATTTTCGTCGGTCACGCGGATCCAATCCTTTTCCCACGTTCGGAAGGTAATACGCCCGCCCGTCATCATAGCTGCGGCTCTGAACGGACTCGGCGCGTTGACAACGCGCACCGAGATAACATCGTCGCCGTCCATACGCTCGACGAGATACGTCTGCATGAAAGCCTCCCCATGCCCCGCTAGATCACCCGCACTTTAACGCCGGCTAATGAATTCGGTTGCAACTGCTTGGCGAAACTTTGGGTCCGATACTTTCCGTACCCACCGGCAACTTGGTCCTCCGTATCCGTCAGGTTTTTCAGCGACGGGATGCCAGTTCAGGGGATGGCAGGCTGATTGCGGCCATGCCGGCGACATGCCAATCTGCGCCGCAACGTTAGGCCTTCGCCTCCGCGGGCAATGGAAAAGGCGCTCGAATGGGCTCCTTTATGCTGTCCGTGATCTGGCATTCTGCCCGTGATTTGGCCTCATCGGACGACCCTGCAGGCCTTTGCGAGACATCCACATAGCGTGGCGTCGCCATCACCGAGGCATAGCAATGTGCGTCGGCGGAGAAATGGGACGGTTCGAGGTTTTCTGAACCTGCCTCACGACGACTGCGTCGTGTCGACGATCCGTTGGAACAGATGGCCTGGTGCTGGAACGTCAATCGTATTTGGCCAGGAAGCGCCCGACGGCGCTGAGGCAGTCGTGCTTTTCCTCCACATGCGGCATGTGGCTGGAATTCGGGAAGACCAGGCCTTCAACGCACGGGATAAGATCCAGAAAGGGCTGGACGCAGGCCTCGGTCGCTTCGTCGTAGAAGCCGCGGAAAACCAGGGTCGGCGCCTCGATCCGATGCAGGCGGTCAACGATGGTCCAGTTCCGCATCGTGCCGATGACGTGGAACTCATTCGGACCGTTCATGGTGTGATAGACGGTCGGATCTTCCTCGATTGCCGCAAATGTCCGGGCGACCTCTGGCGGCATCGGAACGACGCGACAGACATGACGGTCGTAGAAAGCCTTCGTCGCCGCAACATATTCGGGCTGATCGGTGGTTCCCGCCGCTTCGTGCCGGTCGAGCGCACTTTGCACATCGGCTGGCAACTCGGCGCGCAATTGCCGGGCTCCTTCCACCCACAGCGCCATCGAGGCCAGCGAATTGGCCAGGATCAATGCCTTCAGCCCCTCAGGGCGGCGCACGGCGTGCTCGGCCGAGAGTATGCCGCCCCAGGACTGGCCGAGCAGGGCATAATGGCCGGCAATGCTGAGATGGGCGAGCAACGCATCGAGTTCGCCCAGGAAGAAATCGACGGTCCAGAAGTCGCCGCCCTTGTCCGGCAGATGGGTCGATTTGCCGTTGCCGATCTGATCGTAGTGGATGACGGCTCGCCCGGTTCCGGCAAGCTCCTTGAATGAGTCCACATAGTCGTGGGTGCAGCCCGGTCCACCATGAGCGACGACCAGGGGCACCTTGCCCGACCCGATGTCCCCGGTCACACGGTACCAGGTGCGATAGCCCTTGTAGTCGCTAAATCCTTCGGTGATCGCATGTGCCGTCACAGTCCAAGCTCCGCATCATGGCGCGGCAGGAGCCACTTTGGTGCACCCCTCCCAAGCCTTGTTTGCGGCCGACGGTACTAAGCGGCCCAGCGCATTTACAGCTAGCACTATTTATAGGTTCGCCGGTTATGGGTTCGCCCGAGGCAAGGCCGATCGCCCGCAGGTCGCGAGCCTCAATGCTCCGGTTCGAGCAGCCGGTAATGGGCGGCGAGCGCGATGGCATGGAAGCGGTTGCGCGCGCCAAGCTTTCGCGTCGCCGCGTTGAGGTGCAGCGTTGCGGTAGGCACCGCGCGGCCAATCTCACGCGCAACCTGCTTGGCCGTCAGTCCGGCAGCGGCCAGGCGCAGGCACTGACGTTCGCGCGACGTCAGATGGACATGTTGGCAGGTGCGGATTCCGGCGTCGAAACCGGCGTAGGCGGAGTCATGCAGCAGATGACCCAGATCTCCGATCTCGGCGATCAAGGGTCTGGCTTCGAGCTCGAACCCGGCCTCCGGATCGGCACGGATCGCAGTGAAGGTGGCGAGATCGCCGCCGGCAAGGCGAATGGGTACGGTGACGCCGCAGGTCATCCTGGTGTCAAGCAAATAGCTGACCACAGGATCGTGCTTGGACTGGAGCACGCGCTGCATGACGGTGCTCTGAACGCCGCTGTGCGACCAGAGAAACGGTCTCGATACGGTGAGCGCGGCCTCCTGCACCGGGTCAAGCTGATAATATCCGCCCTTGCACCAGAGATCCTGCATGTCGCGCGGCACGTTGCGCAGAGCCATCAACGAGGGCGTGATAAGCTCGCCCTTGTGACTGACCGGCACGGGCGTATAGTCGTAGATGAATGCGGTGAAACCGATAGGCTCCAGCACCTCCGTTGCCACCGCCATGGCAGCGTCGATGCTCATTCCGGTTTGGAACCGGCTCTCTAGATCGCCTGGAAGGCTTTGCATCGGGCAAGCTTACCCGCTGATGATTGCTTGTCAAATAGCCATGTCGGCCGGCTGCTCAACAAATAGGCGGGGATAAGCCTGTCCGACCCTATCTATCTTAATAGCTATCCCGTCCGGCTTCGCTCGCCGTAGTCTTTTGCGATTGGGCCAAGTAGCGGACACCGTTCGCAAACCCAGACTGTTTCAGCCGCGCAATGGTCGATCGACCGGGCTCAGCGCGGCAAAAGCCGAGACGCCTCCATGAGGGAACAAATATGCGACCCCAAAAAGCATTTGCAGCGTTGATGCCCTGCCTGGCTCTGCTCGGCGTGTCCATGATGTCGCCGGCAAACAGTGCCCTGGCCACCGAGGGCAAGCCAGGCGGCACACTCCGACTGCTGGCCAATGCCGCGGCAGGCACCGCCGATCCGCACATCAACTACACGCTGCAGTATTTCCAGATCAATTATGTCCTCTACGATGGCCTGGTGACCTACAAGAAGGCCGGGGACAAGACCGGTTTCGAAGTCGTCGCGGACCTGGCGGAAAGCCTCCCGCAGGTCGAGAACGGCGGCAAGACCTACGTCTTCAAGCTGCGCAAGGGCATCAAATTCGCGGATGGCTCGGATGTCACCACGAAGGACGTGGTGGCTTCGTTCCAACGCATCTTCAAGATCAGCGGGCCGACGGCCGGGACCTTCTACAAAGGCATCGTCGGCGCGGATGCGTGCTTGAAGACGCCTGCGACGTGTACCCTCGAAGGTGGCCTGTCAGTCGACGACGCCGCCGGAAACATTACCTTCAATCTGGTCCAGCCGGATGCCGAGTTCCTGCAGAAGCTGGCTGTTCCGCATGCGTCGATCCTGCCGGCGAGCGCGCCGCCGAAGGACGCCGGCACCGATCCGATCCCGGGCACCGGACCCTACATGATCGCCAGCTACGATCCCAACAAGCTGATGAAGATTGTGCGCAACCCTCATTTCAAGGAATGGAGCAAGGAAGCGCAGCCGGCCGGATATCCGGACGAGATCGACTACGAATTCGGCCTAACCGACGAGGCGGCGGTGACCGCTGTCGAGAACGGCCAGGCGGACTGGATGTTCGACCCGCCGCCGTCCGACCGTCTCGCTGAACTCGGCACCAAATATGCCAAGCAGGTCACGGTTCATCCGCTGACAGCGATGTGGTACGCGCCGATGAACACCAATCTGGCGCCGTTCAACGACATCCGCGTTCGCCAGGCAGTGAACTTCGCGATCGACCGCGCCGCGATCGTCAAGCTGTTCGGCGGCAGCAATCTGGCGCAGCCGGCCTGCCAGATCCTGCCACCGGGCTTCCCGTCATTTGCGGCCTATTGCCCGTTCACCGCCAATCCAGGCGAGAAGTGGTCAGCACCGGATATGGACAAGGCCAAGCAATTGGTCGCTGAATCGGGAACCGCAGGTCAGGAGGTGACGATCATCACCGAGGACACCACGGTCTCCAAAGCGATCGGCGTCTACCTGCAGGATGTGCTCAACCAGCTTGGCTACAAGACGTCGGTCAAGCCGATCTCGCAGAACATACAGTTCACCTACATCCAGAACACCAATAACAAGGTGCAGATTTCGATCTCGCAATGGTTCCAGGACTACCCGGCGCCATCGAATTTCCTGCAGGTCTTGTTCAGCTGTGCCTCGTTTACGCCGGGCTCCGACGCCTCGGTCAATATTTCGGGGTTCTGCGACAAGTCGATCGACGCATCGATGGATGAGGCAGAGGCAGCCACCATCGCCGATCCGGCCAAGGGCGCGACACTCTGGACCGCCATCGACAAGGCTGTGACGGACAAGGCTCCGGTCGCTGTCCTGTTCACGCCAAAGCGCGTCGATATGATCTCTTCCAGGCTGAAGAACTTCACCTTCAGCCCGCAATTCTACTGGATTGTCAGCCAGTCCTGGGTGGAATAGCCGACCGGAGCCAATGCAACGGAGTGCCGCTGGCTCTCCGTCGCATTTCCTTTTCCGGCGGATCAGCGCATCTTCCAGGCCGCGATTTTTCCCAGGCAATCCTGTTCATGGTCAATGTCATTGCGGATCAGCCTGCCATCCCGGTTCGCCGGGCCACCGATGGCCCGTGGCGCACCGCTTGGCGCAAGCTGAAAGGCGATCGTTCGGCAATATCTGCCTTCGCCGTGCTCGTCGTCATCGTGATCGCCTCGCTCGCGGCGCCGCTTTATGCGCGATACGTCTCCGGCACCGATCCATTTGTGACCAATCTCAATGGCGAGATCGTCGTCGATGGGGTGACCCAGCCGGTGCTGCAGCCCTCCACCGAAGGCCTTGGCCTCGGCATGACGCCGGTCGGGCCGACCTCGCGCATCGGACCCTATATGCTGGGTGCCGACAACCAGGGCCGTGACGTCGCGGCGCGGCTGCTTTACGGCGGACGGGATTCGCTGTTGATCTCGGGTGCTGCAGCCGTGCTGTGCCTTGTCCTCGCGACATTCCTTGGGGTCGTTTCCGGCTTCTTCGGCGGCATCGTCGACATCGGCCTGTCGCGCATTCTCGACGTGCTCTGGGCTTTTCCGATTTTCCTGTTGGCAATTTCATTGTCGATCGTGCTGATTGCGCAGAGTATCCAGATCGGTCCGTTCGAAATCCGCTCCGGCAGCCTGTGGCTACCGGTCTTCATCATCGGCATCGTCTATGTGCCCTATGTGGCGCGGCCGATCCGCGGCCATGTCCTGACCTTAATGCATGCCGAATTCGTCACCGCTGCGATCGGCCTTGGCGCATCGCCCTGGCGCATCCTTTTGCGCGACATCATGCCCAATGTGGTGACCCGCATCATCGTTTTCGTGCCGTTGATCCTGGCGCTCAACATGATGACGGAATCCTCGCTGTCGTTCCTGTCGATCGGCGTGCAGCCGCCGGATGCCAGCTGGGGCACGATCATCCAGGACGGCCAGGGCCTGCTCTATTCGCGGCCGGTCGTGGCACTGGCGCCGGGGCTAGCCATTGTGATCACGGTGCTGGCTCTAAACATTCTGGGCGACGGCGTGCGCGACGCGCTCGATCCGAAATCCTCGCCGAGGGGCGTCTAGTGGTTGCCGCGCTCGGCTTCCGGCTTGGCCAGATGGTGCTGGTTATGTTCGGTATCAGCGTCGTCGCTTTCCTGATCTTCTTTGCGACGCCTGGCGCTGATCCATCGGCGCGCATTGCTGGCCGCAATGCTTCGCAAGAGACGCTGATCCAGGTGCGCCACGATTTCGGTCTCGACCGGCCATTGCCGGTGCAATATGGGCTGATGATGAACCGGCTTTTCGTCAGCCGCGATCTCACCTCCTTCGTCAATCGCGGGCAGCGCGTCATTCCGACCGTGATAAGCGCCATTCCCGTGACGCTGTCGCTGGTCGGCGGCGCGGCAGTGCTGTGGGTGCTCGGCGGATTGATCGTCGGTGTGATCGCAGGCGCAACGCGCGGTACATTCATTGATCGCGCGCTGATGATCCTGAGCCTGGTAGGTGTGTCGATCCCGGTCTTCTGGCTGGGCGAGGTCGCCAACCTGCTGACGCAAAGCCGCTGGCACGACAACTGGCTGTTTTCCTGGGTTCCTCCGCTCGGCTACATCCCCCTGACCGAGAATCCCTGGGGCTGGTTCAAGGCGCTCGTCATTCCGTGGTTCACGCTGGCAACCCTTTATGTCGGCCTCTACGGCCGGGTGCTGCGGGCAAGCCTGATCGAAATGATGCAGGAGGATTTCATCCGCACCGCCCGGGCCAAGGGGATCGGCGAACGCCGGGTGCTGCTGCATCATGGCCTCAGGACCTCTTTGGTCGCATTCGTCACCATGTTCGGCCTCGATTTCGGTGCCTTGGTCGGCGGCGGCGCGCTGTTGACCGAAGTGGTCTTCGGATTGCAGGGTGTCGGAAAACTGACGTATGAGGCGCTGCAGACCCTCGATCTGCCGATGATCCTGGCCACGGTGATTTACGCCGCCTTCTTCGTGGTGATGGCAAACTTCGTCGTCGACGTCGTCTTCGTCATAATCGACCCGAGGGCGCGCAATGTCGGCTGATGCTCCCCTTCTGGTGGTCAAGGACCTCACTGTCTCCTTCCGCAGCGACGAAGGCCTGGTGCGGGCGGTGGGAGGTGTTTCGTTCTCCGTCGAGCAGCGCGAGATCGTCGGTGTGGTCGGCGAATCCGGTTCGGGCAAAAGCCAGACCTTGCTCGCCATTATGGGGTTGATCGACAGCCCCAACGCTATCGTCTCCGGTTCCATCCGTTTCATGGGACAGGAGCTGATCGGGCTCAAGCGGCGTGCGCTCGATGCCATCCGCGGCCGCCAAATCGCGATGATCTTCCAGGATCCGATGTCTGCGCTCACCCCGGTGCATACGATCGGCAACCAGATCGGCGAGCAGGTCCGCGCGCATGAAAAGGTGTCGGCGAAAGCGGCACGGGCGAGGGCCGTGCAATTGCTGGATGCCGTCGGCATCGCAAATCCGGATCGGGTCATCGACAGCTACCCGCACCAGCTTTCCGGCGGTATGCGCCAGCGCGCGGTGATTGCCATGGCGCTCTCGTGCAACCCGGCGCTGCTCGTCGCGGATGAACCGACTACAGCCCTCGATGTTACCGTGCAGGCGCAGATCCTCGAACTGATCGGACGATTGCGCGACCAGTTCGGTTCCGCTGTGATCCTGGTCACGCATGATCTTGGCGTCGTCGCCGAAGTCGCGGACCGGGTACTGGTTATGTATGGCGGACGCTTTGTCGAGGAGGGCGGCAAGAGCAGCGTGTTCCGGGCGCCGCTGCATCCCTACACATGGGGCTTGTTCGGCTCGATCCCGCCGATGGAGGGACCACGTCCAGCCCGGCTCGCTGCCATTCCGGGAATTCCGCCGTCGCTCTCCAACCTGCCGAAAGGCTGCGCCTTCAGCCCCCGCTGCGCCTTTCGCCACGACGCCTGTCTGGTTCAACTGCCGATCATGCAAGGCGAGAGCCATCGCGCCGCGTGCCTGTTGCCGGAGCCTACGCGCAGACAATTCGCTGCCCAGAGGCCTGGCGGCGTGGTGGAGATGCAACGATGAATGCCATGCCACGCGAACGTCCGCTGCTTCGTGCCGGCGACCTGTCGAAGCGCTATAGCGTCGGCCGCTCGATCTTCCCGGCGCAGCGCCGGACCGTGCATGCGGTTGATACGGTGTCGCTAGACATCTGGCCCGGGGAGACCCTCGGCATCGTCGGCGAGTCCGGTTGCGGCAAATCCACGCTTGGCCGGTGTCTGGTGCGTCTGACCGAAATCAGCTCGGGGTCGCTGGAATTCGAGGGCCGCGACATCAGCGACGCCTCCCAGCGCCAGCTTCGTCCGTTGCGGCGGCAGATGCAGATGGTCTTTCAGGATCCCAGCGCTTCGCTCAATCCGCGCCGGCGGGTCGGCGATCTGCTGGCCGATCCGTTCCGCATCCATGAACGCCTCTCGGCATCGGAAATGGCGGACCGCGTGGCCGAGCTCCTGCGCCGGGTCGACTTGTCGCCCCAGCACGCATCGCGCTACCCGCACGAATTCTCCGGCGGCCAGCGCCAGCGTATCGGCATCGCCCGCGCGCTGGCGCTGCGGCCACGGCTGATCGTGGCCGACGAGCCGGTCTCGGCGCTCGACGTGTCGATCCAGGCGCAGATCGTCAATCTGCTCGCCGACCTGCGCGAGGAGTTCAACTTGACCTATGTGTTCATCGCCCACGATCTTTCCGTGGTGCGTCAAATCTCGAGCCGTGTGGCGGTGATGTATCTGGGGTCAATCGTGGAGAGCGGGCCGACCGACGAGGTCTTTGCGGCGCCCAGACATCATTACACCGCGGCGCTGCGTTCCGCCGTGCCGATACCCAGCATCGACCGGGCGCGGCGCGGCCGGCTGGTGCTCAAGGGTGATCTGCCCAGCCCGATGAACCCACCCTCGGGGTGCCGGTTCCACACCCGTTGCCCAGCTGCCACCCCGATCTGCCGCAGCGAGCGCCCGCTTCTCCAAAGCATTGGCGAGGGCCGCCTGGTTGCTTGCCATCATCCAGCCGGCGGTTGACGAGGGAATTCTCGTTCAACGATATCCGGACCGTCAGCCGTAATCATTGCTTCGGCGAGAATAGAGGCCGATCTGGACGCCGCACGATCCGGCGCTATGTTGCGCTTCGGCGGCCGGGCATCGCGGATGCCTAATACTAAAGTAACTGTTCTCGCGTTGCCGAGCGATGCTACGATTTGAAGGACGGCGGCCGTACAGCGCTGCGTGATTTTGCGCCGGCGAGGACGGAATGTGGGAGGCCACTCTTCGTGCTGCAGCAGGCTGCCGCCGACATGTTGCTCGGTTGTCGACCATAAGGGAGGAAGTCACCAATGAAGATATCGTACCTGGTCTCGGCCGCGCTTCTTGCAGCGACCGCGATGCCTGCCGCAGCCGCCGAGATTTCCGACGGCAAGATCAAGATCGGCATTCTCAACGACCAGTCGGGCGTCTATGCCGATTTCGGCGGCAAGTGGTCGGTCGAGGCCGCCAAGATGGCGGTCGAGGATTTCGGCGGCAAGGTACAAGGCTCGCCGATCGAGATCGTCAGCGCCGACCACCAGAACAAGCCGGACATCGCCTCCAACATTGCGCGGCAGTGGTATGACACCGAACAGGTCGATTCCATCATGGAACTGACCACCTCCTCGGTGGCGCTCGCCGTCCAGGGAATTTCCAAGGAAAAGAAAAAAATTGACATCGTCACCGGCGCCGCGACCACCGAGCTAACCGGTAAACAGTGCTCGCCCTATGGCTTCCACTGGGCCTACGACACGCATTCGCAGGCAGTGGGGACTGGTGGCGCTCTCGTCCAGCAAGGCGGCGACAGCTGGTTCTTCGTCACAGTCGATTATGCATTCGGCTATTCGCTGAAGGAGCAGACCGCAAAGTTCGTCGAGAGCCATGGCGGCAAGGTGGTTGGCGAGGTGCGTTACCCGCTCGGCTCGACCGACTATTCATCCTTCCTGCTGCAGGCGCAATCGTCGGGCGCCAAGGTTATCGGCCTGGCGAATGCCGGCCTCGACACCTCCAACTCGATCAAGCAAGCGGCCGAATTCGGTATCGTGCAGGGTGGTCAGCGGCTTGCAGCACTTCTGTTCACGCTGGCCGAGGTGCATGGGCTCGGTCTCGAGGCGGCGCAAGGCGTGGTGCTGACCGAAGGTTTCTACTGGGATCGCGACGACAAGAGTCGCGAGTTCGCCCAGCGCTTCTTCAAGCGCACCAACCGCATGCCGAATATGATCCAGGCCGCCACCTATTCAGCGGTGACCCAGTATTTGAAGGCGATCGACAAAGCCGGCACCGATGGAACCGAGGCGGTCGCAAAGGAATTGCATGCGATGCCGGTGAACGATGTCTTTACGGCAAACGGCAAAGTGCGGGCCGACGGCAACATGGTTCATGACATGTATCTTTATCAGGTCAAGTCGCCGAGCGAGAGCACCAAGGAGTGGGACTATTACAAACCGCTCGCTACGATCCCCGGTAACGAGGCGTTTCTGAGCCCCAAGGAGAGCGGCTGTCCCATGGCAGGCGAGTGATTGGCGGACCGATGGCGCCGCCTGAACCGGATCGGCCGCGGGTGGTGCTTTCCGCCCGCGGCCTGCGGCGTGACTTCGCCGGCTTTGTTGCGGTCAGGAATGTCGATCTCGACCTCTACCACGGCAACATCCACGCGCTGATCGGACCCAACGGCGCCGGCAAGACCACCGTCTTCAACCTGCTCACCAAGTTCCTGCCGCCGACCAGCGGCAGGATCGAACTGCTCGGCCACGACATCACCCGCACCTCGCCGGCCAAGGTCGCGCGGATGGGCCTGGTGCGCTCGTTCCAGATCTCGGCGGTGTTTCCACATCTCAGCGTGCTCGACAATGTGCGTGTTGCGCTGCAGCGGCCGGGCGGGCTCAGCGTTCAGTTCTGGCGCTCGCTGTCTGCGCTCGATCGATTGACGCCGCGCGCCGAGGAGCTTTTGCGGTCGGTCGGCCTCGACGATGCCAAGAACAGGCCCGCCGCCGATCTCTCCTATGGCAGGAAACGCGTGCTCGAGATCGCCACGACGCTGGCGCTCGACCCGAAAGTGCTGCTGCTCGACGAGCCGATGGCCGGCATGGGGCACGAGGATGTGCGCACGGTTTCCGACATCATCCGCTCGGTCGCCAGGGAGCGTGCGGTGCTGATGGTCGAGCACAATCTGACTGTTGTAGCCGATCTTTGCGACTGGATAACCGTCATGCAGCGCGGCGAAATCCTTGCCGCCGGCGACTACTCCACGGTCAGCCGCGACGAGCGGGTGAGGATCGCCTATATGGGCACCGCCGATGAGTGACGCCGCGCCGCTTCTCGCAGTCCGCGGCCTCAACGCCTGGTATGGCGAGAGCCATGCGCTGCACGGCGTCGATCTTGAGGTCTTTCCAGGTGAAACTGTGACGTTGCTGGGCCGCAACGGCGTCGGCAAGACTACGACATTGCGCGCCATTATCGGGCTGATCCGCCAGCGGACCGGCCAGATTTTTTTCGACGGCAAGGATCTGATGCGCCTGCCATTGCACCGGACCGCGCATCAAGGCATCGGCCTGGTGCCGGAGGAACGCGGCATCTTTGCGACGCTGACCGTGGACGAGAATCTGGTTCTGCCGCCGATCGTCGCCGAGGGCGGCATGAGCGTGCAGGAAATATTCGATCTTTTCCCCAATCTGAAGGAGCGCCGCAACAGCCCGGGCACCAGGCTGTCGGGCGGCGAGCAGCAGATGCTGGCGATCGCGCGCATGCTCAGAACCGGCGTGAAAATGCTGCTTCTCGATGAGCCGACCGAGGGCCTGGCTCCGGTCATTGTGCAGCGCATCGGCGATCTGCTGGCGACGATGAAAAAGCGCGGCATGACGATCCTGCTGGTCGAGCAGAATTTCCGCTTTGCCAGCCGCGTCACCGACCGTTTCTACCTGATGGAGCACGGCAAGGTCGTGGCGGGCTTTCCGGTCGGCGAACTGCCGGATCGCATGACGCTGCTGCATGAAGTGCTGGGTGTATGATGGCGCCATGACGATGATCTTCGGGATACCCGTTCAGGCATTCCTCGGCCAATTGCTGGTCGGCCTCATCAACGGCTCGTTCTACGCAATGTTGAGCCTGGGCCTGGCTGTCATATTCGGCCTGTTGCGCGTCATCAATTTTGCCCACGGCGCGCTCTATATGCTCGGCGCCTTCGTCGGGTACCTGCTTCTCACCCGGTTCGGCATCGGCTACTGGCCGGCTCTGATCCTGTCGCCGCTGATCGTCGGCGGCTTCGGCGTCGTGGTCGAGCGCCTGGCGCTGTCGAGGCTTTACGGCATCGACCCGCTTTACGGGCTGCTTTTCACCTTTGGCCTCGCGCTCGTGCTCGAAGGGGTGTTCCGTTACTACTATGGCGTATCGGGAAGTCCTTATTCCGTGCCGCCGCTGCTCTCCGGGGGAACCAATCTCGGCTTCATGTTCCTGCCCAATTATCGCGGCTGGGTGGTGGTCGCCTCGATGATCGTCTGTTTCGGCACCTGGGCGCTGATCGAGAAGACCAGGCTGGGCTCCTATCTGCGCGCGGCGACGGAGAACCCCGGCCTGGTGCAGGCTTTCGGCGTCAACGTGCCGTTGCTGCTGACCCTCACCTACGGCCTCGGCGCCGCTCTTGCCGGACTTGCAGGGGTTCTCGCCGCGCCGATCTATCAGGTGAGCCCGCTGATGGGATCTGACCTCATCATCGTCGTCTTCGCCGTCGTCGTGGTCGGCGGCATGGGATCGATCCTCGGGGCGATCGTCACCGGTTACATGCTTGGCCTCGCCGAAGGCCTGACCAAGGTCTTCTATCCCGAAGCCTCCAATCTGGTGGTCTTCGTCATCATGGCAATCGTGCTTCTGGTCCGGCCAGCCGGCCTGTTCGGAAGGGATGCCTGAGATGGCCGAACTGACACTTCGCGAGACGCGTGCCAAGAATTCGGCACGGCTTGAATGGGCGCTGGTCGGGCTCGGCATCCTGGCGCTGCTGGTGGCGCCTTTCTTCGTCTATCCGATCTTCCTGATGAAGATGCTGTGCTTTGCGCTGTTTGCCTGCGCGTTCAACCTTCTGCTCGGCTACACCGGGCTGTTGTCCTTCGGCCATGCGACATTCTTCGGCGGGGCGGCCTATTTCACCGCATACGCGGTCAAGGTCTGGGGCTGGCCACCGGAAGCGGGCATCCTGCTCGGTGTCCTGGGTGCCGCGCTGCTCGGCCTTGTGATGGGCTTCTTTGCCATCCGCCGGCAAGGCATCTATTTCGCCATGATCACGCTGGCGCTGTCGCAGATGTTCTTCTTCTTCTGCGTGCAGGCGCCGTTCACCGGAGGTGAGGACGGCATCCAGGGCGTGCCGCGCGGCAGGCTGCTTGGAATGCTCGACCTGAACGTCTCGATGAACATCTATTATTTCGTGCTGGCGGTCTTCCTGATCGGCGTGTTCGCCATCTGGCGCATCATCAACTCGCCTTTCGGCATGATCCTGCGTTCCATCCGGGAAAACGAGAGCCGGGCCATTTCGCTTGGCTATTCCGTCGCCAACTACAAGCTGGCGGCTTTCGTCATGTCGGCAACATTGGCCGGGCTGGCCGGCGCGCTCAAGGCGATCGTTTTCCAGTTTGCCACACTCACCGACGTCACCTGGCAGATGTCCGGCGAGGTGATCCTGATGACGCTCCTCGGCGGCATCGGCACCATGGTCGGGCCGATCATCGGCGCCAGTCTGGTCGTCGGCCTGGAGAACACGCTCGCCACCTCGAATTTTCCAGTGACCATCGCCACGGGCCTGACCTTCATGGTCTGCGTGCTGGTTTTCCGGCGCGGTATTGTCGGTGAGATCTATGCGCGATTTCTCGGGCCAAAGGGTGACGCGAAAGACTGAACGGGTCAGCGCCGCCTCGCTAGGCGATGCGTACACCTTGCGCGTCGAGAAGTACGCAACCCAGCGGGTCGAAGCAGACATCGACCGTTTCGCCTTCGCGCAGCGGCTGTCCGTCGATCAACGTGTTGGCGCGCACCAGCGTGCCGGCGCCGATGTCGATCTCGTAGACCGCATTGCCGCCGAGATAGGAGGTCGAGACGATCCGTCCCGCCAGCCTGTTGGCAGCACCGGCGGTACCGACGGTAAGCTTCTGCGGGCGAACGACGACGGTGACCGCGCTGCCGGTCGCGAGCGCCTTCGGCGCGGCCGCCTTTACGACATGGCCGGTGGCCAGCGCGATCGTCGCCATCTTGCCGTCCATCACTGTCACGCTGCCGGGCAGCATGTTGGCCTTGCCCAGGAAATTGGCGACGAATGCGGTGGCCGGCTGGTCATAGACCTGCGCGGGGGAGCCGATCTGCTCGATCAGGCCGGCGTTCATCACGACGATGTGGTCGGACATCGACAAGGCTTCTTCCTGGTCGTGCGTCACGAAGATAGCGGTGATGCCCGTCTCCCTCTGGATTTTCTTGATCTCGACGCGCATGTCCTCGCGCATATTGGCGTCGAGCGCCGACAAGGGCTCGTCCAGCAGCAGCACTTCCGGCTCGAAGACGATGGCGCGGGCCAGTGCGATGCGTTGCTGCTGGCCGCCCGAGAGCTGCGACGGCAGCTTTGTCTCACTGCCGGGCAGCCGCACCATATCCAGCGCCTTCTTGACCCGGCGCACGATTTCCGGTTTCGGCACGTTCCGGTATTTCAGGCCGAATGCGACGTTGTCGAAGACGTTCTTGTGCGGAAAGAGCGCGTAGTTCTGGAACACCAGACCAATGTTGCGCTTATAGATCGGGATGTCGTCGACCCGCTTTCCGCCGATCGAGATCTGGCCACTGGAGAGGTCGACCAGGCCCGCGATCGAGCGCAGGATCGTCGTTTTGCCGCACCCGGACGGCCCCAGCAAGGTGACGAAACTACCTTTGCGGATTGCCAGTGAAAAATCGCGCACAGCGGCGAACTTGCCGTAGAAAATATCGATGTCGCGAAACTCGACCGCAGGCTTTCCTATCGGCTGCCGCTCGCTCTGGGCGAGCGGGTCGCCATCAGCCCCGGCCGAAGCCGGCCGGGGCTGCTGGTCGTGGCTGTTGTCGTCATGCACCTTTCGACACCCTGTCCCATTGCTTGGTCCAGGCGTCTTCGTTCTTCGCCCAGTAGAGCGGATCGGCGAAGGTCAGCGATTTCATCGATCCAGTCGGGTCGAAGGCCGGAAGCGCCGCGATCTTGTCGGTCAGCTTCACCTTGGTGGGGTCAAGCGATGGCGGATAGTTCTGGCCCTCGGCGACGGCGATCGAGGTGGCAGGATCCAGCATGAAGTTGATCAGTTCCTCGCATTCGGCCATCGGCGAACCCTTGAGCACCAGCATGTCCTCCATCCACGCGTATGAGCCGGCAGGGTCGAGATAGCCGATCGGCTGGCCCTGCTGCTGCAGGGCGGCGACACGTCCTGACCAGGCGTCGGTGACGACGATCTCGTTGCGCGACAGGAGGTCCATCAGTTCCGCGCCGGAACTCCAGAATTTCTTGGCCAGATCGCGGGTCTCGCGAACCTTGGCCCAGACGACGTCCATGTCCTGGATGTTGTTGGGGTCCTGTTTCGTCTGCAGCGCCGCATACCAGACGCGCGTCGTCATATCGGCGTAGCCGCCGATCTTGCCGGCATATTTCTTGTCGGTAAGCAGGTTGGCGCCCTTTTCCTTGGCTTCCTCCGGCGAGATGACCTTGTTGTTGTAGGCGATGCCGGTGGTGCCGTAATCATATGGCACTGCCGACAGCTTCGGCGTGATCTTGCGGAACGGCTCGATCATGGCGGTCAGGACATTCGCCATGTTCGGAATGTTTGCCTCGTTGATCTCCGAATTGAAACCGCCATTGACGTATTTGATGTAGTAGTTGACGCCGGAAGAATGGACGATCTGGAAGTCGCCTGGTTTCGACGTCTTGATCTTGGTGATGATCTCGTTCTCGTCGCCAAAGGTGCCCTGGACGACCTTGACCTTGGACTTGGCGGTATAAGGCTGGAACGCGTACTTATCGATCGCCTCCTGCACCACGCCGCCCCATCCGTCGAAGCGCACTTCCGAAACCGCGGCCAGCGCCCGTCCCATCCAGGGCATGGAAAGCCCGGTGGCGGCAGCAGCGGCGGCCGTCAGCGTCAGGAATGATCGCCGGCTGATGTCGCCATTGGCATAGCGTTCGTTGAGCCGTTCCAGTCGTTTGGTGGTTGTCAGTTTCATTTCCATTCTCCCATTTTCATTTTCACTTGCCTGCCTTGAACCAGGTGAGGCTTTGCAGGATGAGCCCGCCTGCCAAGGGAATGCCGACCGTCAAAAGGATCATGACGGTTCCGAGCGCGTTCACCTCAGGGCTGATCGAGATCTTCAGCATCGAAAGGATTTGCGTCGGCATGGTCTCGACGCCGGCCGGCCGCCAGAACAGGCTGGCCGAGGTGTTGTCGAACGAAATGGTGAAAGCGAGCAGAACACTGGCAAGCACTGCGGGAATGAGCAGCGGCAGCGTGATTTCGCGGAATGTCGACACGCGCGGCGCCCCGAGCGAAAGCGCCGCCTCCTCATAGGAACGTTTTATGCCGACCATGCGCGCCTGGACGATCAGCACCACGTAGGGGAGCGTGAGCATAATGTGGCCGAGCACCAGCAGCGTCATGCTGCGCGGCTGGTCGACGGCTTTGATCATGACCAGCAGGCCGACGCCGAGTATCGTTTCGGGGACCAGCGCGGGAAGAATGACAAGCGTGTTGATCGCCTGCTTGCCACGGAACTCGAAGCGCACCAGCGCCAATGCCGCCATGATGCCGAGCAGCGTCGTCACCGTTGCCGTCACCAGGGCAATCCACATCGATGTCCGGAAGGCGTCGAGAACCGGCTCGTTGGTGAGCAGCTTTTCGTACCATCGCAGGCTGAAGCCGGTGAGGGGAAAGCCGCCGAACATCGAGGCATTGAAGGAAAGCACGACCGTGGCGAGGATCGGCGCAAACATGAAGACGTAGACGCACACCGTGATCGCGCCGGTCAGCCGCCACACCCATCTGCCTTCGCGATCGGGATGGTCCGCTCTCATGCACTGAGGCCCTTCATGATCTGCGATAGGCCCATATAGCGGCTATAGGCGGCCGCGGCCGCGCCGAGCAGGACGAACAGGACGATGGAAAGCGTGGCGCCCATCGGCCAATTGAGCTGCCCCATGATGGTGTCGTAGATCAAGTTGCCGAACAGCGCATCGCGGCTGCCACCGAGCAGCTGCGGCGTCACATAGGAGCCGGCCGCCAGCACGAAGCAGAGCAGCAGCCCGGCGCCCAGCCCGGGCATCGATAGCGGCAGGGTCACTTCGCGAAACGCCTGCGCGCTGGTACAGCCCATCGAGCGGGCGGCGGCGATCAGCGTGCGGTCGATGCTTTCCAGGCTGACATAGACGTTCAGGATCATATAGGGCAGCAGAAAATGCAGCAGCCCCATGATGACGGCGCCCTCGGTGTAGAGCATCGGCAACGGCTCGTTGATAATCCCCAGCCTGATGAGCACGACGTTGATCAGCCCCTGTTCGCCGAGAATATGGATCCACGAGAATGTCCGGATGGTGAAGCTGATCCAGAACGGCACGATGAGCAGCAGCAACAACAGCCATTTGTGCCTGAAGGTCGTGGCCCAGATGAAATAGGCGGGAAAATAGCCAAGGATCGCGCAGATCACAGCGGTGATGGCGCCGACGCGAACGGTCTTCCAAAGAAAACCGTGATAGTAGCTGTCGGTGAGGAATTCCTTCCAGTTGTCGAAGGTCAGCACCGCCGACTCCACCCCCGCGGTGACGAAGGTGAAAAACGTGTAGACCGTCATCATCGCGATCGGCAGCAGCAGAAGCAGGGTAAGCAGTAAAAGCACAGGCGCGACGAGGACCCAGGCCAGTCGCTGATCGTATAATTTCCACCCTTTGGTCACGACCCGTCCAACCGCTTTATGTGCAAGCCGCCATCACCGGGCTCGGCTCCGGACTAGATTGGGCGATCGGCGTTCAGGTGTCCACTCTGCATATGGCTCCTGCACAAATTCTGTGCAGGGCCCCGCGCGACCCTCGCCCTGCCGGATTCAACAAATTGCCCGGCGTTCCGCCTGCACATTGATTAAATCAGGTATCCCGATATACAGGGTAATTTCGGATATGGATTTTACATGGGCCGGGCAATTTCATGAGTCGCAATTTTCTGGTGATTGAACCTGAGGAAGGCATTGCCGTGCTCAAGGGGCTTGCCTCCTCGGCGCGGATCTCGATGCTGAAACTGCTGCATGAGAAGGGGCCGATGAATGTCAACGAAATCGCCGCCGTGCTGTCGCTTCCGCAGTCGACCGTCTCGACCAACATCCAGGTGCTGGAGGATGCGGGGCTGATCCGCACCGAGAACCTGAAAGCGAAGAAAGGCAGTCAGAAAATCTGTTATCCGACGGCGGAAGAAGTGCTCGTCGTGTTCAAGAGCGAATATCGTGCGGTCAAGAACGACGCGATCGAAGTGTCGATGCCGATCGGGCTTTATACCGGCTTCGAGGTTACCGCGCCCTGCGGCCTTTGTTCGCCGGACGGCATCATCGGTCTACTCGATGTGCCGAACACTTTCCTCGATCCGGACCGCATGAAAGCCGGTCTGCTATGGTTCACGCGCGGTTTTGTCGAATACCAGTTCCCCAACAATGCCAAGCTCGCCAATGCCGAAATCACCGGACTCGAAGTTGCGATAGAACTGTCTTCGGAAGTGCCGGGCACCAGCGCCGATTGGCCCTCGGACATCACGCTGACGATCAATGGCGTCGATGTCGGCACCTGGACGTCGCCGGGGGATTTCGGCGACAAGCGCGGCGTCTTCACGCCCTCCTGGTGGAAGCTCAAGGGCTCGCAATACGGTAAGCTGAAGAACTGGCGAATTGCCAATGACGGCACCTATGTCGACGGCCTCAGGATGTCCGAAACCGGGCTCGCCGCACTCGATCTGAAGAGCCATCATTCAATCCGCGTCCGTATCGGCGTCAAGGACGACGCCAAGCGCCCCGGCGGGATCAATATTTTCGGCAAGGGCTTTGGAAATTACGATCAGGACATCCTGCTCAGGATCAAAACTGGTTGATATCATGAAACCGGGTTCTGAAGATAACGCAGCAATTTCAACTATCTGGCTTTCTGCTGTTCCAAAGCGTTCGTCTAATTGTCCTACATTTGGCTATTTTGGCTTGACGAAGGGCTGCCAATTCCTCTTTGATATCGGGCAAGATGATTTAAATCATCGTTTGTGATATCGATGGGAGGAATGCATGAAGGCAGCCGTTACGGCTCATCCGCACTATGTTGTCTCGGAAATCGATCCGAGGCTCTACGGATCCTTCATCGAGCATCTGGGGCGGGCAGTTTACACTGGCATCTATGAGCCCGGCCATCCGACAGCGGATGCCAACGGCATGCGTCAGGACGTCATCGATCTCGTCAGGGAACTCAATGTTCCGATCGTCCGCTACCCCGGCGGCAATTTCGTCTCGGCCTACAATTGGGAAGACGGCATTGGCCCCAAGGAACAGCGTCCAGTGCGCCTCGACCTCGCGTGGCACACGTCGGAAAGCAACGAAGTCGGCCTGCATGAATTTGCCGATTGGTGCACCTCCGCCAACACCGAGATGATGCTTGCCGTCAATCTCGGCTCGCGCGGCCTCGATGAAGCCCGCAACCTGCTGGAGTACGCCAACCATCCCGGCGGCAGCAAATGGAGCGACAAGCGCATCGCCAACGGCCGCAAGGAGCCGTTCGACGTCAAGCTCTGGTGCCTCGGCAATGAAATGGATGGCCCCTGGCAGATCGGCCACAAGACCGCGGACGAGTATGGCCGGCTGGCGCATGAGACGGCCAAGGCCATGCGTGCCTTCTCCAACTCACTTGAGCTGGTGGTCTGCGGCTCTTCGAATGCCAAGATGCCGACCTACCCTGAATGGGAAGCGACGGTTCTCGACCATACCTACAACGAGGTCGACTACATCTCGCTGCACATGTATTTCGACAACGAAGCCAACGACGCTCCGAACTATCTCGCCATGAGCGAAAAGCTCGACGACTACATTGTCTCGGTCGCCGGCGTCATCGAGTATATCAAGGCCAAGAAGCGCTCCAACAAGCAGGTCTACATCTCGTTCGACGAATGGAACGTCTGGTACCATTCCAAGGAGCAGGACAGGAAGATACTCGGCGGCAGCAACGGCTGGCCGTTCGCCCCGCCGTTGCTCGAAGACATCTATAATTTCGAGGATGTGCTGCAGGTCGGCCTGATCCTCAACACCTTCATCCGCCGTTCCGATGTCGTCAAGATCGCCTGCCTGGCACAACTGGTCAATGTCATCGCGCCGATCATGACCGTTCCGAATGGCCCGGCATGGCGGCAGACGATTTTTTATCCCTATCTGTTTGCTTCTAACTATGGTCGCGGCAATGCGCTGGATCTCAAGGTGGAAAGCCCGACCTACAAATCCAGCGTTGCGGGCGATGTCGCTTATGTCGATGTTGCCGGCGTGCACGACAGGCAAACCGGCCACGTCACCTTCTTCGCGGTCAACCGCCATTCGAGCGAGGCAATCGAAACAGTGGTCGACCTCACCGGCTTCGGCGCGGCGGAGATCGTCGATCACCAGGTGATGGCACACGCCGATCTGAAAGCCGTCAATTCGGCCGAAAACCCTGGCAATGTCGGCCCCAGGAAGGGCGAGGGCGCCTCGCTCGCCAGCGGCAAGCTGAGCCTGTCACTGCCGCCCTATTCCTACCAGGTCATACGCCTGAGGCTCTGAGTTCAGGCGGATCATCGAGAAAGCGCAAACGCTGAGGAGGAGCGTCGACGTGACGGCCGATATCGAGATCAGGAACGTGAGCAAGCAGTTCGGTGCCATGACGGTGCTGGATCATCTGTCGCTCTCCATAAGGGCACGCGAATTCATCGTGTTCCTGGGCCCGTCCGGCTGCGGAAAATCGACGCTTCTTCGAATGATTGCCGGGCTCGAAGCTGTCGATAGCGGCGAGATTGCCATCAACAACGAGCGCATCGATCATCTGCCACCGGGCAAGCGCGGCATTGCCATGGTGTTCCAGTCCTATGCGCTTTATCCGCACATGACGGTGCGCGACAACATGGCCTTCGGGCTTGCGAATATCGGCGTTCCAGGCAAGGTCATCGAGGCGCGCATCAACGAAGCCGCCCGCATCCTCGAAATGCCGCATCTGCTCGATCGCAAGCCGGGCCAGCTCTCCGGTGGTCAGCGCCAGCGCGTCGCCATCGGCCGTGCGATCGTCAAGGAGCCGAAGGCCTTTCTGTTCGACGAGCCGCTTTCCAATCTCGATGCGGCGTTGCGCACCCGCACCCGCATCGAGCTTGCCCAGCTTCACCAGCGGCTGCAATCGACGATGATCTTCGTCACCCATGACCAGGTCGAGGCAATGACGCTGGCCGACCGCATCGTCGTCATGAACAATCGCAAGATCGACCAGATCGGTACCCCGATGGAGATCTACGAACGCCCGGCGACCAAATTCGTCGCGGGTTTCGTCGGCGCGCCGGCGATGAACTTCGTCGATGCGACGCTTGACAGATCCGGCGAGAACGCCACGGCCAGGTTTGCGGACGGCGTCTCGGTGCAGACCAAGATCGCCTCCAGCCAACTGACCGATGGCAAGTACACTTTCGGCATCCGTTCTGAAGACGTGCGCATCGTTGCCGCCGGACAGGGCAATGCCGGCGGCGTGGTCGATGTGCTCGAGCGGCTCGGCGAACGCACCCTGATCTACGCGCGGCTGGGCGATGGCCAGCAGATCGTCGGCTCGGATGCCGGCAACAGCCGCGTCGCCGTCGGCGACAGAATCGGGCTCGCCTTTGACGGCCAGAAATCGCATCTGTTCAACGAGACCGGCCGCGCCTGGCATGCGAGGGAGGCCTGAGATGGCTGACCGGCTGGCGATGTCCCCGACCGCGACACTTGCTGTCGGCGTCAGAGCCCCTACCGCCGACATCTATGCGCCGCAATGGCGAAACGTCATTTTCGTTGCGCCATTCTTGTTCTTCTTCACCACGCTGCTGCTCTTCCCGCTGCTCTGGGGGATGTGGCTGAGTTTCCACAAGGCCGACACGTTCTCGTCCGGAAATTTTGTCGGTCTCGGCAATTACGCCAGGCTGTATCACGACAAGGTCTTCCTGCAATCGATCTGGAACACCTTCTATTTCGTGCTTCTGACGGTGCCGACGCTGGCGCTGATCGGCCTTTTCCTGGCGCTTTGCCTCAACCGCCGCACGCGCGTTGCCGCGGTTTTGCGGACGCTGTTCTTTTCCTCGTCGGTGCTATCGGTCACCATCGTCACGCTGATCTGGCGCATCGTCTTCATTCCGAATGTCGGGCTGTTGTCGACGATTTACGGATGGTTCGGCGCAACGGCTCCGGCCTTCATTTCCGATCCCAGCTTGGCGATGGTCGGCATCGCCATTGCCACCATCTGGTGGTGCATCGGCCTGCCGATGATGCTCTTTCTCTCAGCACTCCAGCAGATCCCGCAGGACATTTACGAGGCGGCAGCGCTGGACAATGCCAATCGCTGGCAAACGCTGCGGTCGATCACGCTGCCGTCGATCAAGCGGACCTTCATCCTGGTGATCATCATCCAGATCGTGCTGCAATTCCAGCTGTTCGGCCAGGCCTGGCTAATGACGCGCGGCGGTCCGAACAATCTGACCAAGCCGATCGTGCTCTATATCTACGATACCGCATTCCGTCGCTGGGATCTCGGCCTGGGCGCCGCCGCATCGGAAATCCTGTTCATCCTCATCCTGGTCGCGGCCATGGCCCAGTACCTGGTGACACGCAGCAGGGGAGACCAGGCATGAGCGCCCCAGCAGCTTCCATCAAGGGCCGGGCATTTGGCGACCATTTGTTATTGGCCCTGGTCATCCTGCTTTCGATCGTCATGATCGCGCCGGTTCTGTGGGTCGTCGGTCTATCACTCAAGGACAATACGGAGCTGATGGCCGATCCGAACTCGGTGTTTCACGCACCCTATACGCTGAAGAACTACATCAACACCGTCGGCACCTCGTCCGTGTTCATCTGGGTGCGCAACAGCATCATCGTCTCGGGCGGATTGACGCTCGGCACGTTGATCCTGTCGTCGCTCGCGGGCTACGGTTTTGCACGGCTGAATTTCCCCGGCCGAGACGCGCTGTTCGTGATCGTTCTGTTCGGTCTGGCGGTCCCGGAACAGGCCGTGCTTGTCGCCCGTCACCAGATCTTCAGCATGCTGAAGTTCCACAACACCTATCAAGGGCTCATTCTGCCGGGCCTTTCGGCTCCGTTCGGTGTCTTCCTGATGACCCAGTATTTCAAGGCCATCCCGAAGGAGCTGGACGAAGCCGCCATGCTCGATAACGCCAGCCGGCTCAGAATTTTCTGGAAGGTGCTTCTGCCGCTCACGCTGCCTGCGCAGGCGACGCTCGGCATCTTCACCTTTCTCGGCGCCTGGAATGACTACTTCTGGCCGCTGATTTCGGCGACGAGGAAGGACATGTTCACGCTGACGGTCGGCATGGCCTCGACCCAGACCAACTTCGCCCAGTCCGAAGGCATCGGCTTCCTGATGGCGCAGGCGGTGTTCGCCGGTGCACCGATCCTGATCGTCTACCTGTTCTTCCAGAAATACATCGTCACGGCAGTCTCCGGCGCTGCGGTGAGATAACGAAGATTGCCTGACGGCCGGGGGGAATGCGCAGCAATTGAAGCACGAAAGCCAATCCAGGGTGGAGCGGCGGAAACTCAGTAGGAGGAACTGATATGAAACTGAAGAAAATACTGTTTGCCGCAGTCTCTGCGGGCGCAATGATGCTCGCAAGTCCAAGCTTCGCGGCCACGGAGCTGAGCGTGCAGCGCTTTTTCGGCGCCTGCGATGCCGATTTCGGCACCAACACCGATGCCACCAAGGCCGTTGGCGAATGCGGCATCATCACCTCGCTAATCAACAAGTTCAACGCCGACAATCCCGATGTCCATGTCAACGTCACCACCGTGGAATGGCCCGGCTATGATCAGCTGACCGCGCAGTTCGCTTCAGGCGACGCTCCGGACATCGTCACGATCCATGAATCCGTACTGTCGGATTATCAGTCGAAGGGCCTGTTGATGCCGCTCGACGATCTCTTGAAGTCGGTCGGCGTGACACCCGACGCCTTCACCGACGCGGCACGCAATGGCGCCACCAAAGACGGCAAGGTCTATGGCCTGCCGATCGACAGCTGGACGATGCTCTATCACGTCAACATGGATCTTTTCAAACAAGCCGGCCTGGTCAATGCCGACGGCACGCCGATTTTTCCAAAGTCGGCCGAGGAACTGCTCGCCCAGGCCGAACAGTTCAAGCAGAAGACGGGCAAGCCTTATTTCGTCCAGAACCTGACCAATGAGACTGCACTCTACACACGCAACCTCTATACCTATCTTTTCCAGCAGGATTCCGATTTCTTCGCCGATCCGAAGCATGTGAAGTTGAATACGCCGGAAGCCAAGAAGGTCATCGAGATGTACAAGGCGATCTTCGAGAAGGGCTACACCACCAAGGATCTCGATTATGGCGGGTCGATCAACGCCTTCCTTGCCGGCGAGGGTGGCGTCCACCTTAACGGCACCTGGGTGGTCGGCGATTACAACGCGCAGTCCGAGACCAAGGGTACGGCGCTCAACAAGGGCGGCTATGCGGTCTATCCGTATCCGCAGCTGTTTGGCGGCGCCCACGCGCAGTATGCCGACGGCCACACCTGGGCCGTTTCGCAGAAAGACCGCACGCCCGAACAGATCGCGGCCATCGGTAAATTCCTGAAGTTCTTCGCCGACAACGACTTCGAATGGTCGCGCACCGGTCACCTGCCGGCCTATAAGGCCGTCATCACCTCGGACGCCTTCAAGGCCCTGCCGCATCGCAACACGATCTCTGCGGTCGCTGATCTCGGCAAGCCGCTGCCGTCCGCCGTACAGCGTCAGTTTGCGATCCAGGACATTATCGGCGAAGAGATGAGTGCAGCAATCAGTGGCCAGAAGGACATCGACACCGCCCTTGCCGACATGGAAAGCCGCGTCAACGAATTGCTCGCCAACATCTGACCACCGGTTTCGAAAGGCCCTCCCAAGGCACCCCGCGGCTGGAAACGGCCGCGGGTTTTTAGTGAGGCAGTGATTATTGTCCTCGAATTGCGCGACTTGCCGGTGGCGACCGGGTCAAACACGCCAACCACGGCGCCGCAACCTCGGCAGCAGCCGACGCAAGCCCTGACTGGAGGATTCCGCTAAGCATTTTGCAGCCAAGTGGAACCACTTGGCGTCGCACAAATGCGGCTGAAACAAACAGATAGAGCGGAATGCCCGATTCGATCCAAATGCATTCCGCTCTAGAACGCCGCGGCTATGGGCATTGCGACCTTGTTGGGGATCTGGATGTCGATCTCCAATCTCGACGTCGTTTCGCCGTGATCCATGCTCACCTGCAGGAAATCCTGGTCGACCTGAACATGCCGGGCGATCACCGCCATGATCTCCTCGCGCAACACCGAGACGAGATCGGGCTGGTTGCGGCTTCGACGCTCGTAAGCCAACAGCAGTTGCAAGCGCTCGCGCGCCACCGGCGCGCTGCCGCGGCGCTTGAAGATATCGAGCAGGTTCATGCTGCCCTCCTTCCCAACAGCCGGTCGAGGAGGCCCCTCCGCTCGAAAGGCAGAATGACCGGCAGGTCCTCGCCCTCGAGTCTTCTTGCCGCGTCGATATAGGCGCGTGCGGCGGGGTTAGTGTTTTCGCTGAGCGTAACCGGCGCGCCCACATTGGATGCGCGCAGCACGTCCTGGCTCTCGGGAATTATTCCCAGCAAGGGCGTCGACAGGATCTCGAGCACGTCATCGATGCTCAGCATCTCGCCGCGGGCAGCGCGCGCAGCATCGTAGCGCGTGACGAGGACGTGTTTGACAATCGATTCACCTTGCTCGGCTTTCATCGTTCTAGAGTCGAGCAGGCCGATGATGCGATCGGAATCTCGGACCGAGCTCACTTCCGGGTTGGTGACGATTACCGCCTCGTCGGCAAAGCGCATGGCAAGTTGCGCGCCCCGCTCTATGCCGGCCGGACTGTCGCAGAAGACGTAGTCGAAAACGGAGCGCAGCTTGTCGATGACGTCGGCGACGCCTTCCTCGGTGAGAGCATCCTTGTCGCGCGTTTGCGAGGCCGGCAGCAGGAACAGCGTTTCGAGCCGCTTGTCACGGATCAGCGCCTGCGAAAGCTTGGCGGTTCCCTGAATGACGTTGACGATATCGAAAACAACGCGCCGCTCGGCGCCCATGATCAGATCGAGGTTGCGCAGGCCGACGTCGAAATCGACGAGAGCCACCCGCTTGCCGGTTTTCGCGACCGCGGCGCCGAGAGCGGCCGTCGAGGTCGTCTTGCCGACACCCCCTTTGCCGGATGTGACAACCACTACCTTGCCCATATTTGTGCCTCCAATGTTGTTAGTTGAGCGGTGCGACGCAAAGTGCGCCGTCCTCGAGAAAGGCCTGTACCGGCCTTCCTCGCGAGGAGGCGTCCATCTCCTCGGCAGTGCGGTACCAGCCGTCCACCGCCAGAAGTTCGGCTTCGTTTTTCCGGCAAAAGATGCGAGCCGCGGAATTTCCCGTGGCGCCGGCGAACGCACGTCCACGCAGCGTGCCGTAGACGTGGATCGATCCTCCGGCGATGATCTCGGAACCGGAACTGACGGAGCCGACAATGACCACATCGCCATCGGGATGAAAGATCGACTGGCCGGAGCGGATCGGTGCCTTGATCATCAATGAGTTCGGCGCCTGCGGCTCTTCCGTCTTGGCCTCAGCTGCGGCCTTCGGGTCCGGCTGCACGTAAAGCGCGTCGGCGGTGGCCTCCTTGGCGCCAACGAGGAGCGGCGGCAGATCGGCATCGAGAGCTACATTGCCATCGGCCTCGATCGCGTAGATGCGAATCCCGCGCTCCGCGAGTTGTAAGACCAGATCCCGCATCTCGCCCACCTCGGGCTTGAGTATATTCAGATCGAGCACGACCGGGCGGCCGGCAAAGAAGCCGGGAGAGTTTTCGGTCCAGTGATCGAGGCTTTGCAGCCATTCCCCTAGCGGGGCCTCAGGGGTGAGGGTGAAGGCTACAAACGAGCGCGCTCGAAAGCGTATGGACTTGTTTTGAATGGGAGCGACGCAGGTCACAGAGGCGAGTCCTTACTGATTGGTTAAGGCTAGCCCGGCATGGTTAACGAAAAGTTAATGGCGGCTTTCCGAGGCGTTGGCGGAGGCATTCTTTTTGTCCCTGATCGTCCCGCCGGCGCCCTGCTTCCGGTGCACGACGAGGTCCTCCTCGCGGCTGCCTGGAGGCGCCTCCAGTTCACGAGGTCGGCCGACCGGTATATTGTTGCCGGAACGCCGGGCCTATTAAGGAGTTATCGATTTGACAAGCGTTGCCAGGGGACCTGTCGCGGATCGCGGTCGCGCTGCCTATGACCTTGGCGCGACCGCCATCTTTGCTTCCAAATCAGACCCGCGCTTTCACTATTGCCTGTATGTGCCTCCCGCGGTTGGGGAAGGGGCCAAAGTCGATCTGATGGTCGCTGTCCATGGCACCGGCCGCACCTCTTTTCTTGGATTCCGCGACGCGTTTTCCGAGTTCGGACGCTGGAACGGCTGCGCCGTTTTGTGTCCGCTGTTTCCAATCGGCGTTCTCGGGGATGATGCCCGCAGCGGGTACAAATATTTGCTCGAGGGCAACATACGCTACGATCAGGTGCTGCTCGCCATGGTTGAGGAGGTCAGCGCCAAATACAGTCAGGATTGGAGCCGCTTTGCCATGTTCGGATTTTCCGGCGGCGGACATTTCACGCATCGTTTTGCTATCCTGCATCCCGACAGGCTCTGGGCGGCCTCAATCGGCGCGCCAGGTTCGGTGACCTTGCTCGATCCGACGCATGACTGGTGGGTGGGCATTCGCGATCTGCCGGAGAAGTTCGGCATCACCTTCGATGCCGCAGCGCTGGCAAAAGTGCCTTTCCAGATGATCGTCGGCGGCGCTGACCTGGAGACTTGGGAAATCACTCATGTCCAAGGCAGCACCCATTGGATGCCAGGCGCCAACGATGCCGGGCGAACACGGCCGGAACGCCTCGTGGCATTGTGTCGATCGTTCGAGGAGGCGGGGGCGCGCGTGCGCTTCGATTTGCTGCCAGGCATATCTCATGAACGGGACGCGGTTCTCGATTCGGTCAAGGATTTCCTTGCCCAACAACTCAAGGAACGAGGAAACGTCTCACGATGAATTCGTTGCGCCCCAGCCCGTGAAGAGATTATCGCAATCAAAGCCCGACTACGTCGACCGCATCCAACGCCGATTTGCTGCCAGTGCGTAACGACTAGAGCAACGCTTCGTATTGATTGCCAATCTTGTCGACTGTGAAATCCACCGCCCTGTTTTTCAGCACGGCAGCAGGGGTGGGGTGGTCCAGCGTCTCGGCCATCGCCTTCGCCAGGGCCGCGGCGTCACCGACCGGCACCAAGGTGCCGAAGCGGCCGTCACCGAGTATTTCGCGCGGGCCGTGCGGAGCATCGGTGGAGATTACGGGGACACCGGCGGCCATGGCCTCGACCAAGACGTTGCCAAAGCCTTCGCTCGTGGATGTAAGGACGAACAGATCGGCTGCGGCATAGCAAGCCGCGGGATCGTTGACGTAGCCGGCAAAGAGTACGTCCTGGCCAATGCCGATCTGCTCGGCACAGGCGTGCAATTCGGCAGCCAGCGGACCTTCGCCGAAGATGACAAGCCGGGCAGGGCGGCCGGCGCGCAGGGCAGCGAAGGCCCGCAGCAAAGTCCGGTGGTCCTTGACCGGCACCAGGCGTCCCGCGGTGGCGATGACCGGGCCATCGCCCATCGCCGCCAACGCTGCCTGCCAGGCATAGGAATTCCTCTGCGGTGCTACAGCTGGCGGCAGCGGGTTATTGATGACGACAACCTTCGATTCGGGGAAGCCTCGGGCGATGATGTCACGGCCGACACCCGCCGAAACGGCGATGGCCTTGGTTGCGCGCGCTGCAACCAGCGCGGAAAGCCAGATCGCCAGCCTGGCGCCGAGGCCGCTGGCAGGCAGCGAGGCCGCGGCATGGAAGCTTGGAAAGAATTTTGCCCGGCTTCTGGCCAACATGAGTGACAGCGCCATCACCAGATTGGCGAATTCCGGGGCGCTATAGACCGCATCAGGATCAAGGCGGCGGAACAAATTTGCGCTTCGCACGATGCCTTTCAGCGTCGCCGACTTGGCGTAACCCTCGCCGCGCAAGGGAAGGCCGAAGTCGACCAGATGCACGGCAGCGGAACGCAGCGCGGCGTTAGGGCCTTCCGCGTTCCAGGTAAAAAGCGTGACCTCGTGGCCACGCGATGCCAGTTCATTTGCCATCAGGACGAAAACACGTTCGGCGCCGCCGCCCCTCAGGCTGGCGATGTGGAAAACGATGCGCTTCACCATGCCTTGCTTCAGGCTCGGCTGGCGGCAACGCCTGATCGGTTCGGCGGCCGGCGCATGTCGCGGATGATGCCCATGCCGATGGCCAGCAGCATCCCCAGGGCAAAGCCTGCGAACGCTCCGGCGCCTGCCACCAGGGCAGTGCGCGGGGGCCATGAGCGTGCGGGCGGGGGCACTGCGGTCGAAATCACCTGTACGTTTGTGGTGTCGATCTGCTCGCGCTCGCTGATTTGGCGCGCACGTGACAGGAAGCTCTCATAGACCGCTCTCTTCGACGCGGCATCGCGTTCAAGTTCACGCAGGGCGACTTCGGATTCGCTGTCGGTGAATACATTGCCCTTCAGATCGTTCATCCTGGCGTTGAGAGAAGCCAACGAGGCCCGGGCCTTGTCCAGGCTGGCCTTTGCCGTGCCGACGGTGCGGGAGAACTCGGCCCGGAGTTGCGAGTTGACGGTCTCGAGTTCCGTCCTGAGCCTGACAATCGTCGGGTGGCGCGGACCGAAGGTCATCGACTGTGAGTCGATCTGCTGCCGCAGGCTGTTTGACCTGTCGCGCAGCGCAGCGAGCGCTTCCGAAACCGTGGGGTCGGGATTGGCCCCGTTGATACCGGAGGCAACCAGGGCGTCGTAGCTTGCCTGCGCGGCGATGACACGCGATTGCGCATCGACGATTTCGCCATTGAGCTGCGTCAGCGTCTGCGAACTGACGAGCTGGCCATTGCTGGACGACAGGTTGTGGCTGCGCCTGTAGCTCTCGACCTTCTCTTCGGCTGCCTGCACGTCGCTCTTGAGTTGGCCAAGCCGGCTGTCAAGGGCAGCCGCGGCACGGCTGGCGCCGGCAGCTTCGGCCTTAGCCAGTTCTTCCTGGAAGTTTTTGACTATGGCCTGCGAGATCAGGATCGCCTTGGCGGTGGTTTCCGCAGATACCGAGAGGGTTGTGACAAACGAGGTCGGATCCGCGATGGCGTCTACCCGGTCCGCCAGGTTCTTCAAGGCGATGAGCCTCGGGTCGGGCTTCGCCACAGCGCCGGACGAGGATGTGCTCCGGTCCGGATCGAAAAACTCCGGATCGTGAGTCAGATTCAGTTCGTCCACCACACGGGAAAGCACGTTGCCCGAGGTCAGGATGCGCTGCTTGCTGCGCGTGCTGAGCAACTGGCTATCGACCTGGCCCGGTTGCGAGTAGAGGTCGTTTTCCACAACCTGCAAATTGGATGGGTTGATGAGGACCTCGGTCGTGACGGTGTAACGCTGCTTGCTCAGCAATGCATAGGCGCCGCCGACAATGCCGCCGACTACCGCCAGCATGAAGGCCAGGGCGAGGCCGGCCCGCAGCCAGACGAACAGACGCCGAAAATCGAGCTCAAGGAAATCGCCGATCTTGTCCAGGGTCACCGTTGCGACAGGCTCTGGAGGTTGCGGCGTCACCGGCGCGGAGCTTAGCCCCGCGACTGGGCCATGCTGTTGCAGCAATGCCCTGCGCCGTGCATTGGCGATACGCTCGAATGCACTGTTATTGGAAGCCGTCGCGGAGATAGGGGGTGTGCCGGAACCGGCAGACATGGTGACAACCCTTGTTAAATCATTACGCTTGGCCTGCTCTACAGAAACATCGTTAACATCTTATTTTCCAAGTTGGCCCATTTTACCGCTCTCGCTGTCCGTCCGGCGGACGTTGAAGGGGTCTCGTTGCCCGGAATGCTGTTTGAATACCTTCACCTGGATGGGCCATGAGCTATCCCGCTGCCGCATCGGAACGATTGTTGCCCAGTCGAGCGCGCCGTGAGAACGCGCTGTCGCTGCTGTTTTTCCTATGCGCCGCCTTCGCGCTCCTGCTTCGCTTTACGGTGTCGCCGCAGGTGATGAACATGGTCGTCGACTATACGGCCCAGGGGGGCTCGTTCTACGAGAAGCTGCATTTCGGCACCTATGCGATCTTCCTGGTCCTTGCCGTCGTTCTTTTCAGCCGACCGTTTCTGCTGCAGGGCGACGAAATTGGGATATTCAAAGCGTTGATTCGCTTTTCGGTGCTGATGTTCGCGCTGGTGCCCTATCTGTTCGTCACCGGCCGTGCGGGCTCCTCCGGGTTCATCATCGATTCTTATCTGGTGGCCGGCGCCGCAGGCCTGTTGATGCTGGCCTTGAACGCGGAAGTGCGGCGGGCGTTGGGCGACGTCGTGCTTGGAATGGTGATCCTCAGCGCTGTGCTCGGCACGATCGAAGCGGTGACTCAACATCGATTTATGCCTTACGGTCTCAACGAACTGCAGTTCAGGCCAATTGGCCTATCGGCGCACCCGCTGGCGCTAGGCGCGCTCTGCGCCACAGCCATCGGATTCGTGCCGCTGACGCGCTGGCGCATATGGGTGCGGGTGGCATCGATTCTCGTGTTGCTCGTCGGTTGTGCTGCGTCAGGCGCCCGCGCCGCCCTGATGCTCGCTGCGGGAGAAACCCTCATTCTGCTGCTGTTCGTGCCTTGGCCGCGCCTGACTCTCAAGCACCAGCGGCAGGCCAAGTCCGTCGTGCTGCTGTTCGCCCTGGTGAGCGGCGCAGTGCTGGTGGCCATACTATTTTCGGGCGGGCTGCTGAATCGATTCGGCAACACGATCTTTGACGAGAATTTCATGGCGCGGGTGACGATCTACCAGATATTCGGACTTGTTAGCTGGAAAGACATCCTGTTTGGCATGAACGTCGACGACCTCCTGGCGATCGTCAAAGAGAAGCTGCATCTGCCCTATATCGAGAGCGCTCCGGTGGTCATCACCATGCTCTTCGGCTTGCCGATAGCTGTGCTCTTCATAGTGCTGGTATTCTGGTTCATTTTTCGGCTGCTGCGCGCGGCGCCGCTGCCGGCATGGATCGGCACCATGACCTTCCTGCTTGCTGCGCTGTCGAACAACGCGCTCTCGTCAAAAGCGCCGGATATTACGACTATCGTGGTGTTGCTGCTTGCCTATAGAAACGTGCCGTATAGAAACCAGCCGAAGAGCACGTCTTCGACCGCTGTCGCATCCGAGCCGAAACTGGATCGGCTTGGATAAGCGCAGGCTCCAGACGCATCAGCCGGCGCTATCCACAACCTCGACATTGCCTGCGCGATTGAGCGTGTGGATGCCCGCCCGCGCCCATGCCGGTCCTGGGCCGATCGGGTGGGGCGGTGCAAACAGGACATCGAAGTCGTCAAGGCGATCCAACCGCATCAATCCCAGGCCGCCGCCATAGGCTCTAGACCCGTTTTGCACGGGCAGTAGCAAAGCGTCGCCCTGGCGGATGAAAGCGCCGCCCGGCCGAGTGGCCGAGTGATCGACGGCGACGGGATTGAGCGCGTGCGCAGCCCACGGCCCACGCAGCGCCGGGGCGGAATAGACGGCCATCGTGTCGGACGCGCTGCCGTAACCGAACCGCCCCGTCCCCAACAGCCAGAAACGGCCGTCGGATTCGAGCAGCGTGGCGTCGTTGAAATCCCTGTCCGTCATCAGCACCGTATCGCGTACCCAGCGATCCGGAAACTGCACGGCACGGTAGAGCACCAGTTCTCGCGCCGTAGCGCTTTCAGGGATCATGAAAATCTCGCCGGAGTGAGCGAACACCTGCGGATATGACAGATGATGCGCTTCCTCCAGCACCACTTTCGGTACGCCGAAAGTGCCGTCGGTGCCAAGTTCAGCGACGGAAATCACCCCGCGGCCGGTGGAGTAGGGAAACTCCTCGACAAACAGAAAATGACGGCCGTCGCGCTCGAGAACGAACGGATCGGCGTAGAAGCGCTGCCCGTCATCGGCAAGCACGGTGAAGGGCTTACCATCCAGCAGTCCGGTTTCGGCGACGCCTGGACCGTCGATCAGCCGATAAGCAACCTGCCAATAGAAGGGACGCCGACCACGTCGCAGTTTTTGCACGGCGCGGTCGACTAACCCCCTGCCGAAAAAGGGCAGATAGTGCCCGATAAATCCGCCTTTCTGCAGGGGCGGCGCCGGGCTCTCGGCAATCGGCGCAAGTTTGCCCGCGGAAAAGCGGGCGACACATTGGGCAATCAGGGAGATGGCGCCGGCGAGCAGGTCGTTGCTGGTTCGGGACAGCCACAACCGGTCGCTGATCATCGGCCGCGCCCTGGCGACGGCAACGCCGTCGAGGCGCGCGGTGAGTTCGGGCAGCCGCCCGCTCGCCAGCATCTCGGTCATGCCTGCGGCAAAGCTGCTTTGGCCGCAAAATTCGAGCGTCAGGACAGGCGTGCCGCGTCGTGCGGCGGTAGCCGTGAGATCGACTATAAGATCGACTGGGCCGGTGTCGCCGGACGGCAACGGCCGGGAACGGCTTGCCAGTGAGGGGCCGAAGCGCCGGCCCTCGAGCGCCAGCACATTATCCATCGTGCGCGCATTGGGTTCAGGCGTCGGCGCGCGGCAACTCGAAACCGCATGTCCAGCCGCACTCAACCGCGCCAGAAGCTCATTTTCCCAGCGCCGGGATGGGTCGGCGTGGCCGATGATTAAAATATTAGTCAATCCAATATATTCTTTTTCAAGACTACTGCCATAGACTACTTGTCAGCCCAACCTTTCACAAGAGTTAAACCGGGAGAACGCGGCCTTGGTTGTTAATCATATATTGAGAATTGAGATCACGAAGGCGCTTTCCGGCGCTATTATGACTCTTGCGGGCAATAGTCGGCATGTCCCGAAGGCTGCAGGCGACCAGGATCAGCGATGAACGTCCTTTCACGTCCAAAACTGCCATCCAGGCAGAAACTGCTGATCGTGTTCGGCACTAGGCCGGAGGCACTCAAATGCTTTCCAGTGGCGCGTGCCGCCCTCGCTCATCCAGGCTTCATCACCGAAATATGCATAACCGCCCAGCATCGTGAAATGGTCGACCAGGTTGTCGAGCTGACCGGCTTGCCTGTGCACCACGATCTCAACATCATGCAACCCGGCCAGTCGCTGTTCGATGTGACCTCGCGCGTGCTCCTGGGCATGGCCGAGGTGTTGGACAAGGCGAAGCCCGATATCGTCATGGTACAGGGCGACACCACCACGGCAATGGCCGCGGCTCTTGCTGCCTTCTACAAGCGTATCCCCGTCGCTCATGTCGAAGCAGGATTGCGCAGCCACAACATCAACTCGCCGTTTCCTGAAGAACTGAACCGCAAGATTGCCGGCGACATCGCCACCTGGCATTTTGCGCCGACCGTTCAAGCGCGCGACAATCTCATCGCCGAAGGAAAGGCCGAAAGCACCATCTTCGTGACCGGCAACACGGTGATCGACACGCTGTTGCATTTTTCAAGCGCGATCGATGCCGACAGGCTGATGAAGGCGAAGCTCGCTGCCAGCTTCCCCTTCCTCGACCCTTCCAAGAAGATGATCCTCGTCACCGGACATCGCCGCGAGAATTTTGACGGCGGCATCCAGCGCATCTGTACGGCGTTGAAGGGATTGGCGGCGCGCGGAGACGTGCAGATCGTCTACCCTGTCCATCCAAACCCCAATGTGCGCTCGGTGGTCAACGCAGAGCTGGAAGGCGTGCCGAACATCCATCTGGTCGAGCCGCAGGACTATCTGCCGTTCCTGTACCTGCAGAAGCAGAGCTATCTGGTGCTTACCGATAGCGGCGGCGTGCAGGAAGAAGCGCCTTCGCTCGGCAAGCCGGTGCTGGTGATGCGCGAAAATACCGAGCGACCCGAGGGGATCGTGGCCGGCACCGCCCGCCTTGTCGGCACCGATGTCGAGAAAATCCTGTTCAACGCCAATCGCCTGCTCGACGATCAGGCTGCCTATCGCGGCATGGCGGAACGACACAACCCATATGGCGATGGCCGGGCCAGTAACCGGATTGTTGAGGAACTGCTGCATCATGGCTGAAATCAAAACCGTTTCCGTAGTCGGCATGGGATATATCGGCCTGCCGACCTGCGCCATTTTTGCCAGCCGCGGGCTCAACGTCATTGGCGTCGATGTCAACGGAGCGGTGGTCGAGAAGGTCAATCGTGGCGAAATCCACATCGTCGAGCCGGACCTTGACGGTCTGATCCAGAAGGTCGTGGCGAACGGCAAGCTCATGGCCTACAGCACGCCGCAGCCGGCGGACGCCTATATCATCGCCGTGCCGACCCCGATGACCCACGATCATAAGCCGGACGTGACCTACGTGCTCGCGGCGGCACGAAGCATCGCCCCCGTGCTGAAGCGCGGAGACCTTGTGGTATTGGAATCGACATCGCCGGTTGGAACCACGCGTATCATGACCGGGCTGCTTGCCGAGTTGCGGCCTGATCTCAAATTTCCTGTCCAGCATGGCGAAGACGCCGATGTGCTGGTCGCCTATTCCCCCGAGCGTGTGCTGCCGGGAAAGGTGCTGACCGAGCTGATCAACAACGATCGCTCGATCGGCGGATTGTCCCGCAAATCGTCGGAGCGGACCGCGGCACTCTATTCGACCTTCGTCACCGGCGACCTGTTCATGACAACGGCCGAAAGTGCTGAGCTGGTGAAACTGACGGAGAACGCGTTCCGCGACGTCAACATCGCCTTTGCCAACGAGCTTGCCGCCGTGTGTCAGGATCTGTCGCTCAATGTATGGGAAGTGATCGATCTCGCCAATCGACACCCTCGCGTGAACATCCTCCAGCCGAGCCCGGGCGTTGGCGGTCACTGCATTGCGGTCGATCCATATTTTATCATCGACGCCGCACCCAACAGCACGCGGCTGATGGCTTCGGCACGCCGGATCAATTCCGAACGGCCCATGTCGGTGGTCAGGGATATCGAGGCCTTGCTTGACCCCTCCCGCAAACAGACGATCGCCTGTCTTGGCCTCAGCTTTAAAGCCAACATCGACGATTTGCGCGAGAGCCCGGCCGTCGAGGTGGTGAAACTTCTGTCCGATATCCCCAATGTGAAGATCATTGCGGCTGAACCCAACACAAATGCGCTGCCGCATGAGCTCGAGGGCAGGGGCATCGTGTTCACCGACGCACTTTCGGCCATCGACAAGTCCGATATCGTCGTCCTCCTGGTCGACCATCGGCAGTTCAATCTGGTCGACCCCGAAGCGCTCAAGGATAAGAAGCTCGTCGATACGAGGGGTCTGTGGACATGGCGCAAGGCACGCAAGCCCGACGCCCGCATCGAAGGCAAGAAACCAGAGGTCGCACAAGTGACACCTGCAAGGGAGCAGGCCGCATGAACGCGCACGCCCCGGCATGGGCGCAGCATTCCCTGTTGGCATCACGGCGCCGGGAGTTCCTTGGCGCACCGATCCATGCGCTGACCATGGCCGAGACACTGGCCATCGCCGACGAGGCGATGACCCTGGGGCGGCCGCTGCATCATGTGGTCGTGAACGTCGCCAAACTGGTGACCATGCGCCAGAATGCCGAGCTGCGCGAGGACGTGGCCGGGGCGGACGTGGTCAATGTCGATGGCATCGGCGTGCTTTGGGGTGCACGTCTGTGCGGCGTCGCGCTGCCCGAGCGGGTGGCGGGCGTCGACATCATGATCAATCTGCTGAGCCTCTGCGCGAAGCGTGGATTCAGGCCGTATCTGCTGGGGGCCGAACAGCACGTTCTCGACGCGGTTGTAGTGAGACTTGCCAAGGACCATCCGAGCCTCGTCATAGCGGGAATGCGCAACGGCTATTTCAAGCCGGAGGACGAGGCCGGGATCGTCGCGGCGATCAACGCCTCGGGCGCCGACTGCCTGCTGGTGGCCATGCCGACACCGCGCAAGGAACGCTTTCTCAAACGCTACCGCGATGAACTCGCCTCAAGTTTCGTGATGGGCGTGGGCGGCAGTTTCGACGTCTATGGGGGCAAGGTTGCCCGCGCGCCGAAGCTGATACAAGCGGCCGGCCTGGAGTGGCTGTTCCGCGTCGTCCAGGAGCCGCGACGCTTGTGGCGCCGCTACTACGATACCAACACTGCCTATGCGGGACTGCTGTGCCGGGAGTTCTGGGAGCGTCGCTGGCGCCGAAACGCCGGTTTATAGTTTCGCCTACGGGGCTCCAGCGGCGCGGCGCCTAATGTCCGGAACGCAGGCGTCGCCCCCTTTCGACCACAGGCTTAGGATCGCGAAGACTGTTCCAGGCCAGAGCGCTTTCCAACGCCGTATATTTCCCGGTTGCGATCTCCTGGCATATTTTCATTAGTGCTCCGCCAGCGGCGCGCGCAAGTGAGCCGCCCACGCTTATCCGCCGTACACCGGCCTCGGCAATCTGCTCGAATGTGAGACCGGAAACACCTTGGCCAAGGACATGATTCACTGGTGCACTGACAGAGCTGCAAATCTGCTCGAGAGACGCCAGGTCCGGGACGCCCGGCGCATACAGCACCTCAGCGCCAAGAGCTTCGAAGGCCTTCAGGCGGCGAATTGCCTCGTCGAGACCATATACGCCTTTACCCATCCCATCGGCGCGGGCGGTGAGTACGATGTCGTATTTTCGAGCAGCCGCAACCGCCGCCGCTACACGTGCCATCGCGGTATCAAAATCGCGTATTGGCTGGCCGGGATTTGGTTGTCGATCTTCGATCGAAAGTCCAGCCAATCCCGCTTCGGCGGCAAGCCGGACGGTTTCAGCCACGCCTTCTGGTGTGTCTTCATAACAATCTTCCAAATCGGCAGTGACCGGCACGGTCGTCGAGGCTGCGATCTCGGCGGCATATGCCAAGCTTTCGGCGCGGCCGACTTCCTTTGCTCCGTCCTTCTTCCCCTTCGAAAAGGCGTAGCCCGAAGAGGTGGTCGCCAGCGCCCTAAAACCCAGACCAGCCATCATCCGCGCGCCGGCTACGTCCCAAGGGTTTGGGATCACGAAGCAGCCGGATTTATGAAGAGCGCGAAATTGTTTAACCTTCTTGGATCGGGAAATCACATTGCCCCCTCAGACTTGGACAAGAAGCCGGGTTCGACTAAATGCCGATGATTGCAGCTTTTCAATCATCCGTTTCTCGCCCGACTGCGATCCCGCGGATTCGTTGGCATTTTTCCGCCGAGCGCGACGTGCGGACCATTATGGCGCCTCGCTCTCATGACCCGAACACCCGGAGACCGAATGTCGGATATGCAACGAGCCCGTCCCCGGCAAGGTACACCATGTGTTGTAAGCCTCAGAAATACCTGCTTACAGATCGCTTGGAAATTACGCGATCCGTAGCCGCGCTCGCAGCTGGGCGACGAATTGCGTCGCTGCCACGGGGTGGAACAACGAGGTCAGCCCGAAGAAAACCGCGGCGCCGGTGGTGCCGCCGGCGACAAGCGAGAAGATCGCCGGCAGGTCGCCGGCCACCATGCTGGCAAGCTTGGCGGCCACCCCCGTGCTGAGCGAGATGATTACCGAAACACCGATGTCGCGCCACGGCACCGGCACCGGTGTGAGCCGCTCGCTGATGATGATGCAGGTTATGGAGCCCACCACCGAGCCGCCCGCCAGCGCCAAAGCGGCGCCGATCTCCGCCATCGGGGGGATCAACAGCAGGGACAATGCGATTGTTGCCACCGAGCCGAAGAGATTGGCGATGATCAGCAGCCACGGCCGCTTGTGCGCGTGCACCACGACGCCATAGACGAAGCTGGTGAGGTTGGCGCACAGCACGCTGAAGGCAATGATCGGAAACAGCAGGCCGAAGCGGCCGTGATATTGCGAGGGCAGCATGAGCTCGGTGATATCGCTGCTGAGCGCGACCAGCATCGCTGCAATCGGCAGGCAAAGCCGCATCATCAAGGCCATTAACTGCGACAGCAACCGACCCGATGCCGCGGGCCCATCCTCGTCGAACCGGCTAACCACCTCGGGAAAGGCGCCCATGTTGATGGCGTTGGCGACCATATCGATCGGCTGGCGGGCCAGCGCATAGGCTGCGGCGAAGATCGCCACGGCGCTGGCATCGTAATAGAACTTGAGGAACAGACGCTCCGCGCTGTTGAGCCCGAAGCCAACCAGCGCCATGATGATCAGCGGCACACCGAGCGCAAAGAAGTCCCTGTGGGTGAAACGCGGCGGACCGGCAACGAGCCGTCGCGATGCCATGATGCCCGCCACGATGCCGGCAATCAAGGCGCCGAGGCTCGAGCCGAGCGACACCGTCAGAAAGCTATCCTGAAAGACAAGGATAGCGCCGATCGGTAACGCGAGTTGCAGCAGGGCACGCAGGGCTTCTAGCATCGAATAGACCGAATGGCGCTGCTGCATCTGCAGCACCGTCAACGCGAAGCGGCTGATGGACCCGGCGACCAGATAGCCGCAGACTGCGATCGCGAACTCGATCCAGCGTTCAGGCACGATCACCGCCGACGCGCCTACCGATATGACCAGCGCCAGTGCCGTGGTGGCAAGCAACACCTGCCCGGCCAGCATCAGGCTGCCGCGGCTGACTTCGCCCTTGCCGCCAAGCCTGAGCAAGGCGATGCGCAGCCAGTTGGTGACGGCAATGTCGGTCATTTCGCCGACGGTCACCACCAGGGTGAGCAGGCCATACTCGGTCTGGTCGATCAAACGCGTCACGACGACCAGCAGGAGCAGCGCCGAAATTCGCGTCAGCAGGATCGCCGGAGCATAAATGAGCGTGGAACGGAGCAGCAAGGGCGTGTCCCTGGAAAACTCACCTTCGACTAGCCGCCGACTGGCGGAAAATCCAGCCCGATGACGCCGAAGGGTGAACAGATTCAGTTTGAACTAAAAGATTTGCCGTAAAACTTATCGGGAACGTTTGCTTTGCAGTTACCCGGTCTGTGTTATTTAGAGTACCATCATGTTGCAGCGCCTCATATCCGATCGAAAAATACATGTCCTGGTCGCGACGCCCTCGGGCGTTTCGGGGCAGGGCGGCATCGACCGCATCATGGGCGCGCTGAAGCAGGAGTTCGAACGGCAAGAAATCGCCGACATCGATGTGTGCTTCCTTGCCAGTCGTGGCCCGGGGCATGTCGGACTTTCGATCTTCTATATGCTCGGTTTTTGCTTACGGATGCTTAAAGCGCGTCTGGCTGGACGCGCCGATGTCATTCATATCAACATCTCAGTTTCCGGCAGCACCTACCGCAAGATGGTGATCGCCGCCTGCGCACGGCTGCTGTCGATACCCTATGTCCTGCATTTGCACGGGGCGCAGTATCAGACATTCTGGAAAGCCGACCGCGGTTTCATTAGCCGCCGTATCAAAGCTCTGTTCGAGCATGCCGATCGGGTGATCGTTTTGGGCAGGCTTTGGCGCGATTTCGTCGCCAGCCGGGCGCCGGGCGCAGCCGGCAATATCGTGATCGTGCCCAATGCGACCGAAGTCCCGTCGCTGGCGCATGTCGGCGGCGGCGACCATGTGCATATCCTGTTCCTGGGCCGCATCGGCGACCGCAAGGGCGTACCGCAATTGCTCGAGGCACTGCACCGCATGAGCCCTGTCAAGAATTGGCGTGCCACGATTGCCGGCGATGGCGAAGTCGAGGCGGCACGGGCAAAATCGGCCGCGCTGGGGATTGCAGACCGGATCGCCTTTCCGGGTTGGGTGGGACCGGACGATGTCGCATCGCTGATTTCTTCGGCCGATATTCTGGTTCTTCCATCCTTCGCCGAAAATCTGCCGATGTCGGTGATCGAAGGCATGGCAGCCGGTTTGGCGGTGGTGGCGACCCCGGTTGGCGCCGTCGAAGACATAATCACCGACGGGCAATCCGGGCTGCTGGTGCCGCCAGGCGATGTTACAGCGTTGACCGAGGCGCTGAGCCGCCTCGTGGAGAACCCGGCACTGCGGGCAAGGCTTGGTGCCGGTGCCATGGCCGTGCATCGGGAACGGCTTGAGCTCGCCCCGTTTGTTGGCGCAATCTGCGATGTCTGGCGGTCGGCCGCGTCAAGCCGTCAACCGGTCAAGCGCTGAGGCCGACGATCGCGGCGGCGCGTCGAGCCTGAATTCGCGGTGGAATATCTCCAAATTCAACAGCGCCCATATCAGCTTTTCGTGGTCTGCAGCACGCGTTGTGTGTTCCGAGACGATTTGATCTAGCTGTTTCGGACTCAGATAGCTGCGAATGACGGAGTGAGGCGAGCAAAGATGGTCATGCACGTAGTTCCTCATCGATCCGCGAAACCATTCGGCGACCGGTACCTTGAACCCGACCTTGCGGCGGCTGAGAATTTCCTCCGGGAGGATATTGGCCATGCTGTCGCGCAGGATCTGCTTGCTGTGCAACCAACCCAGCCTGTAGCGATCGGGCAATTTGCTAACGAATGAAACCAGGTCTCGATCGAGGAACGGCATTCTTCCTTCGATTGAACCGGCCATCATCATGTGGTCGCCTCGTTCCAGGAGATTGTCAGGCAGCCACGATGTCTGATCGAAAAACAGCACGCGGCGAAGATGGGAAGCCGCAGCGCTTGACGAGAACGGAAAGTCGTTGCGCTCATAACGGCGATTTGCGGACGCGCCGATCAGGCAGGCGCTCTGCTGCGCCGAAACGGCTCCAAACCAGGAGACCATCCGGGCGGCAAAGTCCCTTTCGCCCGCGGTGCGGGCAAATGTATCGACCTTGGCCGACGCGCCCGGCATGGCGCGTGCCAAAGGGGAAAGGACGTTATCGTGCAGCGAGGCTGGAACAAGCGACTGGTAGATCCCGGCCAGTGATTCCGCGCGATGCTTGGGATAGCCGCCGAGAATCTCGTCGGCTCCTTCTCCGGTGAGCACCATCTTGACGTCTTGCGAGGCTCGCTCCGACATCAGGTAAATTGGAATATCGCTGCTTTGCGAAACAGGTGCCCCGCGTTGGCGAACCATCGTCGGCAGATGATCCATCAGATCGCCTGGCTGGATTACAAGTTCGCAATGATCGGTCTTGAAATGATCGGCAACGCGTCGGGCGAATGCAAATTCGCTATAGGCTGCGTTGTCGAACCCGACGGAAAACGTGCGAATGGGCGTGGCGCTGTGCCTGGCCATCAGCGCGACGATAGCCGAGGAGTCGAGCCCTCCGGAGAGAAAGGCCCCAAAAGGTGCATCGCTGCGCATCCTGATCTCGACGGAATGGTCGAGCAATTCCAGAAATCGCCGCTTGGCGGTTTTTCCGTCGATCCGCTCGGTAACGGCCGCCTGGTCCGGAGGCGTATAGTAGCGCGTTTCCTTGACTACCCCTTGCGACCAGACAGCATAGCTTCCGGGATTGAGTTTGCGGATCTGTTTGAAGAGCGTGCGCGGTCCCGGCACATAACGCCAGTTCAGATACTCGTGCACGGCATCCAGATCGAGTTCCTGAGCATCTTGCTGCGATGACAACAATGCGTTGATCTCCGAGGCAAATAGCAGCAATTTTTCGCTTTGCATGAGGTAAAGCGGCTTTTCCCCGAAGGGATCCCGGGCGAGGATCAATTCCTGCCTCTGAGCATCCCAGAGTGCAAAGGCGAACATGCCGCTCAGCCGGTCGAACATTGACAAGCGCCACTGATCGTAGGCTCGGAGCAGCACCTCGGTATCGGAGCGCGTTCGAAAATGATGGCCAAGGCCGATCAGTTCCTGGCGCAGCTCGATGTAGTTATATATCTCGCCGTTGAAAATTATTTTGAGACGACCGTCCTCAATCTGCATCGGCTGATTCGACTCGGGCGCTAGGTCAATGATCGCCAGACGGCGATGAACCAATGCCAATTGTTGCTCGCCGGTATTCAGGTCCAATATCTCGGTGCCTTCGGCATCGGGACCGCGATGCCGCAATGCGTTTGACATTTTGGCGGCCCGCTCTTGTGGATTTTTAGCCCTTCGCCCGATCCATCCGGCAATTCCACACATTGTTCCCCCCTAGGCGCGCGCATTCCCCACTCAGTACAACAAATGTGTTAAACACTTCGTGCCAATACAACCCAACCGGGAGAAAGCTGCCACGGGCCGTTCCTCGATCGAGTCTGGCCGTCAGGGGTTGCCACCGGTTGTTCGCTGGTGAGGGCGAGTGATGGCACCTATGGCAGGCCCAATGCCTGCAGCATCTCCGGGTCGGGAACTGGGGGACCATCGGGCGGGATGAGGCTCATCCCATAGGGATTGGAGAACTCCCAGGCAGACCATGGGATCGCGAAGCGTTCGGCCTCTTGGCGCACTGCCTTGAGATAGCGCGAACGGTCGGCCTCAAAGGCGCCCATGCGGCCGTCCGCGGACATGAGGATAGCGCCGAATTCGCCCATGAAGAGCCGCCGGCTGGGAATGCCATGGCCTTCAGCCCAGTCGACAGCCTGGCGAAAGCTCGCCTCCAGTTGGCTCTGGCCCCAGTTCTGCTCGAAATAGTTCGCGATTGCTTGGCGCGCGGTGGCCATGTTCATGACCTGCTCGACCCTGCTCAAGCCGGCAGCGTCCATCCGCGCTCTAAGGGTTTCGGTCACCACTTCGGGTGTACTGCTGTCGGCCGGCCAGGGAAGTCCCGAAGCAAAGCTGATCGTGTCATCGGGCCGCTGGTGGGTGAAGCTGTGCGGCTCATACATATGGAAGCTGTAATAGAGGTTTGGGTCATCAAAGCCGGGGCTGAGGTTGACCAATCCGGCAATGCTGCCGCCGCAGGCGCCGGTTGCAACGATGGTAAGTTCGCTGTTGACCGCTCGAATGTCGTGGACGGTCCCTGCCATGATCCGCTGCCAGTGATCGCTGCCGCTCGCATCGCAAGGGTAGTATGCGGGCTCGTTGTAAGGTTCGAGGGCGACTTTGTCGGTGCCTATCTTGACCAGCATGGCGGCGACCGCCACAACCATGTGACGATAGCGGGCAACGCCCTCGCTGTCGGCGCCGCCATAGATCATCTCCATGCTGTAGTCGGGAACCTGAGTGACGCCATGCAGGTCGAAAACCACCTTGAGGCCGGTCGACGTGATCCGCTCGACGGCGGCGGCAAGTATGTCCAGCGCCTGCTGCCGCTTGGCGTCCCCGCTGGCAAGCAGCGGGCCGGGATCGACGCTCAGCCGGACGAAGTCGAAGCCCATCGATCGGATGTGGGCAAACACCTCCCCGGCCGGCCAGTCGGTGAGCGGCCTGCTTTCCGCAAGCCACTCCTTTTCGCTGCGATAGGGCGGCCAAACGTAGGTTCCGTCTTTCGCCACCGGCGACCAGTTGAGCCACTGATGCACGCCAACGCCGCGCTTGAGAGGGATGGGCTCTGCCTCGGCCGCCACAAGCAAGGCGAGCACCCAGGCAACAAAATACACCGCTTTTCGCATCGCTCCCTCCGCATGCTCGCGGGAGATATTAACCGCAACGAACGGGAAAGAAGATTGCCGGCCCGCAGCTTTTCGACGGCATGGTATACAAGGACCGAAACGTTGACGGGGCGTGCATGAGAATCGGCTGGTACATCAACCGATTGCGCAGCATGGGACCGGCCGAGGTGTTGCACCGGCTGGGCGAGCAACGTCGAAGGATCGCGTCGCGCCGCCGCGATGATGGGTGGGAACGCTATCCATCGCCGCAGTTGCACCCAGTGCTGCCCGGATTTCGCCATGCTGCGCTGGCAGCGACCGACGCTCAACGGCAGGCCATAGCGGCGGCCGCGCAAGAGATGCTTCATGGCCGGTTTTCGGCACTCGGGCGGACATGGCCAAAGCGTGAGCCCGATCGTTTGTTTCCTGCTGAGCTTTGGCGTCTTGATCCGGTAACCGGCAGGCTTTGGCCTGGCGCCGAGGCTCATACTTTCGATATCGATTTTCGCGATGGCGGCGACCTTGGCGATATAAAATATGTCTGGGAGATCAACCGGCTGCAGCAATTGCCAGTACTGGCTGCACACCTGCTCCTCAGCGAGGACAATCGATCCAGGAGTGCCATTGAGGCGGCAATCGGCAGTTGGCATTCCGCCAATCCGCCGTACCGAGGCATTGGCTGGGCTTCCGGCATCGAAGTAGCGCTGCGAGCCATCAGCCTCATCGTCACCCTGGACCTTATCGGTGACCGGCTTGACCCGGCGACGCTGCGGAAAGCCGGTGAGATACTCGCGGCAAGCGCCTATTGGCTGCCGCGGTTTCCGTCGCGATATTCCTCCGCCAACAACCATCTCGTCGCAGAGTTGGCTGGCGAATATCTGGTTGGCCTGGCGCTCGGGGCCGAATCCGAAATTGCCCGCAGCGCCCTCTTAAATGAGACGCACAAGCAGATTCTTGCCGACGGCGCCGGTGCCGAGCAAACGCCTACCTATGCAGCCTTCAGCGCCGAACTCATCTTGCTGTGCGCCGCCGCGGCGCGCCAGGCGGGAACGCCGTTTCCCTCGGCCGTCGAAGCGCGTCTGGGCGCCTTCGCCAATTTCGTCGGCTGGCTGCCACAGAAAGCCGCCCGCTTCGGCGACGACGATGAGGGCCATGTGCTGAAGCTGGGCGACGAGCCGAACTATATCCGATCCGTCGCGGCCGCCATCCACGGCTTACTGGGGACGCCGGGCAACGCGCCGGAGCCTGACGATTTTCGTTCGCTTTTCTTTGGTGCGCCGTCAGGCCCGGCGCCCGCGGTGCATGGCTTGCAGACATTCACGCAAGGCGGGCTCTCCGTCTGGCGCGGAGCAATGAATGGCCGCAATGTCGAACTGACGTTCGACCATGGACCGCTCGGCTATCTCTCGATAGCGGCGCACGGCCATGCCGACGCGCTGTCGCTCACCCTGTGCATCGACGATGAGCCGGTGCTGGTCGATCCCGGCACTTGGCTCTACGGTTCGGGAGGCGCATGGCGCGACTGGTTCCGCTCCACACCGGCGCACAACACGCTGAACATCGAGGGCAAGAGTCAAAGCACCATCGCTGGAAATTTCAACTGGTCGCACAAGGCAGTCGCAGCGCTGGTGGAGAGCGAACCGGAACCGCACTGGAGGCTGAGCGCCCGGCATGACGGCTATAGAAGCCGCTTCGGCGTCGTGCATCAGCGCACTTTGGCGCGCCAGGCCGATGGCATCCTCATCACCGACCAACTGCTCGGCGGCAGGCGCCAGTCCGAGATCGTCTTCCAACTGGCCCCCGGCCTCCATGCCGACCGGCACGAAGATACGGTCGCGGTATTGCGCGGCGACGAGGTACTGTTGGCCATCCGCTTTCCTGATACTGTGCTCGATATCGGCGCCGGCGGTGACATGCCGGGCCAAGGCGGTTGGGTTTCACTGCGTTTTGGCAGCAGGCAGCAAGCCGAACGCCTCGCCTGGCACGGTGAAGTGGGCGAAGCCGGGATCGATATCCATCTTGCCCCAATTCACCCGCCGCGACAGCAAAAACCGGTGCCAACGTAGAGTTGCCGCGTGAGTTCCAGCCGTATTCGACATTAATTACGTTTGGACATTTAGCGGTTTCGTTACCGTTGATCTGCTAGTCTCGCACCATCCAGCCTGCTTTGCCCGCTGCGCCCCGCAACAGCCACTGGTTGCAGGCGGCGTAGCGAGTTTGGCGGGAATTTTGTGCTTTGCTATTCGCCAGATCGCCTTCTTACGACCCCCAGACTGCCTTCTTACGACCAGGAGCCGCTGCATCAATGTTTTCCGAATTTGCCAGAGCGATTGTGGAAAAGCTTTCGAACGTCAATCTGACCACGCTCGGCCTGCTTCTCCTCACCGCACTGGGCAGCGCGGTGATCGCCTACTGGCGAACTGCCGAACATAAGTCCCTCAGGGACTTTTTCGACTTCGCCTTCCCACAGGAAGTCATCCTGCACCCGTCGGCGCGAGCCGACGCCATGTTCTGGATCACGAAACGGGCGATGATGCCTTTCCTGCTTATTCCTGCCGGCGTCACCTTCGTCGTCGCGGTGGGCTATGGCACACGCGAGGCAATTGGCTGGCTCCTTAACATCCACGCGCCGCTTCTCGGCGCCCCGGCGGGACCGGTGACGATCGTCATCTTCACCGCAACCATGCTGGTCGCCTATGATATTTCATACTACCTCTACCACGTCGCCCAGCACCGTTTCCCGTTCCTGTGGGAATTGCACAAGGTACATCATTCGGCCGAGGTGATGGTGGGGATCACCAAGGACCGGGTTCATCCGCTGGACGATCTGATGAACCGTATGTGGGATGGCGTCATCCCGGGCATCTGCTTCGGGATCTGGAGCCTGATCGCACTCGATCCGGTAGAGGTCGCTATCTTCGGCATCAACGTCTACGTCATCCGCAACATCCTGATGATGGACTTTGTTCGCCATACGCATCTCAAGATATCGTTCGGCCCGTTGAACAACATCATCCTGTGTCCGCACTGGCACCAGGTGCATCACAGCATCGACCCTCGTCATTATGACAAGAATTTCGGCCTGCTTTTTTCGTTCTGGGATCGTCTGTTCGGAACGCAATTTGTCCCGGAGCCCGATGAAGACCTGAAATTTGGCCTGGTCGATCGCGATGTGCGCGATTACCAGTCGCTCTTTGGGCTCTACATCCTGCCGCTCAAGAAGATGGCAAGGCATGTCATGCGACTGTTTCACAGACGGCCCAATGTGGTCGCGCAGCCACAGGACAGTTCTCCTTCATGAACACCGCTGTTTCCATCGACGTCCTAAGCGCGGAGCGCCTGGAAATCGTCCGTTCGGCGGATCGCCTGGCTGCGATCGAAGCCGCTTGGATGGAGCTTTGGCATCGTACCGACGGGCTGATCTTTCAAAGCCATGCCTGGATTTCGGCATGGTGGAGTACCGTACAACGCCGTGACCAGCGCGCGTTGCGGATCGGCCTGGTCTGGAAGGGCGAGAGACTCGTTGCTGTCGTTCCGCTGGCGATCGGCAGGCGCAGGGGGCTGCGGTTTCTCGAATGGGCGGCCGGCAGCTATACCGACTATGGGGATATTCTCGTTGCTCCGGAATGCTCGTTATCGGCGCTGCAGGAGCTATGGACCCAACTCTGCGATGCCGGCGGCTTCGACCTTGCCTTGATCAGTCGTCTCTCGCCGGATGCGGCGGCCCGCAAAATTTTCACGCCGGGAGCTTCCGGCGGCATCAGGCTTCGTCCGTTTCACCGAACGGAAGTCAGCTATCGCGTTGCCGGACAATGGGAAAGCGGAGCGGCATGGTTCGCGGGCCAGTCGAAAAAGACGCGCCAGAACTATCGGCGCGGCATCAAAGCGCTGGAAGAAACCGGAGAGGTGAGATTTCGCCTGCTTGCCCCCGACGAGCCGCTGCAACCGGTACTGGAGCGCCTCGCGGCCTTGAAGCGGAAATGGCTGACCGAGCGCATGCGTGAGTCAGACCTGTTCGAAGAGGGCGTCCCGGTACTCGCCGCGCTCGTCGGTGCGTTGGCGCGCGCCGGCGTGCTGCATATCTTCGTCCTCGAATGCAATGGCGTGATGGTCGCGGTGTCGATCAATTTCGTCCAGCACGACGTGATGATGGCCTTCGTGACGACGTTCGATCCGGATTTCGGCCGGGCGTCGCCGGGTGTGATCCTGTTGATGGATTACGTGCAGTGGTCGATAGATCACGGTTTGAGCATGGTCGATTTCCTCTGTGGCGCAGAGTCGTTCAAACACAAATTCTCAACGCAGGCGGTTACGCTGGAATCCGTCATCGGGACGCGCACGGCACAGGGCGCGCTGGCATTTCTTGCCGATCGTGTCCTCCAGACGGTCAGGCATATGCGCGAGCGGTCATCGGCACCACCAGAGGGACGCGATGCGCCCGCTCAAGCCGAAGCAGCCTTGGACTAAAGCGCGTCGCGTTCGATCGGCCTCATGCAACGCGCTTTAGATTCTTGTTTTATACATGTCGTTATCGCAAAACCGCTGCACACTTTTGCGCGACATGCTTTAGAACGGTTCATCGTTTCACGGAAACGGCCCGCTCGCAAAAAGCTCAAATGAAGCGCGGTATCGGACCGTTTTGCGGCGTGGTGCGGTCGCCGAGGTCGAGGAAGATTTCGTCGATGTAGCACCATCCCCAACCTTCCGGTGGATCGTAGCCTTCGATGACAGGATGGCCGGTTGCCCGAAAATGCTTGGTGGCATGACGGTTGGGCGAGTCGTCGCAGCAGCCGACATGGCCGCATGTGCGGCAGAGCCGCAGATGCACCCACTGCGAACCGCTCTTCAGGCATTCCTCGCAGCCGAGCGCGCTCGGTGTCACGTCGCGAATGTGCCCGGCGTGCCTGCATTCGTCTGCCATCATACGCTCCTGACCAGTTGTGGCGCCACGGCAAGACTGCCGTTTCGCGCGAGATATGCATGCAGCGCTGCAACCACCTGGGCGCCTTCGCCGACGGCAGCGGCGACGCGCTTGATCGAGCCGGAGCGGACATCGCCGATGGCGAACACCCCGCCGCGGTTCGTCTCCAGCGCACCACGTTCCTGGCCAATGTCAGGCCCGGTGCGAACGAAGCCCTTCGCGTCCAACGCCACGCCGCATTGCGCCAACCAGTCGGTGTTCGGATCGGCGCCGATGAACAGGAAGAGGTGGCGGATCGGACGTGCTGTCTCGGTGTCGCGGTTGCGCCAGCGCACTTTGCCAAGATTGCCGTCGTCGCCTTCCAGTGCCGCAATCTGCGTCTCAGCCAGCACTTCGATGTTCGGCTGTGCCCTGACGCGCTCCACCAGATAGCGCGACATGCTCGCATCGAGGCTGCTGCCGCGCGCCAGCAGCCATACCTTCTTCACATGCGCCGCCAGGTAGACGGCAGCCTGACCAGCCGAATTGCCGGCGCCGACCAGGGCTACCTCTTGCCCGGCACAAAGCTGCGCTTCGATCGGCGAAGCCCAGTAATGCACGGAGGTTCCCTCGAATTGCGCCAGGTTTGCCATGTCGAGGCGGCGATAGCGCGCTCCGCTGGCGATCACCACCGACCGTGCCCGCACGGTCTCCCCGCCGCCGACGGCGAGCGTATAGTGGGCACTGGACGTGTCACTTGCGCTGCCCAGCCACTTCGCCTCGTCCGGTATCACCATCTCGACGCCGAATTTCTGCGCCTGGTTGTAAGCGCGCGCCATCAGCGCCATTCCCGAAATGCCGGTCGGAAAACCGAGGTAGTTCTCGATGCGCGAGGAGGCACCCGCCTGTCCGCCGAAGGCACGGCAATCGAGCACGATCGTCGACAACCCTTCGGAAGCCGCATAGACGGCCGCCGCGAGGCCGGCCGGTCCGGCGCCGACAATGGCCACGTCGTACAGCCTGCCGGCGTCGATCGGCCTCACCAGGCCGATGCAGCGGGCAAGCTCGTTCTCTCCGGGATTGAGCAGCAGCTTGCCGTTCGGACAGAGCACGATCGGCAAATGGTGGATGTCGACATGGAAGCGTTCGATCAGGGTCCTGGCGCAGGGATCGGCAGCCGAATCGAGAATGCGATGCGGCTGACCGCTGCGAGCCAGAAAACCTTGCAGCCTCAAAACGTCGCCGCTGTCGACCGGTCCGACAATGATCGGGCCGGCTGTGCCGCTCTCGAGCAGGCCGACACGGCGCAGGATCAGCGCCCGCATGACGCGCTCGCCGAGGTTTGCTTCCTGCACCATCAGGTCCCTCAGTCTTTGCGAGGGGATGACGAGCGCCTCGACCGGCTCGACCGCCTCCACATCCACCAGTGAGGGTCGGGCTGAAAGCTGCGCCAACTCGCCGACGAAATTGCCAGCACCGTGCGTGACGATTGTTTCGCGCCGGCCGAAGCTGCCGCCCTGGATGATATCCACCTTGCCGGACAGGACCACGATCAGACCGGGCGCCAGCTCGCCGGCTTTGACGATCTGTTCGCCTGCAGCATAGGACACGGCTTCGCCGAAACGGCCCATGCGGTCCAGGTCCGCCTCAGCCAGCACTGGAAACATCTGATCGCGACGGGCAATGGAGATCGGATTGGCGGGTTGAGACATGGTTCGAACCTATCGCCGGTTTCCGACAGTTTGAAGCGGTTTTTGCGGCTTGCGGCCGGTAGGAACCTGGCCCGCCTGTCGGTAAACGCTATGTCCTTCGCTTCGCAGTTAACTGATCGCAGCCGTGCGACGGTGTCGTCGCGACGTGCCTCACGATCCGTTGCATCTCCTTGATTTGTTTGATTTGCGCATCCCGGCAAACCCGGCGCATGCTGCTTTAGCCGGCACCTGCCTAAGCCGGCCAGGCCCGGCGGGCCGTCCTGTGTCAAACTCTCGGCCGCCGGGCTTCTGGACAGCAGAAAACGGCCTGTGTCCGAGCACTCCGCAAACTGGCCCGCGGCCTGTTGTTCGGCGAGTGCTCAGGCAGCTACCTGAAGCACAATCTTGCCGCGCGTGTGCTGCTTCTCGAGCTGTTCCTCGGCCCTGGCGACTTCCTCAAGAGGATAGATTGCCTGCACGAATGGCCTGACCTTCCCGGCGTCGATGAGGCGGCTGATCTCGGCAAGCTGCGCCGCGTTCGGCTTGGTCAAATAGGAAACGCCGCGAGCCCGATGCAGGCGGGCCTTCTCCGCCGACGGTTCGGAAAGCGTTGAGACGAGCGTCCCGCCGGGCTTGAGCACGTCCCACGAGCGGTCCTGTGTTTCACCCGCTACCAGGTCGAAGACGAGGTCGACGTCCTCGACAAGCTCCTCGAAGCGCTGGTTCTTGTAATCGACCGCCTGGTCGGCGCCAAGCGCGCGGACGAAATCGAAATCCTGCGCGGACACAGTCGTCGCGACAAACGCGCCCGCGGCCTTTGCGAACTGCACCGCCAGATGACCGACGCCGCCGGCGCCGCCATGGATAAGGACCCGCTGCCCGGATTTGAGGCCGCCGTGATCGAAAAGGCCTTGCCACGCGGTAAGGCCCGCAAGTGGCACGGCGGCGGCTTCGGCGTGGCTTAAGCGTTGCGGCTTCGCCGCCGCCTCCGTTGCCTTCACGACGACATATTCGGCGTTGCCGCCGCGGTCGTTGCCGAGCATGGCATATAGCGGATCGCCCTTCTTCAGCGTATGGGCCCGCGTGCCGCACAGTTCCACCACGCCGGATACGTCGCGGCCGAGCGTGACGGGCAGATCCGCGCCCGAAGAGCCCTCGCGAACCTTGTAGTCGACGGGATTGACGCTTGCCGCGTAGACCTTGAGCGTGACCTCGTCGTCATGCGGCTGAGGCAACGGAACCGCGTCCAGCGAAAGAACCTCCGGTCCACCAAAATCGTGGATACGGACGGCCTTCATCGTAATCATGGCTTGCTCCTCGTCGGGTTGCAGTCCAGTTCGCTCTGAACAGTTTCGCCGGCAGGCCGGCGTCTATCCAGCCGGCGGTTCGGTCGTAGCAAAGGCCGGCCGGTGGTGCGCCGTCAGTGTATCGTTTGCGAATGCTCGCCGCCGGGTTGCGAGATGCCGCTCAGCGCTTCACCTGCTGTCGCGGTCTCGCTGTTGGTGGCGAGGTCGCCCAGCGAAACGATGCCGACCAGGCGCTTGTCGCGGTTCAGCACCGGCAAGCGGCGCACTTTCAGGTCAGCCATGTTACGCAGAACATCCTCTGCGTCTTCGTCTTCGAAGCAATACCTGACCTCGGTGCTCATCACTTCCCGTACCTTGGCGTCAGGTGTCTTGCCTTGGGCGACGCCGCGGATTGCGATGTCGCGATCGGTTACCATGCCGACAAGCCGATCGTTCTCGCCCACCGGCATTGCGCCGGCGTCGAGGCGACCCATCATTTCAGCCGCATCGCGCAGGGTTTGCTGCGGACTGGCGATCTCGACGTCCTTTGTCATGCAGTTGCCAACTTTCATTTTAACCTCCCTTGGTTGCAGGGCCCGCCGCCGGTTTCCAGGATGAAAGGGTGAATGAGCGCCAGCGCAAAACGTTCCATGGCAAGACCCGTTTCGAGCGCTTCGCCGAAATCACCCTTGCCATCCTCCACCCGACTGCCCTTCAGGCGGTCGGCCCGGGAAAGGTCGGTTCCGAAGGAATTTCGGAAGGCGTGCCGGGAGGAACTCCGATCGGCTCCTGGTCCGGCGTCGGAATTGGATCCGGCGAGGGCGGGGGTACGCCTGGAGGTTCTCCCGGCGGAGTCTCCGGCGGGGCAGGCGGCCGGGCCGGCTCCGGATTGGGATTGTCCGGCAGTGGATTCGGGTTGTTCGGATCGGGGTTGTTCATCGATCACTCCCTGACATCTGTGGCCTGATCTCCGCCAGAGCGGGGGTGCCGCAGCGGCGAGCAGGCTCTCTTGTCCTAAACCGAGGGGAAGCAAAAGCGTTCCCGCATCCGATGCCAAGCGCGGTGCCAATCTATCGGGCTATCGGGCGGTTCCCAGGCTGGCATACATCCCGTTGGTGCGGAACTGCGTCGGGTTGATGCCGTAGAGGCGGCGGAAGACCTTCGAAAAATAATTGGCATCCTCGAAGCCGCACATGATGGCGACTTCCTTGACCGGCAGGAAATCGGCCTTCGTCAGCAACTTCGCCGCGAGCTGCAGTCGCTGCTGCAGCACGAATTCGGCGGGCGGAAGTCCCTCGCTCTCGGCGAAGCAGCGCGAGAAATGCGCGCGGCTCAGGCCGCTGATCTCAGCGAGATCGGCAACGCGGAGCGGCCTGTCGAGATTGGCCCTGATGTGATCGATGACCGGCTGCATGGCGCTCTTGTCGTCGGTGACGGCATGCGAGCCGAAGACATCGTCGTAGAGCGCCATGGCTGCTTCATAGGCGACGGCCGAGGCGGCTCCCGGCGAGACCGCGCCCGTGATCAGGCGCACACTGCAATCAGCCAGATGATCGATCGTCGAGGGCTGCAGCCGCAGCACCGGACCGACGGCGGCAAGGATCGACCTGTGGATGCGCAGTGCCTCCTCGCCGTTCATCGATATCCAGAAGAACTCCCAGCGTTCGCCCTTGGCCAGCCAGTAACGGTGGTTGTGCGGCACGAGAACCAGCAAAGTGTCGCCCTTTTGCAGGCGGTAGTTCCGGTTCTCGTAGCGCAATCGGCCGGTGCCGCTGATCGTATGCTGGAGCACGGTAAACGGCGTCAGGCCGCGCTTGCGCCCATCCCAGTCGTAGACCTCGTTCTCGCGCACTTCATAGCCGGTGCTTGTCGGCATGGTGTGTAGGCGCTGGCGCCCGCGCGGCAGCGATACCGTCCTGCCCGCCGGCCCGATGTCGATCAAGTTCCGCAGCACAAAATTACCCCTAAAAGCATAATCCTTCTCTGGTCGCGTGCCGAATAAGGCGCATAATCCCTCGAGAAAAGCAAAAGAAACCGCGGTCAAAGAGCGGATGGGAGGAAGTGCTGGATTCCAGCCTGCATAGCGTCGCAGGCGGGCCAGCCTCTTTTCGCCGCCTTTGCCCTAGCGTTCGATCAGGTCGAGGTGAGGCTGATGAGTTTCAAGATCGCTATCATCGGTGCGGGAAGCGTCGGGTTCACCAAGAAGCTCTTCACCGACATTTTGTGCGTTCCTGAATTCAGGGATGTCGAATTCGCATTGACCGATCTCAGCGAGCGCAACCTCCAGATGATCAAGTCGATCCTCGACAGGGTCGTCGAATTCAACAGGCTGCCGACCAAGGTTACGGCAACGACAGACCGCCGTGCTGCCCTCGAGGGCGCACGCTACATCATCAGCTGCGTTCGCGTCGGCGGTCTCGAAGCCTATGCGGACGACATCCGCATTCCCTTGAAGTATGGCATCGACCAGTGCGTCGGCGACACGATCTGCGCCGGCGGCATCCTCTATGGCCAGCGCAACATTCCGGTAATCCTCGATTTCTGCAAGGATATCCTCGAAGTCGCCGAGCCTGGGGCGAAATTCCTGAACTACGCCAATCCGATGGCCATGAACACCTGGGCGGCGATCGAATATGGCAGGGTCGATACCGTCGGCCTCTGCCACGGCGTCCAGCATGGCGCCGACCAGATCGCCGAAGTGCTCGGCGCCAAGTCGCGCACCGATCTCGACTACGTCTGCTCCGGCATCAATCACCAGACCTGGTTCATCGACCTGCGTCTCAACGGCCGCAAGATCGGTAAGGACGAGCTGGTTGCCGCCTTCGAGGCGCATCCGGTCTATTCGCAGCAGGAAAAGCTGCGCATCGATGTCCTGAAGCGCTTCGGCGTCTATTCGACCGAAAGCAACGGCCATCTTTCCGAATACCTGCCCTGGTATCGCAAGCGGCCGGACGAAATCACCCGCTGGATCGACATGTCAGACTGGATCCACGGCGAGACCGGCGGCTACCTTCGCTATTCGACCGAAACGCGCAACTGGTTCGAAACAGAATTCCCGCAATTTCTGGAGTCCGCCGCGAGGCCGATCGACCCCGCCAAGCGCTCCAACGAGCACGCCAGCCACATTCTCGAGGCGCTGGAGACGAACCGCGTTTATCGCGGCCATTTCAACGTCAAGAACAACGGCATCATCACCAACCTGCCGCAGGATGCGATCATCGAGTCGCCCGGCTTCGTCGACCGCTTCGGCATCAACATGGCCGCCGGCATCGCGCTGCCGGAGGCCTGCGCCGCCACTTGCATTTCCTCGATCAACGTCCAGCGCATGTCGGTTCATGCGGCGATCTCCGGCGATATCGACCTGCTGAAGCTCGCGGTCCTGCACGATCCGCTGGTCGGCGCGGTTTCGACGCCGGAAGAGGTTTGGCAGATGGTGGACGAAATGGTCGTCGCCCAGGCCCGCTGGCTGCCTCAATATGCCGATGCGGTGCCGGCCGCGAGGGAGCGGCTTTCGAAATCCAGGGTCAAGACCCGCGAATGGGCCGGTGCGGCAAGGCGCGACGTCCGTTCGATCGAGGAATTGCGTGCGGAAAAAACGGCTCTCAAGCAGGCCGTCTGAATTTCGCCAGGACGGATCGCGCCGAGCTTTCGGGAGGATTTTTCCGCACCCGTCTGTACATTCGTTCGAGGAGAAATGGAGCGGCGTCAACGCGCTCCTGAACAACAGGGAGGAGAGACGATGAGGAATTTTCGAAACATTGGCATTCTCGCCGGGCTGGCGCTTAGCGTCTCGGCCTCGGCGCTGAACGCGTATGCATCCGAGCCGACCGTGCCGCCGGTGCCTGCGCAATTTCCCGCCGAGGGAAAGATCAAATACGTCGCGCGCGACTCCATCCTGGAGTTCAAGGCACTTCCGGAATACCACGAACCCGATTGGGTCACCGACAAATACGTCAAGGCAGGCAAGCTGCCGCCGGTCAAGGACCGGCTGCCGAAGGAGCCGCTGGTCTTCAAGACCGGCAATATGCCGGACGGCGTCGGTGTCTACGGTGATACGATGCGTCATGTCATCGGCGGCCGGCCGGAGGGCTGGAACTACGGCGCCGGCCAGACGCAAGGCTGGGGCGGTATCGACATCGGCCTTTCCGAATGCCTGACGCGCACCGCGCCGCTGTTCCAGGTCGAGGCCAAGGACACGGAGCCGCTGCCGAACCTCGCCAAGAGCTGGGACTGGTCGAAGGACGGCCACACGCTGACGATGCATCTGGTCGAAGGCGCCAAATGGTCGGACGGCGTTCCGTTCAACGCCGACGATGTGATGTTCTACTGGGACGACGAGGTGATCGACCCCAATGTGTCGCCGCTGAACGGCGCGACGCAGGAGACCTTCGGCGTCGGCACGACGTTGAAGAAAATCGACGACTACACCGTCGAGTGGACGTTCAAGGACGCCTTTCCGAAACAATACCTTTACGCCATGGCTTACGGCACCTTTTGTCCGGGACCGTCGCATATCCTCAAGCCGCAGCATCCGAAATATTCGAAGAACACCTACGAGCAGTTCAAGAACGCGTTCCCGCCGGAATATATGAACATGCCGGTGATGGGTGCCTGGGTGCCGGTGGCATACCGCCCCGACGACATCATCGTCATGCGTCGCAATCCGTACTATTGGAAGGTCGACGAGAAGGGCAACCAGCTGCCGTATCTCAATGAACTGCACTACAAATTGTCGACCTGGGCCGACCGCGACGTTCAGGCGGTATCGGGGGCGGGCGACTTCTCCAATCTGGAGCAGCCAGAGAACTTCGTCGCCTCGCTGAAGCGCGCGGCGCAAAAAGACGCACCGGCACGGCTTGCGTTCGGCGCGCGGCTGATCGGCTATAATCTGCGCATGAATTTCTCAGCCAATGGCTGGGGCAACCCCGACGAGCGCGGACAGGCGATACGCGAGCTGAACCGCAACGAGGACTTCCGCAAAGGCGTCACCATGGCGCTCAACCGCAAGGCGCTCGGCGACTCGCTGGTCAAGGGTCCGTTCACTGCCATCTATCCGGGCGGCTTATCCTCGGGCACGAGCTTCTACGACCGGAAGTCGACGGTCTACTACCCCTTCGATCTCGAAGGCGCTAAGGCGGAACTCGCCAAGGCAGGCCTGAAGGACACGGATGGCGACGGCTTCGTCAATTTTCCTGCAGGTACCGCCGGCGGCAAGAATGTCGAGATCGTGATGCTCGTCAACAACGACTACACCACCGACAAGAGCCTTGCCGAAGGTGTCGTCGCCCAGATGGAAAAGCTAGGGCTGCGGATCGTGCTGAACGGACTCAACGGCACCCAGCGCGATGCCTCGCAATACTCCGGCCGCTTCGACTGGCTGGTACGGCGCAACGATCAGGAGCTGACTTCCGTCGTCCAGAATACCGATCAGCTGGCCCCGGTCGGTCCACGAACCAGCTGGGACCATCGTGCGCCGGAAAACGGCGAGGTCGATATGATGCCTTTCGAGAAGGACCTCGTCGACATCGTCAACAAGTTTGTCTCGTCCGCGGACAATGACGAGCGCGCCAGCCTGATGAGAAAGTTCCAGAAGATCTCGACCGAGCACGTCTACAATGTCGGCCTGACGGAATATCCCGGCGCGCTGATCATCAACAAACGCTTCTCCAACATCCCGCAGGGCACGCCGATCTTCATGTTCAACTGGGCCGAGGATTCGATCGTCCGCGAGCGGGTCTTTGTCGCTGCCGACAAGCAGGCCAAGTACGAGCTGTTCCCCGAAGAGCTTCCCGGCAAGCCCGGAGACAAGGGCCCGATGAACTAGGTTTACCTCCCCTGACTGAGAACTCCGGGCCAGCAACTTGGCGCGGCCGGACAAAGCAAACCTCCGTACGCTCAAAGAGAGCGACCGGCCAGACAAGGAAGCGGACCGACCGATGTTGCGATTCCTGCTCACGCGCATAGCGTCGGCGATCCCGGTCCTCGCCATTCTGAGCCTGGTCACCTTCGCCATCATCCAGGCGCCGCCGGGCGACTATGCCGACTACATCCGCTCGCAGTTGATCAATCAGGGCGGGGCCTCATTCGCCGAGGCCGACGCGCAGGCCAAGGCCTATCGGATAGAACACGGTCTCGATAAGCCGCTGCCCGTCCAGTATTTCAACTGGATCGGCGGCATCATCACCCGCGGCGATTTCGGCTACAGCCTCTATTACAACAAGCCGGTGGCCGATGTGGTGGGCGAGCGGCTGCCGCGCACGCTGCTGCTGGCGCTGGTGTGCCATCTGCTGGCCTCGGTCCTCGGTATCACCTTCGGCATATGGGCGGCGACCAGGCAGTACAGCTGGATCGACAGTACGCTGTCAGCGATTTCCTTCCTCGGCATGACGGTGCCGCGCTTCCTGATGGCGCTGATCATCGTCTATCTGCTGGTCTTCCAGTTCAACGTTTCCGAGATCGGCAGCTTCTTTTCGCCGCAATTTGGCGGGGCGCCGTGGTCCTGGGCGAAGTTCGTCGATCTCGTCCGGCATGTCTGGCCGGTTGTCGCCATCGCCACCTTCGGCGGGCTCGCCTACAACATGCGGGTGATGCGCGGCAATCTGCTCGACACGCTGAACGCGCAATATGTCGAAACCGCTCGCGCCAAGGGCCTTAGCGGCGGTGCGGTCGTGATGCGCCATGCGGTGCCCAATGCGCTGCATCCGCTGGTCATGTATCAGGGCGTGGTGCTGCCCTATATGCTGACCGGCGAGATCGAGACCGCGATCATCTTTGCCCTGCCGACCGTCGGCCCGGCGATCGTTGGCTCGATGGCGGTCGGCGACGTCTATGTCACGGCGACATTCATGATGGTGCTGTCGGCGACGCTGATCGTCGGCAACATCATCGCCGACATGCTGCTCGTCATGCTCGATCCGCGTGTGCGCCAATATGCAGGGTCCTGAGATGCTTGCTTTCGAGCCCTCGCTGCCGCCACTTGCCGAGGAACCGGCCAAGATCAAGCCGCGCGGCAATGAGAGTTACATCGCACTCGTCTGGCGCCGCCTGAAACGGTCCTGGACCGGCATGGCCGGGCTCATCCTGGTCGCGTTTCTGGTGCTGCTGGCGGTGTTTGCCGACTTCTTCGCACCGATGGATCCCAAGGTGACCGATGTCGGCTTCGCCCCGCCGCAGATGATGAGCTTCCATGACAAGGACGGCAACTTCGTCTTCCAGCCACGCGTCTATGCCCTGGCGGATTCGGAAGACCTCGACCCGGTCACCTTCCAACCCGTCGTCGGGCCGGACTACGACCATCCGCGGCTGCTCGGCTTCTTCGTCAAGGGAGCGGAGTACAGACTGCTCGGCCTGCTTCCCGCGAACCGGCACTTCTTCGGCTCGACCGACGGCCAGCCGGTGCACTTCCTTGGCACCGACAAATTCGGTCGCGATGTGCTGGCTCGTGCGATCTATGGTTCGCGCATCTCGTTGATGATCGCATTGACCGTGGTCTTCATCGTCACCGTGATCGGCACGACGGTCGGCATGGTGTCGGGCTATTTCGGCGGCACATTCGACGTCTGGGTCCAGCGCTTCGTCGAACTGGTGCTCGCGTTTCCGCAATTGCCGCTTTATCTGGCGCTGACCTCGCTGGTTCCGGTGACGGCGCCGACGAATGTCTTCCTGGCCTTCGTGATCGTTGTCATGTCGGCACTCGGCTGGGCGCAGATGTCGCGCGAAGTGCGCGGCAAGACCCTGGCACTGGCGCGGATTGATTACGTTCGTGCGGCGATGGCGGTCGGCGCCACAGATGGCCGCATCATCATGCAACACATTTTTCCAAACGTGATGAGCCACGTGATCGTTGCGGTCACGTTGGCAATCCCCAGCGTGGTTCTGCTCGAATCCTTCCTCGGTTTTCTCGGCTTCGCGGTGAAGCCGCCGCTGATCTCCTGGGGCCTGATGCTGCAAGACACCGCGACGTATTCGGTCATCGGCACCTATCCCTGGATCCTCTCACCGGTCGGCTTCGTGCTTGTCACCGTCTTCGCGTTCAACGCGCTTGGCGATGGACTGCGCGATGCGGTCGATCCTTATTGAGCATGAGATGATGCAACACGCGCTCGTCAAATCCTTCGCACCGCCTGTCCGGCTCGACCATGACGGCCGTTCGGAAAACCCGGTCATTGATGCCCGCAACATCGCCGTCGATTTCAAGGTCGAACACGGCATGATCGAAGCCGTCAAGGACATCTCCTTCCAGCTCTATCGCGGCGAGACGATCGCCATTGTCGGCGAGTCGGGATCGGGCAAGTCGGTGACGGCGCGCACCGTCATGGGACTGTTGTCGAAGCGCGCAGTCGTGTCGCCGAAATCGACTGTCGAATACAACGGGGCGAACATCCTGAAATTTTCCGAGCGTGCGCGGCGCAAACTGCGCGGCGACCGCATTTCGATGATCTTTCAGGAGCCGATGAGTTCGCTTAACCCGATCTACACGATCGGCAGCCAGATCGTCGAGGCGATACGGGTGCATCGCAAGATGAGCCGCAGGCAGGCCGAAGCAAGAGCGCTCGAGCTGCTGCAGCAGGTACAGATTCCTGAGCCCCAGGCGCGGCTGAAACAATACCCGCACCAGCTTTCCGGCGGCCAACGCCAGCGTGTGATGATCGCCATGGCGCTGGCCAACGATCCCGATGTGCTGATCGCCGATGAGCCGACGACGGCGCTCGACGTCACGGTTCAGGCGCAGATCCTCAATCTCATCCGAAACCTGCAGAAGAAACTGCGCATGGCGGTGATCCTGATCACGCACGACCTGACCGTGGTGCGGCAGTTCTCCGACTATGTCTACGTCATGCAGCATGGGGAGATGCGCGAGCACAATGTGACGGAGAAGCTGTTCGCCAATCCGCAGCATCCCTACACCTGTCACCTGCTTGCCTCCGAGCCGCGCGGCCAGGCCAATCCGTTGCCGGAAAGCGCCGACGTTATTCTTGAAGCTAGGAATGTGCGCGTCTCCTTCATGCTGCGGCATGGCACGTTCATGAGGCCGGACCTGCGCGAACTCGTTGCCGTCGACAGCCTCAGCCTGACCCTTCGGCGGCACGAGACGCTGGGTCTCGTTGGCGAATCCGGATCGGGCAAGACCACCTTCGGCGAGGCGTTGCTCAGGCTCAACACCACGGACAGCGGTGAGATCTATTTCGATGGCCAGCCGATCCATGGCTGTTCGCGGGCGCAGATGCGGCCGTTGCGGTCGCGCATGCAGGTCGTTTTCCAGGATCCGTTCTCGTCGCTCAACCCGCGCATGACGATCGGCCAGATCATCGAGGAAGGGCTGGTCGTCAACCGCATGGGCGCCACCAGGAACGATCGGATCGAGCGGGTGCGCGAGGCGCTGATCAGCGCCGGCATGCCCGGCGATATCCTGTCGCGCTTCCCGCACGAGTTTTCCGGCGGCCAGCGCCAGCGTATTGCGATTGCCCGCGCCGTCGCGCTCGAACCGGAATTCATCGTACTCGACGAGCCGACATCGGCGCTGGATCTCTCGGTCCAGGCGCAGATCATCGAATTGCTGCGCAAGCTGCAGCGCGAACGGGGCCTGAGCTACATCTTCATCTCGCACGACCTCAAGGTCGTGCGGGCGCTGTGCCACCGCGTCATCGTCATGCAGCACGGCAAGATCGTCGAAGAGGGGCCGGTCGACGAAGTCCTGTCCCATCCCAAGACCGCTTACACCGAACGGCTGGTCAAAGCCGCTTTCGAGGTAGCCTAATTGCTTATGCCGGAGGTTGTTGTGGCAAGAAATCCCAAGGTCGCTTTCATCGGAGCTGGCTCGACGGTGTTCATGAGGAACATCGTCGGCGACATATTGCAGCGTCCGGCTTTATCCGGCTCGACGATCGCGCTGATGGACATCAATCCGCAACGGCTCGAGGAAAGCGCAATCGTCGTCGGTAAGCTGATCTCGACGCTTGGCGTAAAGGCCAAAGCCGAAACCTATTCGGACCAGCGCAAGGCGCTGGCGGGCGCCGATTTCGTCGTCGTCGCCTTCCAGATCGGCGGCTACGAGCCCTGCACGGTAACTGATTTCGAAGTTCCGAAGAAATACGGGCTGCGCCAGACCATCGCCGATACGCTCGGTGTCGGCGGCATCATGCGAGGCTTGAGAACCGTGCCGCATCTCTGGAAGATCTGCGAGGACATGCTCGCGGTCTGCCCGCAGGCGATCATGCTGCAATATGTCAACCCGATGGCGATCAACACCTGGGCGATCGCGGAGAAATACCCTGACATCAAGCAGGTCGGCCTCTGCCATTCGGTGCAAGGCACGGCGATGGAACTGGCGCATGATCTCGACATTCCCTACGAGGAGATTCGCTACCGCTCGGCCGGCATCAATCACATGGCCTTCTACCTGAAGTTCGAGCATCGCCAGCCGGACGGCTCCTACCGCAATCTCTATCCGGATCTGCTGCGCGCCTACAGCGAAGGGCGGGCGCCGAAGCCTGGATGGAATCCGCGCTGCCCGAACAAGGTGCGCTACGAGATGCTGAAGCGCCTCGGTTACTTCGTCACCGAGAGCTCCGAACATTTCGCGGAATACACGCCCTATTTCATCAAGGACGGGCGCGAGGATCTGATCGAGAAATTCGGTATCCCGCTCGACGAATACCCGAAGCGCTGCATCGAGCAGATCGAACGCTGGAAGGGGCAAGCGGAAGCCTATCGCTCGGCTGACAAGATCGAAGTGGAGCAGTCGAAGGAATATGCGTCCTCGATCATGAACTCGGTCTGGACCGGCGAGCCGTCGGTGATCTACGGCAACGTCCGCAACAATGGCTGCATCACGTCATTGCCGTATAATTGCGCGGCCGAAGTGCCATGCCTCGTCGACGCCTACGGCATTCAACCCACGTTCATTGGCGACCTGCCGGTGCAGCTCACCGCGCTGATCCGCACCAATATCAACGTCCAGGAGCTGACGGTCCAGGCGCTGATGACCGAGAACCGCGAGCACGTCTATCACGCGGCGATGATGGACCCGCACACGGCGGCCGAGCTCGACCTCGACCAGATATGGTCGCTGGTCGATGACTTGCTGGTTGCGCATGGCGATTGGCTGCCGGCATGGGCGCGTGGAGCGCGCAGCGTTCGAGCGGCCTGAGGCGCAGGGCTGTCTATTTCACTCGCCTATGCCGACCATAGGGCCGGCTTTGAAAGCGGAGCGGCGTTGCCGGCAGATGTTTCGAAATCAAAGAGCTTCTGCGTTACGAGAGCAGCCGCTCCCCTTGCCCAGGAATTGTCCTCCCAGTCCAGCAGCATTGGTGGTGCCGCGCGAAAGGTATTTTTCCCAAGCGTCAGCCGCATTGGGCCAAACAGCGCATCGCCAAACGACACGGCTTCACCGCCGACGACAATGACCTCCGGGTCGGTGATGTTGACAAGATTGGCGAGATGCCGGCCGATGCCATGTCCGGCTTCTTCGAGAATGGCGACGGCTCGCGGTTCGCGGTCTGCCAAGGCTGCCATAAGGCTGACTTTGCTATCCGTTTCGTTGTGCCCGGTGGCTTCGCGCCAAGTGCGCAGGATCGCCGGCTCGGCGTAATAGGCCATCAAGCAGCCGCGTTTTCCGCACTCGCAAAGGCGGCCGTTCTCCTCATAAGAGCTGTGGCCGAACTTGCCGGCGGCACCGTTCGCGCCGCGATAGAGTTTGCCATCGAAGACGAGCGCGCAGCCGATTCCGACACCGATCGCCAGCACAGCCATATGGCGGTGCTGGCGTCCGAGGCCGAAGAGTTGCTGGGCAATGGCATAGGCATTGGTGTCGTCCTCAAGCCACACGGGGACGTCCACCAGTTCGGCCAGCATCGGGCCAAGGGGAACGTTGTCCCAGTTGTAGCGATTGCTGCGGATACACACAGCCTTCTGGTTGTCTATGACGCCAGGCATTGAAACGCCGATCCCGGCAAGCTTGGCAGCGGGCCGATCGACAATGGAAATCAGCTCCGGTACCGCCTTGGCCAAGGTCGCTATGATATGGTCGGGATCGCTGTCCGAGAGCTTGACGCGCAGAGAGCCCAGCGGATTGGTCGCAAGATCGGTGACCACGCATTCGACCGATCCGACCATCAGCTTGAAACCTATGGCAAGGCCGTTGGCATAGTTGATATCCACCGGGATAGGGCGGCGCCCAGCCGAGCCCACGACTGTCTTGCCTTCGATCAGCAGGCCATCCTCGATGAGGTCGGCCACGACGAAGGTGACCGCTGCCGGACTAAGGCCGGTAACTGACGCTATGTCGGCCCGGCTGCGCGCTCCTTCCTGCCGCAAGAGATTGAGGATCAGTCTGCGGTTCATCGCCCGAGTCGTGCTCGGGTCACCCTTGAGCTTCACGGATCTGCTTTCTTAATTTTGTAAATTAATTATTGCCTCTCGAGAAAACATATGCGTAAGTTTGCCCGACTGTTCAACACCCGAACCGGGGGTCAGCGAAATTAATCCGGTTAGCAATGTCACCGCGCTCTGAAGGAGCGGGCAAGTATATTGCCTTGCCCGGGAGGTGAGCCGAGCCGGTGAGAAGAACAACCGCGCCGGCCGGTGTGCCAGTAGAGAATTGACAACACGGGAGGAGTAACAATGACGTTCAAGTGGATTGAAAAGCCGTCGACGCGGCGCAATTTCCTGAAGGGAGCTGGGGGCATTTCCGCTGGAGCCCTCGCGGGCTTCCCGATGCCGGCACTCAGCCAGTCGAGCGAAGTCACCATCATTTCAGACGAAAACAATGCCGATGCCCTGCGGATCTTGCGGCGCATCGCGGCCGACTTCGAGAAGCAGTCCGGCACCAAGGTTGTGATCAACAATATGGATCACGAGGCTCACAAGACCGCGATCCGCAACTACCTTGTCGCCGGCGCGCCGGATGTCTGCTTCTGGTTCTCCGGAAACCGCATGCGCGCCTTCGTCACCCGCGGCCTGTTCGACGACATTTCGGATCTGTTCGAGAAGGAAAAGTACAAGGACGTGCTGGGTGCCACGACCGGTGCCGTCACTGTCGACGGCAAGCAGTATGGCCTGCCGACTGGCGGCACGATGTGGGGCATGTTCTATCGCAAGGACGTCTTTGCCGAGCACGGACTGACGGTGCCGGCGACCTGGGACGAATTCCTTGCTTACGGCCAGAAGTCCAAGGCTGCCGGCCTTATTCCCGTCAGCATCGGCACCAAGGAACTCTGGCCGGCGGCCGGATGGTTCGACCAGATGAACCTGCGGATCAACGGTCTCGACAAGCACTTTGCCTTGATGAAAGGCAAGATGGCTTACACCGACCCGGCGCTGACGCCTGTTTTCGACCACTGGGAAGAGCTGATCAAGCAGGGTTTCTTCACACCGGATCAGACGTCGTTCGGCTGGCAGGAGGCCGGCGCCTTCCTCGCCCAGAAGAAGGCCGGCATGATGAACCTCGGCGCCTTCGTGAAAGCTACTTTCCCTGAGCAGGATCTCGAGCAGCTGACATTCGCGCCTTTCCCGAAGATTGACGGCGCCCTCGAACGCTACGAAGAATTCTCGGTCAATTCGGTCCACATCCCGGCCAACGCCAAGAACAAGGCGGGTGCCCGCGAGTTCCTCGCCTTCTTCTACCGGCCGGAAAATTTCGGCCCTTATCTGGAACCCGGCGGCAACGTTCCGCCGCGCAACGACCTTCCGGCCAGCAAGGACCCGCTGGTCAACGCGGCTGCGGAAAGCCTGAAGACGGTGGCCGGCACGTCGCAATATTACGACCGTGACACCGATCCCGACATGGCCCAGGCGGGTTTGGTCGGCTTCCAGGAATTCATGGCCAAGCCGGAGCGCCGGGACGCCATTCTTCAGCGTCTCGAGGGAACCCGTCGCCGGATCTTCAAGATCTAGCGCCTCCCAGCGGAGGGGAGCGGGGTTCGTGCTCTGCTCCCCGATGCTTTCCGTGAATGAGGTCCCCCAAAATGACGAAGCTTTGGCGCCGCCATCGCTGGTGGCTGACACCGACACTTCTGATCCTGCCAGCCGCTGTGCTGTTTTCCGTCGTCATTCTGGCCTCTGCGGTCGAGAGCCTATGGATCAGCCTGCACGAATGGGACGGCTTCAGCCCGATGGTCTGGATCGGCCTCGGCAACTACCGCGAACTGTTCGCCGACCCGCAGTTCTATGTTTCGCTGAAGAACAATCTGATCTGGTTGGTGATGTTCATGCTGGCGCCGCCGCTCGGCCTCGCCATCGCGCTGCTCGTCAACCAGAAAATCCGCGGCATGCGCCTGCTCAAATCGCTGTTCTTCATTCCGCTGGTGCTGGCTTCGGTTGCCGTCGGCGTTGTCTTCACCTGGGTCTATACGCCGGAATTCGGACTTCTCGCCCTGATCTTCCGCACCTTCGGCGCGACCGCCCCGGCAGTGCTGTCGGATGAAAACTTCGTCACCTTCGCCGTCGTGATCGCAGCGTTGTGGCCGCAGATCGCCTTCTGCATGGTGCTCTATCTCGCCGGCCTCAACAATCTCAGCGAGGACCTGATCGGCGCCGGGCGGGTCGACGGCGCCAGGGGCTGGAACATGCTGCGCCACATCGTGTTGCCGCAGCTGACGCAGGTCACCTTTATCGCCATCGCCGTCACCGTCGTCGGCGCACTGCGTTCCTTCGACATGGTCTCGGTGATGACCAGCGGCGGCCCCTTCGGTTCGTCCGAGGTGCTTGCCTATCAGATGTTCGAGCAGTCCATATTTTCCTACCGCTTCGGCTATGGCGCGGCCATTGCCTTGGTGCTGTTCGTGATCATGGCGGTCTTCATCGCCTGGTACCTGACGCGGATGATCCGCGCCGATGAAAGAGGCGGCTGATGTTTCCCCGCCCGATCCCCGAGACTGCTATTTCGCAGCGTGGCCTCTATGTCGTGCTGGTGGTCGGCATCCTGATTGTCTGGCTGGCGCCGCTCTTTGCCATCATCCTTACCTCGTTCCGCTCTATGCAGGATGTAATGGGCGGCAATCTGTGGGGCTGGCCGACCCAATTCGGCCTGGTCGACAACTACACGGCGGTCTTCACCCAGACGCCGATGGCCCGCTACTTCCTCAACAGCCTGACGATCACCATCCCCTCGGTGATGGGCGTTCTCATCTTGAGCACGCTCGCTGGGTTCGTGCTCGCCCGTTACCGGTTTCGCGGCAATATGCTCGTCTTCGCCCTGTTCGTCGGCGGAAACTTCCTGCCGCACCAGATCATGATGATCCCGGTGCGCGATCTCATGGTGCGGCTCAATCTCTACGACACGATGGCGGCCCTGATCATCTTCCACATCGCCTTCCAGACCGGGTTTGCGACACTGTTCATGCGCAACTTCATCGCCGCCTTGCCGGGAGAACTGTTTCAGGCCGCCAGGGCCGAGGGCGCGACGCCGTTTCAGACATTGGTACATGTCGTGGTCCCATTGGTGCGGCCGGCTCTCGCGGCGCTGGCCATCCTGCTCTTCACCTTTATCTGGAACGATTATTTCTGGGCGGTCGTGCTCACCATCAGCGATACCGTCAAACCGGTAACCGCCGGCCTAGCCAACCTGCGCGGCGAATGGGTCTCGGCCTGGAACCTGATCTCGGCTGGCACCATCGTCGTGGCTTTGCCGCCGGTTGCCATGTTCTTCCTAATGCAGAAGCACTTCATCACCGGCCTCACCATGGGAGCGGTCAAGGGATGAGCGATCATGGCTTCAAGGCGTCGCCCACCCGATCCGAAACTGATTTCGCAAGCAGGGCTCCATGACCAGTCTTGAACTCCGGCAGATACAAAAGAATTATGGCAGCTACCACGCGCTGCGCGGCATCGATCTCAGCGTCGAACAGGGCGAGTTCATTGTCACCGTCGGGCCGTCCGGCTGTGGCAAGTCAACGCTGTTGAAGATCATCGCCGGGCTTGAAACCGTCTCGACCGGTAAGATTCTCATCAACGGCCGTGATGTCACCACCACCGAGCCGGGTGAGCGCGGCATTGCCATGGTCTTCCAGTCCTATGCGCTTTACCCGCATATGACCGTCGCCGAGAACATGGGTTTCGGCCTGCGCATGGCGCATCGCCCCAAGGCCGAGATCGATGCCGCCGTGCTGCGAGCCGCCAAGATCCTTCGCATTACCGACCAGCTCGACAAGCGGCCGAAACAGCTTTCCGGCGGCCAGCGTCAGCGTGTGGCGATCGGCCGTGCGATAACCCGCTCGCCCGACGTGTTCCTGTTCGACGAACCATTGTCCAACCTCGACGCAGCGCTGCGCACGCAGATGCGCGTCGAGCTTTCCGATCTGCACGCCAGGCTCGGCGCCACCATGGTCTATGTCACGCACGACCAGACCGAGGCGATGACAATGGCGAGCCGTATCGTCGTGCTCAATCGCGGCTCGGTCGAGCAGGTGGGCGCTCCGCTCGAACTCTACCGCAATCCGGCCAATCTCTTCGTCGCGGGCTTCCTCGGCGCACCCCGGATGAATTTTTTCGAAGTGACGGTCGCCGCTGTCTCCGGCGGCGTCGCCACGCTGTCGACCGCCGGTCTTTCTCCTTTGACTGTCGAACTGACGGAAGCGGCATCCGTACAGGTCGGCGATAGGGTGACGATGGGGATCCGGCCGGAGAGCATCAGCTTGGCCGCGGAAGAGACGGTGAGTTTTGCCGCACGGGTACGGCTGGTCGAGCATCTCGGCCGCGAGACCATCCTCTATGCCGACGCCGGCCCGCTGCAATGCGTCAGTTCCGAAAGCGGCAGCGGCAACGTCACCGTCCAGATCGGCCATGCGAGTGCCGTCGCTGCCGATGCGACCGTCGGCTTCAAGGTCGAGCCGCGTGACGTCTATCTCTTTTCCTCTGTCGATGAGCGGACAATCAGTGCCCGCAAATCCACCATCACCGACTGACCTGCAGGAGTATCCTTCGTGAACAAGACTTCAAACGGCCGCGCCCTGTCGGTCTGGCGCACGATCCAGACCGACCGCTTTCTGGTCGGCGCGCCGCATTACCCCGAGCATGTGGACGAGAGTTACTGGGACAATGACGCCAGGCGCATGGCCGAGGCCGGCTTCAACGTCGCCCGCCTCGGCGAATTCGCCTGGCACATTTTCGAACCGCGTGAAGGCACCTTCGATTTCGACCTGTTCGACCGGGCAATCGAGGGCCTCGCGCGTCACGGCGTCAACACGATCCTGTGCACGCCGACCGCCACCCCGCCGCGCTGGCTGACGGCAAAACATCCGGAAATCCTGCGGCTTGATGGAAATGGCCGGTCGATGGGCCACGGCTCGCGCCAGTATGCCGACACCAGCAGCCCGGTGTTTCGCGACTACAGCCGCAAGATTACCAGGGCGATGGCGGACCACTACCGCGACAACGCAAATGTCATCGGCTGGCAGACCGACAATGAACTCAACACCAGCATGCCGGAATCCTATTCGCCGTCGGCATTGAAGGAATTCCAGGCTTACCTCCAGGAAACCTACAAGACGATAGACAGGCTGAACTTCGCCTGGGGTGGCGATTTCTGGGCGACGGCTTACGGCGATTTCAGCGAAATTGTCTTCCCGCTGGATTTTTCCCCGTCCTTTCCCGGTCCCGGTCACCTCCAGGACTACCACCGTTTTCTCGCCTTTTCGACAGCACGGTTCCAGCACGACCAGGTCGAGATCCTGAGAAAAGCGAATGCCAGTTGGTTCATTTTCCACAATCTCGGCGGATTGCGTGACATCGACTTTCGCGGCCAATTCTCCACCGATCTCGACTTCGTCGGCTACGACATCTATCCGTTCCTCTATGACGAGTTCTTTCGCCTCGGCAACCACGCCAAGATCCAGGCGCTGCATCTCGACATCTGCAGGGGATTTTCCGGCAACTACATAGTGCCGGAACAACAGTCGGGCTTTGGCGCCCAGCCGGGCTTCTGCACGCTGACGCCGGAGCCGGGCGAAATGCGACGCATGGCGATGTCGTCGGTTGCGCGTGGCGCCGATGGTATCATGTTCTTCCGCTGGCGCCCCGCGCATTTCGGTGCGGAGATATACTGGATGGGCATCATCGACCACGATGATGTCGCTCGCCGCCGCTATGACGAAGCCAGGCAGTTCGCCACCGAGGTGACGGCGCTTAAAGACAAGATCCTGGGCACCCATGTGCGGATGGATGTCGGCATCGCCGGCTCGGACTTCGACAATCAGGAAGCCCACAAGACCTTCCCCATCGGCCTGCCAAGTCCGCAGGATGATGCAACCTTGCTGCATCAGTATTGCTATGACCGCGGCATCGCCTGCGGCTTCATCCACCCGGAAGACGATCTATCGAAGCTCAAGGTCTTCTACGTGCCGCATTGGGTGATCTGGAAGGACAGCTGGACCGAGCGGCTGCAAGTCTTTGCCGAAAATGGCGGTACCGTCATCATCGGCGCGCGCACGGGAACCCGCGACGAAAACAACCACGTCATCCGCGAGACAGCGCCGGGCCGGTCGCTGTCGAAGCTGACCGGCGTTCGCGTCGAGGATTTCGGGCGGCTGGCGGCACCTGGGGCCAATGGCCTGTTCAATACCATGTCGCGCTCCGGCGGGCTCGTCATTCCTCCCGACAGACCGGCCGAATCCAGCCGCCGTATCCGTCGTTTCACCGTCGGAAACCACGAGTTCGATGCCGGTTATTTCTATGAGAACCTCGCAGTCGAACCGGAAGTCGAAATTGTAGGGGTTTGGTCGAACCGCTACGCGGCGGGAACGCCTGCAATTACCTCCCGCGCCGTCGGCAAGGGCCGTGTGCTCTATGTCGGCACTTATCTAACGCCGGAGCTGACAGCTCAACTCGCTACGCGCACTTTCGTGGATGCGAATGTGGAGCCTCTGGTTCCGGATCTGCCGGACGGCGTCGAGGTCACGATGCGCGAGAATGACGAACGCCGGCTGTTGTTCGTGCAAAACGTCAAAGACACGCCCGTTACGGTAACCGGCGTTCCCTTCGGCAGCAACCTGCTCGATAGCGAAGGACCTGTCTCCGGAGTGTTGACGCTGGACGGCTATGGCTGCGCTGTCCTCGAATTGATCTGAGCATTGTCGCGGACGTCAGCGATACGAAACCTGAGTACTCTTTGATCCTGGAATTCGACCGCCATCGGCAGCACGCCGGCATCGATCCATATCGAACCGGCGCTTTGACGTGCGCAAGGAACGGCCGGCGAACTGCTGTTGCTCCCATTCAACGACGGCAGTTACACTACCGGCGCGACCATCGGAGCCGATGGCGGCATCTCGTTTCATCCTTGTGAGCGCCATGAATTTCGACATTTCCGTCCGAACCGAGGCCTTCCGCAGCCGGATCGCCGATTTCGTCGAGCGCGAAATCCTGCCGCTCGAGGCTGACAAGGCTTGCTATGACGGCCATGGCAATATTGCGCTGCCGCTGCTTGAAACGCTGCGCGGCAAGGCGAAAGCAGCCGGCCTGTGGTGCCTGCAGCTCAAACCCGAGACCGGCGGGGCCGGCCTTTCCAAGGTGGATATGGCCGTCTGCTATGAAGAGATGAACCGCTCGATCTTCGGTCCGGTCGTGTTCAATTCCGCGGCCCCCGACGATGGCAATATGATGATGCTGGAAGGGTTGGGAACGCCTGAGCAGAAGCAAAGATGGCTGAAACCGATCGTCGAGGGCAAGGTGCGCTCGGCCTTCGCAATGACGGAACCGCACCCGGGCGGCGGCTCCGACCCGTCGATGATCATGACCAGAGCCGAACGGCGTGGCGACAGATATGTCGTCACAGGCCGCAAATGGTTCATCACCGGCGCGCAAGAGGCGAGCCACTTCATTCTCATTGCGCGCACTTCGGACGATCCGCGTCACGGCCTTTCGGCCTTGCTGTTCCACAAGGACCAGCCGGGCTGGCGGATCGTGCGGCGCATCGAAATCATGGGACCGGAAGAACATGGCGGCCATTGCGAGCTGGAGTTCGACGGCCTGGAAGTCCCGGTCGAGGACGTGCTTGCCGGCGAAGGCAGCGGCCTCCGGGTTACCCAGGTCCGGCTCGGTCCGGCGCGGCTCACCCATTGCATGCGCTGGCTCGGTCTTGCCAAGCGCTGCATCGAGATCGCGCGCGCCTATGCCGCCGAGCGTAGCGGTTTCGGGCAGCTTTTGGCCGACCGTGAGAGTATCCAGCTGATGCTCGGCGACCTTGCTATGCGCATCGAGATCGGGCGGCTGCTGGTGATGAAGGCGGCCTGGGAGCTCGATCGCGGTGGCTTTGCCCGCAAGGAGGTCTCCATGGCCAAGATCCAGGTCGCCAACGTGCTGCATGACGCCGCCGACGTGGCGATCCAGATCAACGGCGCCCGCGGCTATTCGAAAGACACTGTACTCGAATGGATTTACCGCTACGCCCGCCAGGCTCGCCTGGTCGACGGCGCCGACGAGGTCCACAAGATGGTGCTCAACCGCTTTCTCAACGAGGAAGGTGCGGGCTTCTGGCGCTGGCATGTCGAAGCCGGCAGACAAGACGAAACAGGTCGCGGCGGGAACCGCTGAGCCGGCAATGAGGATGGATTTCGATCCAGTACGCCTGGAGGATTTTCTGAGAGCGCATTTTGGCGATGGCCAAATGTCGCTTGAGCGGATCGTCGGCGGCCAATCCAACCCGACCTATTTCGTCGACTATGGCGGCCGCCGCATGGTTCTGCGCAAGAAACCTCCGGGACCGATCCTGCGCGGCGCTCATGCGGTCGATCGCGAGTACCGGGTGATCGAGGCGCTAGCATCGACAAAGGTGCCGGTGCCGCGGCCGGTGCTCTATCACGACGGCGACGAGCCGCTCGGCACGCCGTTCTATCTGATGCAGCGGCTCGACGGCCGGGTGTTCCACGATGGCGCGTTGCCGGGACTGACGCCAGACGAGCGGCGCGGCATCTATTTCGGCATGGCCGAGGCGCTGGCAAAGCTGCACGCCGTCCGGCCGGAAGAGGTTGGGCTCGGCGACTATGGCCGTCCCGGGAACTATTTTGAGCGACAGATCGCGCGCTGGACCAGACAGTTGCGGGAATCGCCGAGCGAGCGCATTGCCGCGCTCGAAGCCGTCGCCGAATGGCTGCCGCGACATCTTCCGCCAGATGATGGCCACGTTTCGATCGCGCATGGCGATTTCCGTCTCGGCAATCTCATCTTCCATCCCGAGCGGCCCGAGGTGATCGGCATACTCGACTGGGAGTTATCGACCCTCGGCCATCCGCTTGCCGATCTCGGCTTCTGCTCGATGCCCTGGCATTCCTCATCGGACGAATATGGCGGCATCCTCGGCCTTGATCAGGCAGCCCTCGGTATTCCGACACAGCGCGAATTCCTCGATCATTACTTCGCCTACGCCGTGCCGACGGCGCCGCTGCAGCGGTTCCATCTGGTGTTTGCCATGTTCCGCTTTGCCGTGATCTTCGTCGGCATCGCCGACCGCGTGCTGGCCGGCAGCGCGGTTGCGGCCGATGCGGCGGATGTGGCACCGCTGGCCGGCTGTTTTGCTGTACGCGCCGTGGAAGTCATCGACGGCGCGCGGCCCTGGTGACGCGAGGCTGGCAGTCGGCTGAGCGAGTTGCAGCGATACGCGTTCAGTTCATGCGAACTTCCGGTTCGGCAAGCAGTGGGATCTCCAGGCCACGCCGCAAGCCGGTCGCCACGACCGACACCCTGAATTTTCCGGCGAGTGCCTTGTCGAAGATGGCGCCGACGATGATGTCGGCATCGTTGTCGACCTCCTCGCGGATGCGGGTAGCGGCTTCGTCGACCTCGAACAGCGTCATGTCCATGCCGCCCGATATCGAGACAAGGACGCCCTTGGCGCCCATCATCGAGGCTTCGTCGAGCAGCGGGTTGGCGATTGCCGCTTCCGCTGCCTTCTTGGCGCGGCCTTCTCCGGCGGCTTCGCCGGTTCCCATCATGGCGCGGCCCATGTCGCGCATCACCGACTTCACATCGGCGAAGTCGAGATTGATCAGGCCTTCTTTGACGATCAGATCGGTGATGCAGCCGACACCCGCATAGAGGACCCGGTCGGCCATGGCAAAGGCGTCGGCGAACGTGGTTCTGGCGTCGGCGATCCTGAACAGATTCTGGTTGGGAATGACGATGACGGTATCGGCGCTTTCGCGCAGGCGCTCGATGCCCTCATCGGCAGCGTACATGCGGCGCCTGCCTTCGAAGACGAATGGCTTGGTGACGACGGCAACGGTCAGTATTCCGGCTGCCCGCGCTGCCTGTGCTATAACAGGCGCGGCACCAGTGCCGGTTCCGCCTCCCATGCCGGCGGTCACGAAGCACATGTGCGTTCCAGCAAGGTGATCCATGATCTCGTCGATGGATTCCACGGCCGCGGCACGGCCGACCTCGGGCAGGGACCCGGCGCCGAGACCTTCGGTGATATGAGCGCCCAACTGGATCAGCCTCGTTGCCTTCGACATGGCAAGGGCCTGGGCATCGGTGTTGGCGACGATGAATTCCGCGCCCTGCAGGCCTTCGGCGATCATGTTGTTGACGGCGTTGCCGCCGCCGCCGCCGACCCCGACGACGGTGATCTTGGGCCTCATCTCCGAGATTACCGGCCTCGTCGCGGTGTTCATTGCCGTTCTCCCTGGATACGCCGAGTGGTCGCTGGAAGCTTGTCCCGGGCGCACTGCGAAAACTCTGAACCGGGCAGTGCGAATCAGGACAGCCCCAGAATGCAGGGAATCAGAGCGCGGAGCGGGCTGCAAGTGCGCGATGTGCCTCATAGGCGACTTGCGTCTGAAAGTTCACGCAATGCGCCTTGATACAGTGCAGATCGCGGCGCGGGGCGCCGCACGCTACAACTTCGGCGCGAGGCACTGCGCGACGTGGTCGGCAATCGTCAGGCAGGAGGTCAGGCCGGGGCTTTCGATGCCGAACAGGTTGACCAGGCTATCCACGCCGTGCACCGCCACGTCCTGGACGACGAAGTCGGCATTGGCCTCACCGGGACCGGACAGTTTTGGCCGGATGCCGCTGTAAGCGGGTTGCAGGCTGCCATCGGCCAGGTCCGGCCAGTATTTGCGGATCTCGCTGTAGAAGCGCTCGCCACGAGCCGGGTCGACGCGGTAGTCGAGTTGATCGGTCCATTCGACGTCCGGCCCGAAGCGGGCGACGCCATCAAGGTCGAGTGTCAGATGAACACCGAGCCCGCCGGGTTCGGGCACCGGATAGACCAATCGCGAGAACGGCGCCCGTCCGGCCACCGAAAAATAATTGCCCTTGGCATAATGGAGCTTTGGCACGAATTGCTGATTGAGCCCTTCAAGCGAACCGGCAAGTGCTGCGGCGCCAAGCCCGGCGGCATTGACGAAACGCGGAGTGGCGATCTCGAAGCGCTCGCCGCCGGCAGCGTCCACCGTCTCGAGCACGACGCGGCCTGCTTCGATGCGGCCGGAGGCGATGCGCGTGTTGAGACTAAGTGCCGCCCCGTGCTCCTCGGCGTCGCCCAACAGGGCGAGCATCAGGGCATGGCTGTCGATGATGCCGGTGGCGGGCGACAGCAGCGCCGCCGTGCACTTAAGGCTGGGCTCCAGCGTATGCGCCTCGGCTTCGCTCAAGCGCAACAGGTCGCCGGCGCCGCAAGCGCGTGCATTGGCCCGGATTGAGGCGAGCACCGGCTCCTGTTCGGCACTTGTGGCAACGATGAGCTTGCCGCAGCGCGCGTGTGGGACCGCCCGCTCCTCGCAATAGCGATAGAGTCTTTCCCGGCCGGCCACGCAGAACTGGGCTTTCAGCGATCCAACCGGATAGTGGAGGCCGGCATGGATGACCTCGGAATTGCGCGAGCTTGTCCCGGTGCCGATAGCGTTCTCGGCTTCCAGGACCAGCGTATCGATGCCGCGCTGCGCCATCTCTCGCGTGATCGCCAGGCCAACAACGCCGGCGCCAGCGACAATGCAGTCGACATGGTCCACGGTTAGGTCAAGCCGAAGTTCTGCATGCGTCCATCCATCCGCTGGCCCTGCCGAAAGCGCTTGACACTATACCGTTCGAGAAAGATGCATCAAACGGCATAACGCACGGGGACCTGCCGAGCCGGACCGGCGGCAGGATTGTTCCGCGTCAGCATCAGGAGCCGTCATGGACGCACGACCGAATTCACCCGAAGCCCGCGACATAAGCTTTCACATGCATGGCTATACGAATGCGCGCAAGCATCAGGAGTCGGGGCCGCTCGTCATCGAGAAGGGCGACGGCATCTATGTCGAGGACCTTGCCGGCAACCGCTATATCGAGGCGATGGCGGGGCTCTGGAGCGTCGCGGTCGGCTTTTCGGAGAAGCGGCTGGTCGATGCGGCAGTACGGCAAATGTCGAAGCTGCCTTACTATCACGATTTCGGCTCCAAATCGCATTCGCCGCTGATCGATCTCGCCGAGAGACTGGTGCAGATGGCGCCGGTGCCGATGAGCAAGGCGTATTTCACCAATTCCGGCTCCGAGGCCAACGATACGGCCATGAAGATGATCTGGTACCGGTCGAATGCGCTCGGCCAGCCGGCGCGCAAGAAGATCGTCAGCCGCAAGAAGGGCTATCACGGCGTCACCATCGCCTCGGCAAGCCTGACCGGACTGCCCAACAACCACACTTCCTTTGACCTGCCGATTGCCAATGTGCTGCATACCTCGACGCCGCACCATTGGCGCGAGGCGCTGCCGGGTGAAAGCGAGGAGCTGTTTTCGACGCGGCTTGCCGACGAACTGGAAAAGCTGATCCTCGCCGAAGGACCGGAAACCATCGCCGCCTTTTTCGGCGAACCGATCATGGGCGCCGGCGGCGTCATCGTACCGCCGGCGGGCTACTGGGAGAAGATACAGGCGGTCCTGTCGAGATACGACATCCTGCTCATCGCCGACGAGGTGATCTGCGGCTTTGGCCGAACTGGTGAGATGTTCGGCTCGCAGACCTTCGGCATCAGGCCCGACATCATGGTGTTATCGAAACAGATCTCTTCGTCCTACCTGCCGATCTCAGCCCTGCTGATCAATGACAAGGTATTCGAGCCGATCGCCGACGAAAGCAACCGTATCGGCACCTTCGGCCACGGTTTCACCGGCGGCGGCCATCCTGTTGCGGCAGCGGTCGCGCTCGAGAACCTGAAGCTGATCGAGGAGCGCGACCTTGTCGGCAATGCGCGTGCGGTCGGCGCGCATATGCTGAAGCGGCTGCGCACGCTCGCTTCGCACCCGCTTGTCGGCGAGGTGCGCGGCATCGGCCTGATTTCGGCGGTCGAACTGGTCGGCGACAAGGCGAACAAGGCGCCGTGGGGGAAGACCAGTGAACTGGGCGGGCTCGTCAACGGCTTCATGCAGCAGAACGGCGTCATCTCGCGCAATATGGGCGATGCGCTGGCTTTCTGCCCGCCGCTGATCATCACCGAGCCGCAGGTCGACCAGGTGATCGACGCGTTTGAACGGTCGCTCGAGGCTGCCGCCAAGCAGGTCCGATCGCAGAGCTGAATAGGCAAAGTCGATTTTGAAACCTGAAAACAAAAACGCCTCGGCGACGGCTGGCAGAAGGTTACCTCCACACCGATAGTGTTGAAAAAGTCCGGGTTGCAGCAGTCCTGAAGCACTTCTCTATTCGGCATGTTGAGGTCAAGCGCTTTCGAGCTTGCGGCTTCTCCGGCGTTTGACGTCTTTCGCGGGGCCTCGCTTCTCTACGGGATCGGCTTTAGCCCTCCCAGCATGGGATCAGGAGAATGAAGCGGCACAATCTGATTCGCGGCCTGATCGGCTGCAGTGAGCGACCGGTCCGAGTGCTTCAACGAACTCGCCTCATCCATCGTCCCGCGAAGGACGTGCTTCCGCCGGTGGCGGAACTTGTCTCTCTCCTTACGGCCTTCCCGGTCAGATAGCGGCTGGCGAGGCCTCCCGCGTCCAGCGGAATTCGGTGCCGTCCACCCACATGCGGTGCATGATGACCGCCAGCCGGCGGGCGAGTGC